>NZ_JBDPLY010000031.1:0-118246 GCF_039871695.1 Actinomadura sp. B10D3
CACGACAACATCGCCGCTGCCAACCGGCACCACGCCCGCGACCCGCAACGCACCGTCACACTGCTCCAGACCACATGAACGACAACCCCAGGTCACACCCTCTTTTCACGACTTTGCCGGGTCCCTGCCCCGCTCGCGCACTGGATCCTGCGGATCTTCATGGCGCTCGTCCTCGCCCCGTCACCCGGCGACCTGGACGAACTCCTGGAGGACATGCTCCTTCCCGCCCTCGCCCCGTGAGCGAGCCGAGGTGAGACGTCGCGTGGCGGGCTCGGCCTTCCCCCCAGCCCCCCACGCCGGGTCCGCCCCGAGCCGGACCCGTGTCGAGTCGTCAGCGCTGCAGCGTCAGCAGGCCCGGCCGGTATGGCAGGAGGCCGTAGTCGCCGCCGGAGTTGGGGCTGCGCCCCTGGTAGAGCAACTGCAGATTGCACGGATCGATGGTGAAGGTCTGGTCGGCGCTGGTGCGGATCAGTTCGCCATGGCTGATGTCGTTGGTCCAGGTGGCGCCACTGTTCGCCTTGCCGGCGAAGGGGTTGCTCTCGGACGTGGCCTGCGGTGTCCACGAACCGTTCAGGCTGGTGGCCGTGAACGAGCGGAAGTAGCGCCCCTGGGAGCCGATCGCCTCGACGATCATGAGGTAGCGGTTCTGGTCCTGGAGCTTGTAGACCTGGACGGCCTCGAACAGGTTGTTGGTCGAATCGCTCATGACCACTGTCGACGTCGTGCCGAAACTGCCCGGGAAGTTCCCGATCGGCATACTGGCCCGGTAGATCTTGCCGTTGTCACCGGCGAAGAACAGGTACATGTTCGAGCCGTCGCCGATGAGCGTCTGGTCGATGGGCCCTGTTCCGGATCCGCTGATGCTTCCCGAGAAGAGCACCTGCTCGGACGACCAGCCATTCGGGTTGGCGGGGTCGCTCGACGTCCGGTAGGAGAAGGCGGTCCCACCCCACTGGTAGGCGAGCACCCAGACGTTCTTCGGCGCGAAGTAGAAGAGCGTGGGAGCGACGGTTGAATTCGACATCGTGTTCTGGCTGGCCGAGGCCATCTCAGACCAGTTGCTGAACAGGCCGAAGTTCATCGAACCCCACCTCGTCCCTGTGTCATGCGTCGTCGCATAGACGAGATGCCTGCCGTTGTACGGGGCGACGGTGAAGTCCTTGAGCGAGACCCACCCCGACTTGGGCTGCGCGAGGGGGCCTGTCGACGTCCAGCGGTATGACGACGGAAGATCACAGGTCGGAGTGGGGTCGCCGCCGTCGACCTCGACGAGCCGCCACTGCTGGTTGTCCCCGCCCCAGTCGTCGTACTGGACGATGTTCGCGCCGTCGGCCGTGGACCCGCCCTGCACTTCGAGGGCCTTGCTGCTGTGGCGCGAGACGAGCCTGACGTAGCCGTCCGAGCTGTCGGCCAGCCGCCACTGCTGGTTGGTGCCGTTCAGATCCGTCCATTGGACGATCGAGCCGCCGTTCGCGGTGGAGTAGTTGTAGACGTCCAGCACCTTGCCGGAGTGGCGGGACTTGATGCGGTAGTAGCCGCCACCGGAGTCGACGAACTGCCACTGCTGCTGGTTCTGGTCGTTCCTGGTCCATTGGGTGATGCGGGCGCCGTCGTTGGTCGCCAGGTTGTAGACGTCCAGGGTCTTGCCGCTGTTGCGGTTGACCAGGACGTACCACTTGTTCTCGTCCACGGTCGCGGCGTGGACGGCGCCGACGCTCAGCACGGACAGGAGCACCGACAGCAGGAGCGATGCCAGGACCGCACAGGTCCTCACCATGCACTTCTCCTTTTCGCTCGAATGTTAGCGCTAACATTCCTATGTCGGCGAGACCTCCTCTCCATCGGGGATCGGGGGGCGGTGGTGGTGGCCCGGAGTAAATACGAGACTGAGCGACACGTCAAGAACAACGATCGTCGAAAATTTTTCGGTCGTAGACCACCTGCTAGACCGCACACGCTATCCAGGTTAGAGATGAAAACTTTCAAAACTATTGACGAGATCTTCGAGGCCTCACACACTGGGGCCGCGACGCCCCGGTGGTGAGTGCGTTCCCGAGATGGGGCGCGGCGTCTGTTGCACGGCGATGTCCCGTGCTTCCACCCCTGTCATTCATGGAGGATCAGACGTGCGTGCGAACGTCATACCCAGGCCCCGGAGGCGGGCCATCCTCACAGGCGCCCTCGGGGTGCTCTGCGCAGCGGCCGCCCTGGTGGCGCCGTCTCCCGCATCCGCGGCGGAGAGCACGCTGGGCGCCGCGGCGGCGCAGAGCGGCCGCTACTTCGGCACCGCCATCGCCTCGGGCCGGCTCAACGACTCGGTGTACACCACCATCGCCAACCGCGAGTTCAACATGGTGACCGCCGAGAACGAGATGAAGATCGACGCGACCGAACCCCAGCGCGGCCAGTTCAACTTCAGCTCCGCCGACCGCATCTACAACTGGGCGGTCCAGAACGGCAAGCAGGTACGCGGCCACACCCTGGCCTGGCACTCCCAGCAACCCGACTGGATGCGCAACCTCGGCGGCGGCACGCTGCGGCAGGCGATGATCGACCACATCAACGGCGTCATGGCCCACTACAAGGGCAAGATCGTCCAGTGGGACGTCGTGAACGAGGCCTTCGAGGACGGCAACTCGGGAGCCCGCCGCGACTCCAACCTGCAACGCACCGGCAACGACTGGATCGAGGTGGCCTTCGAGACCGCGCGCGCCGCCGACCCGTCCGCCAAGCTCTGCTACAACGACTACAACATCGAGAACTGGACCTGGGCCAAGACCCAGGCCGTGTACTCCATGGTCCGCGACTTCAAGCAGCGCGGCGTGCCCATCGACTGCGTCGGCTTCCAGTCCCACTTCAACAACGGCAGCCCGTACAACAGCAACTTCCGCACCACCCTGCAGAGCTTCGCCGCCCTCGGCGTCGACGTGGCCATCACCGAACTGGACATCCAGGGCGCCTCGCCCACGACCTACGCCAACGTGACGAACGACTGCCTGGCCGTCTCGCGGTGCCTCGGCATCACCGTCTGGGGCGTGCGGGACACCGACTCCTGGCGCTCGGAGCAGACACCGCTCCTGTTCGACGGGAACGGCAACAAGAAGTCGGCCTACAACGCGGTCCTCAACGCCCTGAACGGCGGCGACACGACGCCTCCCGGCGACGGCGGAACGATCAAGGGTGACGGTTCGGGCCGTTGCCTGGACGTGCCCAACGCCAGCACCACCGACGGCACCCAGCTCCAGCTGTGGGACTGCCACGGCGGTACCAACCAGCAGTGGACCTACACCGACGCGAGCGAGCTCAGGGTCTACGGCGACAAGTGCCTGGACGCCGCCGGCACCGGCAACGGAGCCAGGGTCCAGATCTACAGCTGCTGGGGCGGCGACAACCAGAAGTGGCAACTCAACTCCGACGGATCCATCGTCGGCGTCCAGTCCGGCCTCTGCCTGGACGCGGCCGGCACCGCCAACGGCGCCGCGATCCAGCTCTACTCCTGCTGGAACGGCAGCAACCAGCGCTGGACCCGTTCCTAACCTGCTGCACACGGCGGCGGTGAACCCGTCGCAGCCCACCTCGCAGCCAGGGCAGTGAGGGCGTGGACACCGGCCGGGGGAAGGCGCGATCGGCGCCTTCCCCCGGCTTGCGGCTAATCGCGGCTGATCTCCTCGGCGGCCTGGCAGCAGCATCGGCCGGGGTCCGTGCAGGAATGACCCGGCTCGCCGAGGCCGGTGCGGCCGAACGCCGCGGCGGCCGTCCTGGCCTCGGCACCGTCTCCCCGCTCGTAGACGACCTTGCCGTCGACCACCGTGGCGGCGACTTTCATGTCGATGAGCTCGTGGGGTCCCGCGTCAGTACGTCGCCATCGCCGTCGGCGTCGGTCTGGTCACCGACTGGGATTTGTGGGACCTGGTGTGGCTATGCCTGGGCGATCAGTCGTCGGGTCAGCTCGGCGATCGGTGCGGAGCTTTGGGATCCGTAGTTGCCCAGGACGGCGACGACAAAATCGCCGCCGGGAAAGAAAACGAGCCAGGCGGACGCGCCGCTCGGGCTGCCCCCGGAGTGTCCGTGCCGCCACACGCCGTTGATCAGCCGGGTACCCAGGCCGGAGGCGCCGAACACGGTGACACCCGGTTCTTCTTCCGGGGGTGCGGGCGGCTTACCCGATTCCGAAGGCTTCTGGGCAAGCCCGGGTTGCTTTGGCCCCAGCATGAGTTAAACATACGGGGCTTCCAGCAACTTGCCGTGCATCAGTGCCCGCGCGAAACGGCCCAGATCCGCGCACGTCGCGAAGGAGCCACCTGCCGGCAACCCGATGAACTCGTTCAGTTCGAGGCCGTCGGACCACACGGCTTGCTCGTCACGTTGGTAATAGGGATGGGCCATTCGCGAGTCCATACGCTACTGGGGCTTGGCGAAGAAACCACTGTCGCGCATCTCGGCGACCTCAGTGGGGAAACTTTGAAGTTACGTCCCCAGCTTCTCGTCGTATTTCACCTTCTCCCGCTGCACGACTGATGGACGGCGAGAGCGGTGAAAATCTTGGTCACCGACGCGAGGAAGAAACGAGTATCGGGGCGATTGCGAAGTCTGGTGCCTTTGTTCGCGAAGCCATGTGATCGGCTCAGCACCGTCCGTCCGCGATGGGTCACCAGCAGCGAACCGGAGAACTGATCCTTGGCTTCGCGGCGAGCCGATCGAGTTCCCCACCGGGCTTGAGACCGTCGGGGACTCTGCCGGTTCCGCCCGTGGACGTCGCGGCGGCGGGCACGCCGATCATCGGTGCCTCCGGCGGCGGCCCCGTAGGAGGCGACGGCGGCGCCGCCAAGAGCCAGAAGGTTTACATCGCGACGTGCTGACCGAAGCCATGCCGACCCGGGCATCCCCGGACAGAACCGCACGAGGCACGCCGCGAGCAGTTTGGGTCCAATCGGCAGACTGGCACTGCTCGGCTGTCAGTCTGGTGAGGGCTCGTTCTTGGGCTGTGGTGCCGGGCCGGGCATGTCGGGCGGCGACGTGGGTTCCGGATCGGGGGTGGACACGCCCGGGGCGGAGGGTTCTGCCGGGCGGTCGGTGGTGATGGCCAGGCGGTCCAGGTAGGTGATCTGCAGCGCGGCCAAGGCGAGCAGCGCGACGATGACCACGATCAGGGGTGTTGCCGGTCCGATCGGGACGTCGGATCGGCTGAACTGGCCCAGGTCGTTCGCCAGTGCGACCGGCACCGTCGCGTTGTCGCGCCGGGCGCCGACCAGCAGCGGCCACAGCAGGCTCTGCGCGTTGATCAGGGTCACCGCCATGCCGAGGAGCGCGGCCATGGGAAGCGCCGGTGCGACGACGACGCGCAGGAATCCGGTGGCGGCCGGAGCCCCGGCCGCCACCTGCGCCTGCCACAAGGGGGCTCGGCCGCGGCACACCAGCGTCAGCACCACCAGCGCGGGGACGCTGACCAGCATGGGCGGGGTCAGGACGACGGACGTGTCGAGCAGACCAAGGCGCTGGGCGTTGTCCCAGCCTGCGAGGCTCAACGGCCCGATGCCGACGAACAGCCACGGCGCGAAGGGCGCCAGCAGCCACTCGCTGTGGCGGCCCATCGGCCGCAGCCCTCCGATGCCCAGCGCGGCCACGAACGCGATGCCCACCGAGACGAACGCGCTCAGCAATGACGGCACCCAGGTGTTGAGATACGTTCGCGCCTCCGCGCTGGACGGTGCGTCGTCCGGTGAGGAGAACAGCGCCGACAGCCACGGCCACATACCGATCAGGGCGACGGCCAGGACGGCGAGCAACGCCATCACGGCGACCACGGTGCGGAGCGGGGATCGCGGCGCGGTGCTGTCGGCCGGGGTGACGTCGATGCGCAGCGCGGCGATGATCACGACGAGGGTGGCCGCGATCCCCAGCACCCCGAGGATCAGTCCGGTCACCGTGGCGATGGCGGCGCCGTGGCCGAAGTCGAAGGCCGTGAACGATCGGCTGTATTGCAGCAGGGCCAGCGTCTGGGTGGATCTGGCAGGCCCTCCGCGGGTCGTGGTGAAGACCAAGGTGAACGCCTGGAGGCTTACCGCGAACGTGGCCAGGGCGGCGATGGCCGCGACCGCGAAGGCCACCGGCCGGGCCCGCCGTCCGCGCAGCGCCGCGAGATGGCCGAGCAGGGCGAGCCCGCACACCGCGCCGAAGGTCGTCAGCCCGCTGATCGCCACCACCGCCACCCGCGCCGAGCCGGGGCTGGTGAGTTCCCCGAACGCGGTCTCCAGTCCCCCGTCCCGCGTGCCCAGCAGCCAGGCGATGGCATAGGCGACGGGGGCGAACGTCACCAGCGGCACCGAGAGCAGCACCCGCCCGGCACGACGCGGCCACGTCCCGGCACGGTGCAGCGCCCCGGCGAGGAGCGGAGCGACGACGACCGCCACGACGAGCGGGACGACGGCCAGCGACAGAGTGAACGCCAGGGCCTTCCAGAACTCACCGTCGCCGAACAGGTCGAGGTAGTTGTCGAGGCCGACGAACTCGGGGTCGATCCGGGGGCCGCCGCGGCCGAGGCGCGACGGCCCGCCGCGCTCGAAGCCGCGCATGATCGTCTGGACCGTCGGCACGACCAGGGAGATCAGCGCGCCCAGCAGGGCCGGGCCGAGCAGCAGCAGTCCGAGCGCGAGCCGCAGGCCGCCGCCTTGCTCGGGCCGGGCGGCGGGCGATGGTGCGGGTGGCGGGGCGGCGGGGGGCGGAGAGACATCATCGGCTCCGGGGGGAAGCGTGGTTCGAGCGGCGCGGCGATGGCCGCGCACCCGCCTCAGCCTGCCCGATAACGGGCCCGGTCAACGCCGGTAATGGCGACGTTGCGACGATATGCCCAACTCTCCCCCGGGTCAGGTGGCGGGTTGGGCGGCGTGCATGGCGAGCGGTCTCAGTCGCGGTTACCCGGGCGCCGGGAGGCTCCTGGACCGCGTCCTGGTTCTGCATCAGGGACGGACCGTCGCCCTCGACACCCCCGGACGGCTCAAGGACCGGTTCGGCGGCCTCGTCCGGCTTCACCTGGTCTGGCGCCAGGCCCCGCCGCTCGCCCCCGGCGATCTCGGCGGCGAGATCCACGAGCACGGGAACCGGTGGTCGGCACGGCTTTCAGTCCAGGACGCGCAACGAGCGCTGGCGGAGATCCTGTCCGGGTCCGCGTACGCGGCGCTCGACGACTTCAGCCCGGCCCCGCCCAGCCTGGAGGACGTCCTTCTCTCTTACGACACCGGCGAGGAGACCTGATGGCGTCCACGTCAGCGCGCTCACCTCGGCGATCGCCTTCGGCGGCCTCGGCGCGCTCAGCGGTCTCGCCCCGGCGCGTCCGGAGACCGCCACGCTCGCCGGGCAGTTCGGCCTGACCGCCGTGATGTTCGTCGGCCTCATCCCGCCGGACTCGCTGCCGGACCGGTCGGCACCGATCCGAGCCGCCGTGCCGCTCGCCTACGACATCGACGCGTTCGCGTCCGCGCTCACTTCGCATCCCGACTGGGCGGCGATCGTCCTGCGCCTCACCGGCTCGGCCGTGTTCGGCGCCGGCTGCCTCGCCCTCGCCGCCCGCTCCTACCGCAAGGCCATGAACCGCTGACAGGAGGACCTACGCCGCCCGCACCGATCTCACCCGCTCCGCGCCGGAGGCACTTCGACGGACCTTCACCACCGATTCCCTGGGACGCTATGCGCTCGGGCTCACCCTGATCGGGTGGGTCGTCCAACTGGCGGCGCTCGGCACGCGAGGTCTGGCCACCGGACGCGTCCCGTGGGCCAACATGTACGAGTTCGCGTGCGCCGTGACGTTCGCCGCCGTCACCGTGCTGTACCTCCGCGAGGGCCGCGGTACGGCCGCGCGGGACGCTCTGCG
Source organism: Actinomadura sp. B10D3 (assembly GCF_039871695.1). Classification (NCBI taxonomy): domain Bacteria; kingdom Bacillati; phylum Actinomycetota; class Actinomycetes; order Streptosporangiales; family Thermomonosporaceae; genus Actinomadura; species Actinomadura sp. B10D3. The sequence goes on from NZ_JBDPLY010000031.1 coordinate 7,868, forward strand.
GACCGATCTCACCGTCGGCGCCCTCGCCGCGCGGCTGCCGTCCGCCACCGCGCTCGAACGGCTGGCACGCCAGACGATCACCTTCGCTTTCCCGTCTGGACGTTCGCGATCGTCGCCGGTGCCACCTGGGCCGACAACGCCTGGGGACGCTGGTGGGGCTGGGCCCCCAAGGAAACCTGGGCGTTCATCACCTGGGTCGTCTACGCCGCCTACCTGCACGCCCAGCGCACCCGCGGCCGGAACGGGCGCAAGGCAACTCAGGTGATCGGCCACATATCCAGGCTCTCGATATGAGGCGCAGCACACCAGCGGTGGGAGGTCGACCGGTCGTTGTCCCGGGATCATGAAGTGGCAACCACAGGATGGCGACGAAGAGTGGCTCCCGCCACGTGGTCGCCCACGTTGCCGGTCAAGCAGCATGGCGTCCGCCACGGGATCGATCGATGAGTCCCGTTTCCCACCCTTGGGAGCTGCACATGCCCATGTTTCGCAGATCATCCGTCACCACGAGCCTGCTGGGGCCGCTCATCGCGGCCCCTCTGGTGATGGCCGTGCCGGCCGCGCAGGCCGAGACCCGCTGCACCCACATGAACAAGGTCCGCGTCCCCGGCGCGGTGCACCAGGTCGCCGCCTGCCTGGACGACCTGACCACCGCCGGCACGGTCGCCTCGGGCCACACCGACAAGGCCGACTGGCAGGGCCTGCACTCGGTGGCCACCCGGAACCCGAGCGGGGTGCCGGGCATCCAGATCGACGGCTACTTCCGCGACGACTCCACGTTCAACACCACCCACGGCTGGAACCACGACTCCCAGTTCGTGATCCGCCTCCCGAAAAGGTGGAACGGCGGACTGGTCGTCTCGGGAGCGCCAGGGAACCGCCGCCAGTACGCCAACGACTTCACCATCTCCGACTGGGTGCTGGCCAAGGGCTACGCCTTCGCCTCGACCGACAAGGGCAACAACACCGCGCAGTTCTACAAGGACGGCAAGCGTCCCGGCGACGCCTACCGGGAGTGGTACCACCGGATGACCCAGGTCACCGTCGCGGCCAAGGCGACCGTCCTGCGGCACTACGGCAAGGCTCCGCGCAGGACGTACGCGGCGGGCATCTCCAACGGCGGGCAGCTGGTGCGCTGGGCGCTGGAGAACCACCCCGAGCTGTACGACGGCGGCATCGATTCCGAGGGCACGCTGTGGCCGCGCAAGGGGCGGAACGCGCTGACCTACCTGCCGGTGGCGCTGCGCAACTACCCCAAGTACAAGGCGACCGGCGATCCCAAGGCGCACGCGGCGATGCTGAAGGCCGGTTTCGCCCCGGGCTCGGAGTTCCTGTGGGACTTCAACTACACGGCCATCTGGGACGGCACGCAGCGAAGGGCCCGCGAGGAACTCGACCCCACCTACGACGGCGATCTGGACGCGGGGATCCCGTACTGCGAGAGCGGCACACCGAACTGCGACGCCGACTACGAATACTTCTCGCGTCCCCGCGCGGTGCACGACGCGGTGAAGCGGATCTCGCTCACCGGCCGCATCCGCAAGCCGCTGATCACGGTGCACGGGACGTTGGACAGCCTGCTGCCGATCAGGGTCCACGGCGACGTGTACGCCTCGCTCGTCCGTTCGCACGGGGCGGGCCCGCTGCACCGCTACTACCGGATCGGAGGCGCCTCGCACCTCGACATCGAGTACGACATGTTCCCGGACAGGATGCGGCCGCTGCTCCCCTGCATGCGGACGGCCTTCGAGGACCTCGAACGCTGGACGGGCCCGGGCGGCGGTCAGGCGCCCCCGCCCAGTGCCACCATCCCGCGCCAGACCTCCGGTGACGTGGTCAACACCTGCGCCATCGGCTGACCGGGTGCGCTGCGGCCGCATCGTGCTTCTCGGTTCCGGTGAACGGGTCGGCATCGGCTTTCGCGGAGTCAGCCGAGTGCCCGGCGGAGTTCCTCGACGTCCAGGCCGATGGCGGCCAGTACCGCGTGGCACGGGTCGTCGGGGTCCGCCAGCACAGCGGACAAGAGGTGCGTGGTCCCGGTCGACGGGCTCTTGCGCTCGTTGGCGAGCAGGCGTGCGCGGGTCAACGCCTTTTCGGCGCTGCCTTCCACGTTCGGATTGAGCGACCCCGCTCGGTCGCCGGCCGGGATCAGGTCGGCGACCGCGCCCAGCACGGCGGACGGGGTGGCCCCTCGGGTGCGCAGCAGTTCGCCGCCCATGTTCACCTGGGCCACCCCGTCGCGGAAGCGGTGTCCCGCGATGGCGATCTGGTCGTCCAGGACGAGGATGGAGAGCAGAAGATGCGCCGTGGTCACGCTGGAGTGTCCGAGCCGGGCGGCCTGCCGCTGAGCCTCCGAGCGCACCGTGGGCACGACGGGCGACCCGTGGCCGCCGCTGGTGAGCCACCTGCCGATGCGGCCGCCCCATCCCCGGCTCGGAGAATGATCGAGCATGCCCAGGTTCCGGAGCCCGTCGAGGCTGCGCATGTTGGGCCTGCCGTCCTCGCGCGCGGTCGGGTGCACGGCGAGCCTCGCGAGGAGCTCGTCCCGGTCCAGCCGCCGTTCGAGCAACGCCTCACTCGCCCGGTTGCCGGGGTCGTGCAGCAGTCCCATGAGCAGGTGGGTCTCGTTCGCCCAGGCGAGGCCGAGTTCGTGAGCGGACACGAGCATCCGGCCGAGCGCGGCGACCAGCGCGCCGGTGGGCGGCAGAGGCCGGTCCTCCGGCGAGTCCGGCGTTTCACTCGGCTTCGCGTTCCGGCGAGCGACCCACTCGGCCTCGTGCAGCAGCGCGGTGACCGCGGACGCGGCCGACGGGTCGTCGCCGTCGTCCTCGCTCAGCCAGACCGTTTCGTCCTTGGCGAGAATGACCCCGCGCAGTCCGCCATTGTCGCGAGACAGCAGATCCGCCGCCGCGGATTCGCCTTTGAGCAGTGCGAAGAGCACGTGCTGCGTTCCCACGGTCCGGCCGGTCCGGGCGGCTTTCCGGTACGCCTGTACCAGCGCACCCACGACCTCGACGGAGGCGTCGGTGGTGCGGGTCTGCGATGCGTTCATCATGCGATCCCCTTCGTTGATCATCACGAGGTAGCCTATGAACGCGCCATTTCGCCGGGCATCTGCCGATCAGCCGGACTTCGTGGCCGATCGGCCATCATGAGCGAGCCGATCGGCGCGGCGCGCGAGCCGCGTCCCGACCACAGGTGAGGTGTTCGCAGATTTCCCCGCTGGTCGAACGGGCCCGCTCCCTCCGAACGGAGGCCGTCCGCGAGGCGAAGGAGGCGCGGGCCGCCGTGCGCGCCGCGCCGCGCCGTGTGGTGGCCGGCGAACTGGCGATGTCCCTGACGGCGCTCGCCCTCGGATTCCTGCCTCTCTGGACGTCGCCGCCCTCTCCGGGCCTCGTGGCCGCCACCGCGGCGAGCGCCTGCTGGGCGGCGCTCCTGGTCCCGGCGCGCAGGCGCTGGCCGGCCGCGACCCTGGTGGCCACGGCACCGGTGCTGGGCGGCACCAACGTCGGGGCGATAGCGGTCCTGCCCGTCATCGCATACTCCACGGCACGGCGCATCCGTCCCGCCCGGCGCCTGTGGACGATGGTGCTGGTGACCGCGGCCGCCGGCCTTCCCCTCGGCGTCGCGTTGGAGATGAGCTCCTCGGTCGGGCTCGGCGAGGCGCTCGCCGGTTACGTGCTGAGCGCCGCGTTCCTCCTCCCGCTGCCGGCGTGGTCCGGGAGCCTGATGGGGCAGCGCCGCCCACTGGTCCGGTTGCTGCGCGAACGCAACGAGTACCTGGAGCGGGCGCAGGAACTCACGGGGGAGAAGGCGCGCATGAAGGAACGCGCGCGAATCGCCGCCGAAATGCATGACATGCTCGGACACCGGCTCACCTTGATATCGATTCACACCGGAGCACTGGAAATCACCATGGCCGAAAAGGCCCCCGAGGTGAGCGACCAGGCCGAAGTGCTGCGCACCACGGCTGCGGCCGCAATGGCCGAACTGCGCGAAATCCTCGGGGTCCTCCGCGACCCCGTGGAGGCCGCCGAAACCGCCGGCGAACACAAGGGGACTCGCACCGACATCGCCCACCTGGTGACCGAATCCCGGCAGGCCGGAATCGACGTCGACCTGGCGTGGTCCGGCGAGGACATCGACGACGCGGACCCGCGGACGCGCCAGGCCGTTCACCGCGTCGTCCGCGAAGGCCTGACCAATGTGCACAAGCACGCCCCGGCCACGCGCACCAGGGTCGAGGTCGCCAACGGCGCCGGCCGTGTCCGCGTGCGCGTGATCAACGGCCCGGTGCCGGGCACGCCCCGGCGCGGCCCCGGCACCCGCCAGGGCCTGGTCGGACTGGACGAGCGGATCACCCTGCTCCACGGAGCCCTCACCGCCGGGCCCACGCCCGAGGGCGGATTCGCGGTCGCGGCCGACCTCCCCCTGCGTCCACCCGTCCCCATGCCCGGCGACCCCGCGGTGCCGCGCGACATGCCCGAACCGCCCAAGCCGCTCGACGGCGAAGCCCTCACCCTGTCCCGGGCGCTGGGCGCCGGATGCCTCGGGCTGGTGGTGCTCGTCCCGGTCGTCCTCGGCACCGCCGCGCTGATCATCGCGCGAGCCCTAGAATGACGCGCGTGATCCGGACCCTGATCGCCGAGGACGAGGCGCTCATGCGGGCCGGCATGCGCCTCATCCTCGACCACGCCGACGACATCGAGGTCTCGGCCGAGGTGTCCGACGGCCCCGCCGCCGTCCAGGCCTGCCGCGAGCAGCGGATCGACGTCGCCCTGCTGGACGTCAACATGCCCGGCGGCGACGGCCTCGCCGCCATCCCGGGCATCGTCCGCGACTCCCCCGGGACCAACATCGTCATGGTCACCGCCTTCAGCGACGATCACAACGTCGCCCAGGCCCTCCGCGCCGGCGCCGTGGGTTTCCTGCTCAAGGACACCGGCCCCACCGAACTGATCCGGGCCGTGCGGGTGGCCGCCACCGGAGAGTCGGTCCTGGCTCCGCAGATCACCCGCCGGCTGATCGAGCGCCACCTGCTCACCGACGACGGCGCCGCAACGGCCAGACGCCGGATCGAGCAGCTCACCGACACCGAACGCGACGTCCTCCGCCTGGTCACCGCCGGCCTGTCGAACGCCGAGATCGGCCGGCGACTCCACATGGCCACAGGCACCGCGAAGGCGCACATCAGCCGCATCCTCACCAAACTCGACTGCACCAACCGGACCCAGGCCGCCATCCTGGCCCACGACGCCGGTCTGCCCGCCACCCAATGAGCGCGCCCGCTTACCGCGCTCGCGCATTACAGCCTGTCTCCGGCGTGTACTTCTTTTTCCGGGGCGCGACCGGCAGCGGCACAGGGCCTTTGACGTTGGATTTCACCGTTTTCGGGTGACATCGGCATACGTGGCGAGAGCCCCCGGAGATCTTCCACAGTTTGAATCTTGCCCCTCCGGGGAGGACCATAGAACCAGACACCGGCTCTTCGGTGCCTTCAGGGTCCAGAAGCGTGGCTCACCTTTACTTCAATCTCGAGTGAGGTGGCCATGTCCACGCCCTTCAGAACGTCGACCGGAATCACCGTCGAGCTGACCGGTCAACACGCCCTCCTTCGACTGCCGACAGAAGTCGATTTCGCGAATTACGATGATCTGCATACCTGCGCGCAGCGGCTGCTGAACGACGGCGTCCCTGCCATGATCTTCGACCTGACCGGCTGCGCGTACTGCGACTCCAGCGTCGTGGACGCGATCCTTCGCGCGCACCGCCGCGCCAGAGAGCTGAACACGCCCCTGACCCTGCGGCTCCCGCCGTCCGGGATCGTGCGCCGCGTCTGCGCCATCACGGGCGTGACCCGCATCGTGCCCTTCGAGGAGTCCACGGTCTCCGTCCAGCAGGTATCGCGCGTCCGCCTCGGATCACCCGAGCGCCGCTTCCGCCGCTGACACCCCTCCGGAACCCCCGCTACGCGCGGCCGCCGGCGGCCTACCCGTAACCGAGATAACGAATCCCCTACACGACACGCCCGGCAGAACGAGTGATCGTTAAAGTTGGGCGGGCAGGAAGGATCGGTGACGCAGGTCTTCTCAGAGCGGGTGATTGCATGGGAGGGGACGGATCTGGTGGGCGTGAACCCGAGGAGTTGGCGAACGCGCTGGCGCGACTGGCGCGCACCCTGTTGAAGCAGCCGACCGTCCCGGCCACATTGCGAGAGATCGTCTCGGCATCGATCCAGCTGGTCGACGGCTGCACCGACGCGAGCGTCATGGTGGTGCACCGCGGAGGCCCGCACGTCCTGGCGGCGTCCAGTTCGCTGGCCCGTGACTGCGACGAGATGCAGGCGCGGTTGGGCGAGGGCCCGTGTTTCACCGCGGCGAGCCACAACGTTCAGTCGGTACGGATCACCGACATGTCCCGTGCCGACGAGCGCTGGCCGAGTTTCGTGCGCGGGGCGCAGGAGCTCGGGGTGGGGTCGATGCTGGCGTTCCTGCTGTTCACCGACCTCGCCGACCCCAAGCAGCCGAACCTGGGATCGCTGAACCTGTACACGCGCGACCCGGGCGCGCTCACCGACCGCTCCGAGCAGATCGGGTGGCTGCTGGCCTCCCACGCCGCCGTCGCGCTGGCAGGTGCCAACAGCGAGGAGAACCTGCACGCCGCCATCTCCTCGAACCGGCGCATCGGCGAGGCCACCGGCATCCTGATGGAACGCCACAGGATCACCGGCGACGACGCCTTCGCACTGCTGTCGCGCGCCTCCCAGAACCAGAACGTCAAACTCCGCCACGTGGCCGAGCAGCTCATCGAGACCGGGCGGCTGCCCGGCGCCCGCTGAACCGGGCGTCAGGTCGCGGGGTCGCCGCTCAGGGCCGTGACGCCGCTCGCCGCCGCCTCGTGCAGGTGCGCGTCGCACAGCTCGGTCGCGCGCCCGGCGTCGCGGGCCGCGATGGCCTCGACGAGGGCGCGGATCTCCGCCACGACCTGGAGTCGGCGTCCCGGCTGGGAGAGCGAGGTGGCGCGCAGGAGCCGCACCCTCGCCTGCACCCGGCCGAGGATGTCCGTCGCGCGGACCGTACGGCCGATCATGAGCGGGGAGGCGTACGTCCGCCGGTCGGACCTGGCGGCGCTGGCCGAGGAGATCGCCCCCGGAACCTCACGCGCAGCGGCACGCCGGTGGCCGCCCCGGCACCGGGGTCGGCGGCTGAGCCCCCTGGGCCTGGGGCCGGACCCGCGGACCCGGGGTCCGCGGGTCCGGCGGTGTCAGGCCGTCGCCCGCTTCGGCAGCTTCCACCCGGGGCGGGGGAAGTGGCAGGTGTAGCCGTTGGGGTACTTCTGCAGGTAGTCCTGGTGCTCGGGCTCGGCCTCCCAGAAATCGCCCGCGGGCTCGACCTCGGTGACGACCTTTCCGGGCCACAGCCCCGAGGCGTCGACGTCGGCGATCGTGTCCTCGGCGACGCGCCGCTGCTCATCGCCGGTGTAGAAGATCGCCGAGCGGTAGCTGGCGCCGATGTCGTTGCCCTGGCGGTTCCTCGTCGTCGGGTCGTGGATCTGGAAGAAGAACTCCAGCAGCGTCCGGAAGTCCGTCTCCTCAGGGTCGTAGATGACCTCGATGGACTCCGCGTGGGTGCCGTGGTTGCGGTAGGTGGCGTTGGGCACGTCGCCTCCGCTGTACCCGACCCGCGTGGACACGACGCCGGGCTGGTGGCGGAACAGCTCCTCCATGCCCCAGAAGCAGCCGCCCGCCAGGATCGCCTTCTCGGTGGTCACGTCGTCTCCTTACCTCTCGCCGGTGTCGCTCGTGAACAACGTCCGGTACTCGCCATACCCTTCCTTCTCCAAGTCGTCGAGGTGGATGAACCGCAACGACGCGGAGTTGATGCAGTAGCGCAGCCCACCCTCGTCTGCGGGTCCGTCGGGGAAGACGTGGCCGAGGTGGCTGTCCCCGTGGAGCGAGCGGACCTCCGTCCGGATCATCCCGTGGCCGGAGTCCTCGCGCTCGACGACGTCCGTCCCGGCGATCGGCCTGGTGAAGCTCGGCCAGCCGGTGTTGCTGTCGTACTTGTCGGCGGACGCGAACAGCGGCTCGCCGGACACGACGTCGACGTAGACGCCGGGCTCGTGGTTGTCCCAGTAGGCGTTGGCGAACGGACGCTCGGTGCCGCCCTCCTGGGTCACGCGGTACTGCTCCGGATCGAGCCGCGAAACGGCTTCCGGGTTCCTGTGGTACTGGGTCTGCCGGGGCACAGCTCTCCCTTCCCGGCCTGGCGCCGTGAAGCTGGAACCAGGTGAGGTGCACCTGGACGCACATCTACAGACGCTCCACGGTCTGGTTCTATTCCCACACAACTGGACTCTATAGTCCCAAACCGAGGCGAGGTCAATCACCCGCACCCCCTGCGGCCCCCCGATGCCGCAGGGCGGCGCGTGCCACCTTAATGGGCAGGTCAAGCCTTAGATAGCGCGGCGCGTTCACCATCGGACGCTCCGGGGTCGCCGTGCGTTCGATCAAGCTCGCACATGACCATTCATTGTGGACTTGACCGACCAGTTCCACCGCGGCTAGGTTCGGATCATCCGGCTGTGTGCCTCCCTTGGCGACCGACCGTCCGACATGGGCCGACCGCCGCTGACGGGGCTGGGGAGTCCCCCGCGTCCGCGAGGAACCGAGGCTGGTGAACCGAGATGTCGCGCAGGCGAGGACTGGATCGAGGGAGGGGCGCCCGATGAAGGCGATCGTGGTGACGGACGAGGCCGCGGGTACCGCCGGAATGACGCCGGCGGAGCGGCCCGAGCCGCAGGCGACGATCAACGATGTCGTCCTTCAGGTTCATGCGTCGGGGTTCACCCCCGGAGAGCTGACGTGGCCCGGCACCTGGACCGATCGCCTCGGCCGCGACCGGACGCCGTCGATCCCCGGACACGAGCTGGCCGGAGTCGTCAGCGCCCTCGGCTACGGCACGCGGGGGCTGTCGGTGGGACAGCGCGTGTTCGGGCTCGCGGACTGGACCCGCGACGGCACCTTGGCGGAGTACACGGCCGTCGAGGCGCGCAACCTCGCGCCACTGCCGGGCGACGTCGACTTCACCGTGGGCGCGAGCCTGCCGATCTCGGGCCTGACCGCGTGGCAGGGACTCTTCGTGCACGGCCGCTTCGAGGTCGGGCAGAGCGTCCTCGTGCACGGTGCGGCCGGCGGAGTCGGATCGATGGTGACGCAGCTCGCCCACGAGGCCGGCGCCTACGTGATCGGCACCGGACGTGCCGCCGACCGGCAGGCCGCGCTCGACTTCGGCGCCCAGGAGTTCGTCGACCTCGGCAACGACTCGCTGGATGACGCCGGGGCGGTCGATCTTGTTTTCGACGTCATCGGCGGAGACATCGGGAAGCGGTCCGCGGCCCTGGTCCGCCCCGGAGGAATGCTGGTGACCATCGCGGGCCCGCCCGAGGCGCGGCCGGCCGACGGCCTGGCGGTCGACTTCGTCGTCGAGGCCGACCGCGCGCAACTGACCGAGATCGTCCAGCGGGTACGGGACGGACGGCTCCGGACGAACATCGGCACCGTGGCGGCCCTCGACGACGCCGTCACCGCCTTCAACCCGGCCGAGCGCCCCCGGGGAAAGACGATCATCCGCGTCCGTCCATGAGGCCGCGGACCGCGCGGCGAGCGGGAGGACCGGCGCCGATCGTCTAGGCCGGTAGCCTTGCCTTCGTGACCGGGTCAGGGATAGCCGGACAGGGGCCGAGGCTGACACGTCGCGGCGCGGCGACCAGGCGGCGCATCATCGAGGCCGCGGCCGAGCTCATGTACGTGAAAGGGGTCAGCGCGACCACCCTGGACGAGGTCCGCGCCGCGAGCGGCACGAGCAAGTCCCAGCTCTACACCCACTTCGCGGACAAGGAGCAGCTGGTCCGCGCCGTGGTCCAGCTCCGCGCGGAAGAGATCATGGAGCGCGAGCACGCGGCGCTGCAGCGCCTGAGATCGTTCAACGGCCTGGTCCGGTGGAGGGACGCGATCGTCCAGCGCAACGCGCTGCAGAAGGGCGCGTACGGATGCGTCCTCGGTTCGATCGCCGGAGAGGTCTCCGACCAGGACGAGGTGGCCCGCCTGGCCCTCGCGAAGACCTTCGAAGAGTGGGAACACCTCATCGAGGCCGGACTGCGCCGCATGCAGGACGCCCGGACCCTCACCTCCGACGCCGACCCTCGGAAACTCGCGGTCGGGCTGATGGCGGCGCTTCAGGGCGGCTACCTATTGGCACAAACCGCTCATGACGTCACACCCATGGAGATCGCACTCGACATGGCGCTCGATCACGTGCGGATGTACCTCTCGCCCTGACAGGCGCATTGCCCGCCCGTCGTGGCCGATTACGGCCATTTACGCGCGGCCTCATTAGCGCCGCCCTTACCGGACGCAGGCGGTGGACCTTTAGTTTCGCCTCGGAAGCCGAATGCCTGCCCTCCACCATCCCCCGCGTGCAACGACCACGCATATCGCCCGCGAGCTTAGAGTCGAATCCACACAGCCCCTGTAGCCCAACGGTAGAGGCAGTCTCCTTAAAAGAGGCCATCTGTCGGTTCGACTCCGACCGGGGGTACCCATTCTTATTGCATGGTCGGCGAATGGCTTGTCCCGGGTGTGGCGGTCGGAGTGTGGCCTACAATGACGGTCCGGCTGGGCCGCGCCCCCGAACCAGGCCTCTGACCTGCTCAGACGTGGTGGGAAGATCGCGAGCCGGGGCAGCGGACGAGGCGGGTGAGGATGCCGAAGGAGCGTCGGTCCGTTCTTCGCCGTGCGCTGCGCATCCTTGACGTCTTCGAGGACGCCGCGGACGGGCTGAGCCTCTCGGAGATCAGCCGCCGCTCCGGCGTCCCGCTCACCACCACCCATCGCATCGTCGGGGAACTGCACGAGTGGGGCGCGCTCGAACGCGACGACTCCGGCGCCTACCGGATCGGGCTGCGGCTGTGGGAGGCGGCCTCTCTCGCACCACGGTCCGTGGGCCTGCAGCGCGTCGCCCTGCCGTTCATGCAGGACCTCTTCGAGACGACGCACCGCGGGGTGCACCTCGCCGTCCGGGAGCAGGACCAGGTCGTCTTCGTCGAGCGGTTCGTCAGCCCCGAGGTGGCGGGCGACCGGCCCCGGGTGGGCGGACGCTACTCGATGCACGCCACCGCGGTCGGGCTGGTCCTGCTCGCGCACGCCCCGCTGGAACTGCAGGAACAGGTCATCGACGGGCCGCTCGCGCGGTACACGCCGCACACCTACACGAGCGCCGGCGAGCTGCGGAGGGTGCTCGCCGACGTCCGGCGGTCCGGGTACGCGATCAGCGACCGGCAGATCAACCCGAAGCTGTCCTCGGTGGCCGCGCCGATCTACGGCTCCTCCGGCGGCGTCGTCGCGGCGCTCTCGCTCATCCTCCCCTTCGAGGAGTTCCACGGCCCGAGCGTCCCGCACCTGGTCCAGGCCAGCGCTCGCGGGATCTCGCGGGCGCTGGGAGCGCCCCAGGGGCGGATCGGTCCGCACTCCCCTTCCGATATGCGGAAAGGCGGGTAGTCGGCGGCGGCGGCGGGGAGCGACCCTCAGTCCGTCGGCCAGGGGGTGTGACCTGGCCAGATCGGACTTAGGAGGGGTTCGTGCCCGTGACCGAGTTCATCTCATCCGCCCTCGACCGCCGATCGTTCCTCATGATGGCCGCCGCCGCGGCGGGCTCTCCTCTGCTGGCGGGTTGCGGCGATTCGGGCGCCGCCGGTTCGGGCGGTGGCAAGAAGACCACGTTCCTGAGCTACCTGCCGCTGGAGACCCTGTCCCTCGCTCCCGAACTGCTCGCGGTCGCGGGCGGCCACTTCGCCAAGCACGGCCTGGACGTGAAGCTGCAGCCGGTCAAGGGATCGCCCCAGGCCATGCAGACGCTGCTGGCCGGCATCTCCCCCATCACCCGCGTGGGCCAGATCGACGTGATGACCGCCGTCGCCGACACCGACCAGCCGCTGGTCAACATCGGCACGCTCAGCCGCGGCTCGTCGTTGCGCTTCGTGTACAGCAAGAAGAGACACCCGCTGGTCAAGCCGCAGGACCTGGTCGGCCAGACGATGGGCGTCCCGTCCGAGGGCGGGACGAGCGACAAGGTGGTGTCGCTGGTGCTGGCCGGCGCCGGGCTCGACCCGAAGCAGACCAGGCGGCAGGTCGTCGGGCTCACCCCTGGAACGTTCAATCTGGTGGAGCAGGGCCGCATCGTCGGCTACGTGGTGAGCGTCGACACCGCCAACCTCCTGACGTCCAAGAACCCCGACGTCGGCCTGTTCGATCCCGGCAAGTACGTCAAGTCCGACCAGCAGGTCTACGTCACGACGAAGGACGCCGCGAAGAAGGACGCGCAGACCCTCACGGCGTTCATGGCCGGGATCCGCGACGCGGTGGCGGCGATGGTGGCCGACCAGTCGCTCGACGAGACCGTCAAGAAGCTGCGCGAGGAGTACTCCTTCGCCTCCCTCGACAACGACAAGGTCGCCAAGGCCAGCCTGACCATGCTGCGGAACTCCTGGACCGGCGGGGATCCGAGCAAGCCGCTGCTCGTCACGGACAAGGCCGTCTGGACGGCCGGATACAAGGAGCTGACGTCCGCCGGCGTCGCCAAACCCGGCGGTGACGCGCCCAGCTGGTTCGACAACGGCCTCCTGCCCAAGACGTGAACCAGATCGACTGGAGGAAGCGGATGCCCAGGCACAGCGCCAAGACGCTCGGGGAGAGCCCGGCCGAAGCGCCGCCGCCCGGATCGTCCCCGGAGGCGAAGGCGGGGACGGCGGCCAAGCTGGAACTGATCGGGATCGGCAAGCAGTTCCGGAGCAGGCGGACCACCACGCAGGCCCTGTCCGGCATCGACCTGACGATCAGCGCCGGCGAGTTCGTGTCGGTGATCGGGCGTTCCGGGTGCGGCAAGACGACGCTGCTGCGCATGCTGGCCGGCCTGCTCGGCCCGTCCACGGGCGAGATCCTCGTCGAGGGCAGCCCGCTGTGGCACGGCTCGCGCGTGGACTCCTCGGTGGTGTCCCAGCTCGGCGTCGTGTTCCAGGAGGCCAACCTGTTCCCGTGGTACTCGGTCGCCGACAACATCTCGCTCCCGCTGCGGCTGCGCGGGGCCGGCAAGCGGGAGCGGCGGGACCGGGCGCACGAGCTGGCCGAGCTGGTCGGTCTCGCCGGGTTCGAGTCGTCCTACCCCCGGGAGCTGTCCGGGGGGATGCGCCAGCGGGCCGCGATCGCCCGCGCGCTGAGCACCGGGCCGAAGCTGCTGCTGATGGACGAGCCTTTCGGCGCGCTCGACGCGCTCACCCGGGAGCGGATGAACCTCGAACTCCAGCGCATCGCGCTGGCCACCGACGCCACCGTCGTCTTCGTCACGCACGACATCACCGAGGCGGTCTTCCTGGGCGACCGGGTAATCCATCTGACACCGCGGCCCGGCCGGATCCGGCAGATCACGCCGGTCGACTTCGAACGGCCGCGCGGCATCGACGTGCAGACCGAGCCGGAGTTCGGCGCGATCGTGCGGGGCCTGCGCCACGCGCTGGACGAGGAGGAACAGGGATGAGGAAGGAACGGTCCAGGAGCCGGAAGATGCTGCCCTGGCTCAGCACCCCCGTCATCCTGCTGGCCTTCTTCGGCGCCTGGGAGGTGTTCGTCCGCGCCTCCGGCATCTCCGAACTGGTCCTGCCGCCTCCGGCGAAGGTCTTCGAGAGCCTGCGGACCGTCGTCGAGGACCCGGCGACCTGGGGGCACGCGCGGACCACCGCGACCGAGACCATCGGCGGGTTCCTGATCGCGCTCGGGACGGGCGTCGCGGTCGGGGTCGTGCTCGGCAAGGTGCCCTGGCTCGAACTCAGCCTGCGGCCGGTGATCGTGGCCTCGCAGGTCGTCCCCAAGGTCGCGCTGATCCCGCTGTTCGTCATCTGGTTCGGGTTCGGGATGACGTCCAAGGTGATCATGGCGGCGATGCTCGCGTTCTTCCCGATCATGCTCAACGTGCAGCTGGGGGTCCGCTCGGTGGAGAGCGGCCAGCGCGAGGTCATGCGCAGCCTCAACGCGAGCAGGTGGCAGACCTTCACCCACCTGGAGCTGAAGAGCACGATGCCGTACGTCTTCGCCGGGATGGAGGTCGGCATCGTCTTCGCGATCATCGGCACGATCGTCGGCGAGTACCTCGGCGGCAGCGAGGGCCTGGGGTACCTCGTGGTGCGGACGCTCAACGAGCTGGACGCCCCTGCCCTGTTCGCGACGATCATCCTGCTGTCGGTTCTGGGGCTGCTGCTCTACTTCGTCGTCAACGGCCTGAAGCGGTTCGTCATCCCGTGGCACGAATCGGTCTACGGCCGGCAGGACGTGAACCGGTGACCCGGCGGCTGCGCAGCGAGGTCCCCGACGGCAGCCCGCGCTGGGCCACCCGGCGCGCGCAGTGGCACGCGCTCGGGCTGACCGACGCGGACCTGGACAAGCCCAAGATCGCGATCGTGAACTCCTCCTCGGGTCTCGCCCCGTGCTTCAGCCATCTCGACCCCGTCGCCGCCGCCGTGAAGCGGTCGGTCGAGGCGGCGGGCGGCGTGGCGTTCGAGATCCGCACCGTCGCGCCGACGGACTTCATCATGAGCGCCGGCCGCTCCGGCGGCCACGTCCTGTCGAGCCGGGACCTGCTGGCCGCCGACATCGAGGCGGTCGTCGAGGGCGCTCGGCTGGACGGCATGGTGTGCCTGGCCTCGTGCGACAAGACGACCCCCGGCCAGCTCATGGCGGCGGCACGGACCGACGTGCCGTCCCTTCTCGTCGCCTGCGGCTACCAGAGCTGCGGACGGCTCGACACGGGCGAGCGGGTGGACATCGAGGAGGTCTTCCTGCGCGCGGGGAGCCTGAAGTTCGGCGGCATCACCTACGACGGCCTGTGCGACCTGAGCGAGCGCGCGATCACCGGGCCGGGCGTGTGCACCGGCATGGGCACCGCCAACTCCATGCACATCGCCGCCGAGGCGCTCGGCATGACGCTTCCCGGCACGACGCCCGCGCGGGCGAACGGCGAGACGATGTGGCGGGCCGCCGAGGCGAGCGGCGCGGCGATCGTCGAGGCGGTCCTCGACGACCGCCGGCCCCGCACGATCATGACTCCGGCGGCGTTCGCGAACGCGGTGATGTCGGTGCTCGCGATCAGCGGTTCGATCAACTGCGTCAAGCACCTGCAGGCGGTCGCCCGCGAGGCCGGCAGCGGGGTCGACGTCTACCGGCTGTTCGAGGAGTACGCCGGGACGATCCGGCCGCTGTCCGCCGTCCGTCCCAACGGCGGGGACTCCATCGAGGAGTTCGAGGACGCCGGCGGCGCGCTGGCCGTCCTCAAGCAGCTCGGCGGCGCCCTCGCCGGCGACGCGGTCACGGTCACCGGGGAGACGATGGCCGCCCTGACGGCGCGCGCGACGGTGAAGGACGAGCGGGTCATCCGGCCGCTGCGCGACCCGCGGGCGGACCATCCGACCGTCGTCGTCGTGCGCGGCTCGCTCGCGCCCGACACGGCCATCGTCAAGCTATCGGTGACCGAGGCCCGGCCCGCGACGTTCGAGGGCCCCGCCCGCGTCTTCGACGACGCCCCGTCGGCGATCGCCGGGATCGAGGGCGGGCGGGTACGGCCCGGCGACGTCCTGGTGCTGCGCGGGCTCGGACCGGTGGGCACCCCCGGCATGGGCATGGCGTCGCAGACCGTCTTCGCGCTCGCCGGCGCCGGGCTGACCGGGCGGGTCGCGGTGGTGACCGACGGGCAGCTGTCCGGGCTCGTCAACAAGGGCATCGTGGTCGGCGAGGTCTCGCCCGAGGGCGCCCTGCCGGGGCCGCTCGGCGTGGTCGCCGACGGCGACCGGATCTCGATCGACCTGGACGCCCGCCGCGTCGACCTGCTCGTCGACGAGCCGGAGCTGGCCCGGCGGCACGCCGCACGGGAACCGCACCGCGTCCCCGGCGACAGCTCCGGATGGCTCTCCGTCTACGCCCGGTCGGTCGAGCCGCTGCCCCTCGGCGCCACCCTCCGCGGCAACGACATCCCCGCGTCACGCCCCTGACCGTCCCGCCCGCGCCGCTCCAGGACCTTCGGGAGAAGGAATGCCGCACAAGCTCACCGAGCTCAGGATCAACACCGTCACCAAGCCGGTCGGGAACCCGACCGAGGACCTCACCGCCGACGTCTGCGTGGTCGGGGCGGGCATCTCGGGCCTGTCCGCCGCCGTGGAGGCGCGCCGGCTCGGCCGGACGGTCGTGCTCGCCGACGCCCTCCCGCTCCTCGGCGGGCAGTGCGTGAACTCGATCATCGGGCTGTTCTGCGGCGTCTACGGGAACGCCCCGCAATACCGGCAGCTCACCCACGGGATCTTCGACCCCATGTTCGCCGACCTGGGCAGGACCGGCGACATCCATGTCAACCGGGGCCACACGATGACCGTGGCCTACGACGAGGTCGTCCTCGGCCGGTGGATCGAGAACCTCGTCCAGTCGCTGGGGATCCAGGTCGTGCTCGGCGCGTCGGTGCTCGACGTCGAGGCGGACGGCGGCCGGATCGACGCCACCACCTTCGCCACCCGGCACGGCCTCGTCCGCGTGCGCGCGACCGGCTTCGTCGACGCGAGCGGGGACGCCTCCCTCACCTGGGAGGCGGGCCTGCCCTGCCGGATCCCCGAGCGCACGGTCTGGGGCTCGCAGCAGATCCGGCTGGAGAACCTCCGCGAGGAGTTCAGGCCCGACCCCGCCGAGCTGGTCGCCCGGATCGAGGAGAAGGCGACCGAGTACGGCCTGGTGCGGCGCGACGGCCTGGCGTTCTTCTTCCCCGGCCGGAACACCGCGGTGATGAACATGACCCACGTCGAGGCGCCGCTGGAGGCCGTCCGGGCGTCCAGCGCGCAGATGGAGGGCCGGGCCCAGGCCGACCGCGTCGTGGAGTTCATGCGCCGGGAGTTCCCGAAGGCGTTCGGCGAGGCCAAGGTGCGCAGCTACGGCTTCCCCGGCCGCCGCCAGACGCGCTGGATCGCCGCCGTCCACCAGCTCTCGGTGGAGGAGGTCCGGTCCGGGCACCGCTTCGAGGACGCGGTCGCCCGCACGGCCTGGCCCATCGAGCTGCACGACAGGGCGGAGGGGTACGTGTGGGAGACGTTCGACGCGGACCACGTGCACTACGTGCCGCTACGGAGCCTGATCCCGGTGGGCGCGCACAACCTGGTCGCGGCGGGCCGGTGCGTCGACGGCGACGCCGCCGCGCTGTCGAGCGTCCGGGTCATGGGCCCGTGCGCGGCGATGGGGTTCGCCGCCGCGCACGCGGTCGACCTCGCCGGCGAAGGCGGCGTCCAGCAGATCGACCCGGCCGAACTGCGCGAACGCGTCAAAGAGAACGTCGATGGCTAGGAGGCGCCGGTGAGGCTGGCGGACGATGAGAAGGCGATGCTGGACGGAGCCGAGGGGCCGGCGGTGGCCGCCGCGATGGACCTCCTGGTCCGGTACGGCGAGGCGCTGGGCGCCGACGGTCTCTGCGACATCCGCAACGTCGCAGGCACGATGACCCAGCCGTCGCCGGTGAAGGCCAAGCTGGTGCGCGAAGGCGGGTGGAACAAGGCGTTCTCGGTGATCAACCTCGACAGCGACGACGAGGTGGAGATCCCGCGCATGCGCGTGCCCACCTGCCAGTTGCAGCAGGGGTTCGGGGAGGACGCGCTCGGGGTGGCGCCGTACCCGGCGAACATGGTCGCGCTCCAACAGGACGCCGAGTCCTTCTACGGGGCGCACGGCGTCAACATCCTCGCCACCTGCACGCCGTACCAGGTGGGGAACCTGCCGGTGCGCGGCGAGCACTGCGCGTGGATGGAGTCGTCGGCGGTCGTCTACTGCAACTCCGTCCTCGGGGCCAGGACCAACTGCGAAGGGACCGCGTCGACCGGGGCGGCCGGCCTGACGGGGAAGATCCCCTGCTGGGGGAACCACCTGCCGGAGAACCGGTACGGCACCCACCTGATCGAGTCCGCGATCCCGGTCGAGGGGTTCCTCGACTGGGGGATGTTCGGGTACTTCGTCGGCGAGACCGTCCAGGAGAACCGCCCGGTCCTCACCGGCGACCTGCGCCGCCCCGACCTGAGCGACCTCAAGCACTTCGGCGCCGCGACGGCCTCGTCGGGCGGCGTGGAGCTCTACCACATCCCCGGCGTCACTCCTGAGGCGCCCACGCCCGAGGCGGCCTTCGGCGGGCGGGCGCTGCCGGAGAAGATCGTGTACGGCGAGCGCGAGCGCCGCGAGGTCTACCGGAAGCTGAACGACCAGGGCGAGTCCGCGGACGTCGACTTCATCCTGCTCGGCTGCCCGCACGCCTCGCTCGACCAGATCGCCCGGACGGCCCGCGCGCTCGACGGGAAGAAGCTGAACGCGGGCACCGAGCTGTGGATCATGACCCCACGCGCGCTTCGCGAGGTCGCCGACCGCAGCGGCTACACCGAGACCATTCACAAGGCGGGCGGGCGGCTGCTGACCGACTCGTGCCCGGCGATGTCCAGGTCCGCCCCCGAGGGCACCCGCGTCTTCGCCACCGACTCGGCCAAGCAGGCGCACTACCTGCCCGCGATCCTGGGCATCGAGGCATGGTTCGGGACGCTCGAAGAGTGCGTCGACGCGGCCGTCACGGGGACCTGGCGAGGAGGACCGGCATGATCATCGAGCTCCGCGGCCGCGGCATCGTCCCCGGCCTCGCCGAAGGGGAGGCCCTGGTCTCGCGCGAGACCATCTCGGGCTGGGGCGGCATCGACCCCGCGACCGGCACGGTGATCGAGCGCCGCCACGAGCTGTTCGGGGTCTGCTTCACCGGCAAGGTCCTGGTCTTCCCGGGTGCCAAGGGTTCCTCGGGGTGGTCCGGCTTCTTCCAGAGCACCCGGCTCCTCGGCACGGCGCCGCTCGCGATGGTGTTCACCACGCTGTCCACCAAGTCGGCGCTCGGCGCGGTGGTCACCCGCGTCCCGGCCGTCTCCGAACTCGACCGGGACCCAGTGGAGATCATCCAGACCGGCGACCACGTCACCGTAGACGGCCGCCGGGGACTCGTCACCGTCACGACCACGGGCGGCGATACGCCAGAACGCTTTCGGTAGGCGAAAGGCTTCAAGCCTATACTTTAATTGCGGCAACTGGACCTGAACCTGCTGGTAGTGCTGAACGCCCTGCTTGAAGAGGGCAGCGTGATGGGTGCGGCCGAGCGGCTGCACCTGTCGTCACCGGCGGTCAGCCGCAGCTTGGGACGGCTGCGGAAACTGACCGGTGACGACATCCTGGTGCGGACGGGGCGCACGATGGTTCCGACGCCGTATGCGGCGGCGATCCGGGACGATGCGCGCCGGTTGCTCAGCGAGGCCCATGACGTGCTCGTGCCGCGCGGCACGCTGAACCTCGGAAGGCTGGAGCGCACGTTCACCCTGCAGTGCCACGATGGGCTCGGCATGGCGCTGGCGCCGGCGTTGCTGCGCAGGGTGCGGGATCAGGCTCCGGGCGTCCGGCTCCGGATCCTCGCGGAGAGCTCCGTGGACACCGACGATCTGCGGCGCGGCCGCGTCGACGTCGAACCGGCTTCGCTCATCGCCGCACACGCCTCGTCGTCGAGGTGGCTGCCGTGTTCGATGGTGAGCACGCCGGCCTCCGGGGCGGCCATGATGCCCGCCTTGCCGTGGCAGTGGGCCGCGACACCGCGTTCCGCGAGCCCGGCGACCTCCACGATGGTGCGCAGTTCGCGGACGGTGAATTCCTGGTGGTTCGGATCGTCGATGACGCTGGGCACCCCGCCGGACGCGCACACCTTGATGATCCGGGCGTTGCGGCGGACCTGTGCGCGGACCGCCTTGGCGCATTCGACCTCGCCGCGGCCGGCTCACCGGGCCGATCGACGAGGTCCTGGCCGCGGCCAACGGCCCCGCCACCCTCGGTCGCCAGGCGCCTCGCTCCGGCCTCCTGCGTGAAGGCTTCGACGCGGACATCCTCGCCATCGACGGCGACCCCCTCGGCGACATCTCCCTGCTCGCCGACCCGTCCAGGATCACCGCGGTCTGGCAGGCCGGCACGCTGGTGAAGGACCTGGCCGACCGCACTCGCGGCTAGAGATCCGCTGCCAGGTGCCTGACCACCTCGGCGAAGTCGGTCACGGGGCGGGCGGCGCCGTCCAGGGACCAGCACAGCGCGATGCGGAGCGGCGGGATGTCGGTGATGGGGCGCCAAGCGAGGTCGGGGCGGCCGTAGTGGAGCGTCATCGACTCGGGGCCGATGCAGATGGCGAGGCCGGACGCGACGTGTTCGAGCATCTCCTCGACGTTGTCGTTCTCCGGTCCCCAGACCGGCGGACGGCCGTCGGGACGGGGGTTGACCGCCCACCAGTCGACCCACGCCGCGGGCGCGCGGCGGGTCCACACGATCGGCTCGTCCGACAGGTCCATGATCGAGAGCTCGGCGCGGTCCGCCAGCGGGTGCCCGGCGGCCAGCCCCGCCATGCGCCGCTCGCTGGTCATCACCTCGGTGTGCAGCCCGGCGGTGTCGGCGGGAAGCCAGACGAACGCGACGTCGACCAAGCCGTCGTGCAGTGCCGTCACCTCGGTGCCCCACTCGTAGCGCTTCGGCTCGACGCTGGAGCCCGGGTGCCGCCGCATGAATTCGGCGTAGGCCCGGGTGGCGAGCGCGCCGGCGCCGGAGGCCTCGAACCCGACACGCAGCACACGCGCGCGTTCGGCCGCCGCCACGCGCGCGGCCCGCTGGGCCACCTGCCAGTCGGCGACGAGGCGGCGGGCGGCGGGAAGGAGGGACTCGCCCGCGGCGGTCAGCCGCACCTCGCGTCCGCTGCGCTCGAACAGGGTGGTGCGCAGGCCGTCCTCCAGCGCGCGGATCCGGCGGCTGAGCGCCGGCTGGGAGACGAACAGGCGCTCGGCCGCCCGGGTGAAGTTGAGCTGCTCCGCGACCTCGATGAAACAGCGCAGGGAACGCGTGTCCACGTCCACGCCTCCACCTCCCGCGACGCGCCACGTACTTCGTGATCTATGCGTTTCGCGCATCACGATAGGTCTTGGACACGCCCGGGTGAATCGCGGTCTGCTGGAACGGCGGCGGGACGTCGCTCTCCCCGACGCCCTCGCGATGGCTCCGCGTCCCGGCCGTTCGGTGATCCCTTCTGACAGGAGTAGATGAATGCTGCCTCGATCCTCCTCTCGACGCCGCGTCCTGGCCGCGGGCGCCGCCGGGCTGGCGGGGGCGCTGACCGGCGGTCCCGCCTCCGCCGACCCCCAACCGAGCCCTGCCGGCCCGAGCGGACGGTTCGCCCGCAAGACGGTGCTCATCACGGGCGCGACCTCGGGCATCGGCAAGGCGACCGCCTACGCCATCGCCCGGGAGGGCGGACGGGTGATGTTCTGCGGGCGCCGCGCCGAGCTGGGCCGTGCCAACGAACGGGAGATCCGCGCGTTCGGCGGCGAGGCGACCTACCACCGGGCCGACGTACGCGAGGAACGGGACGTGTCCAGGCTGGTCGCGGCCTGCGTGGCGAAGTACGGCCGGATCGACGTCGCGGTCAACAACGCCGGGATCGAGACGCCCCGTCCGGCACCCCTGCACGAGCAACCGGTCGAGGACTTCGACGGGGTCTGGCGGACCAACGCCCGCGGGGTCTTCCTGTCCATGAAGTACGAACTGCCGCAGATGCTCCGTCAGCGCGGCGGCGTCATCGTCAACACCGCGTCGATCTCCGCCGAGGTCGGCTTCGCCACCATCGCCCCGTACAACGCCAGCAAGCACGCGGTCGCGTCGCTCACCAAGGTCGCCGCGCTGGAGTACGCGGACAAGAACATCCGGATCAGCGCGCTGGCGCCGGGCGCGGTCGACACGCCGATGCTGCGGCGCGCCGCCGAGGGGTTCGGGGTCACCTACGAGCAGATCGCCCAGTACTACCCCATCAAGCGGATCGTCCGGGCGAGCGAGATCGCCCGCGTGATCATGTTTCTGGCCTCGGACGAGGCGAGCCCGGTCGTGGGAACCGACGTCGACGCCTCCGGCGGGTACCTGACCGGGTGACGGGGGACGACCATGAGAACCGCGATCGCCATGGCCGCACTCCTCCTCCTTGCGATCGGTACGGGGGCTTGCGAGAACGGCGAGCCCGCGGACGACCAGGCCACCGCCCGGGAACGGCCCGGGCCGGTGGTCCAGGTCGCCCCGCAGGCCGGCCGGTACATCGACGCCGTCAACAGGAGCGACCTGGACGCCCTGGTGGAGTCCTTCACCTCCGGCGGAAAGATCGTGGACGTGTCGCGCGAGATCAGCGGCCGTCCCGCGATCCGCGACTGGGCCCGCGCCGAAGTCATCGGCGGCCGGCTCGAAGTGCTGTCGGTGACTCGCATCTCCGGCGGGCAGGACCTGCTCGTCCACTGGGCTCCGCGGGGCAGCACGGGATGGCGCGCCCACTACAGGTTCACCTTCCAAGGCGACCGCATCGCGCTGGCCGACCTGCAGTACGCGTGACCGCCGACCGGGATGATCAAGGGGTGACCAGGCGGTAAACCATAGTTGATCTTGAGGCGTCGTACAGGCGACCGCAGAGCCGACGAAAGGACGTCCATGCGCATCCGGGTTCTCCCCACCGTGACCGCCATCGCGGTCGCCGCCGGCGCCACCGCCGCCGCGGCGATCGCCCAGAACGGCGACGGCGGTCGCGGGCGCGGCGCGATCCCCGGAGACTTCAACGGCGACGGGCATCGCGACATCGCCGGCCTCGGCGGCGACTCCGTCATCATCGTCTTCGGCGGCCCCGCGGGCGCCGATCCCGCCCGCCGTCAGGTCCTCGCCAGTTCCCACCTGTCCGACAAGCCGCTCAAGTCGGCCGACTTCGACTCCGACGGCTACGCCGACCTGCTCACCCGCGAGTCCAGGGGGAACTCCAAGAGAATCACGGCGACCATCATCTACGGCGGGCCGAGGGGGCTGACCACACGTACCGCGGCTCTGCCCGAGGCCACCGGAGGGCTCGCCATCGGCGACTTCGACGGCAACGGGGTCCCGGACGTGGCCTCCACGGGAGACGCTCCGAAGACCGACCCACGCGTATTCGACCTCGACACCGTCGTCGTGTACGCCAATCCCGGAGCCCGACCCGGCAAGGCGAAGGTCTCCAGCGTCGCCAGGCGGGGAAGCTACGACGTCGAGCGGACCCTGCTGACGGGCGATTTCAACGGTGACCACCGGACCGACCTGATGATCGGCGCCTCCAGCAAGATAGACGGCGTGATGGAGAGCTCGTGGTTCGAACTGCACCCGGGCACCCCCCACGGGCTCGGACCGGCCATGATCCTGCCCGAGGAACAGACAGGGGACGCCGTCGCGTCCGATGCCGTGGCCGGTGACTTCGACGGCGACGGCCGCACGGACCTGCTGGCGGACGTCGGCCTCAACTACCCGCCCGAGGACCGCGCGGAGCTCATGATGCTGCGGGCCACCGCCGAGGGCTTCGTGAAGGCCCGCAGGTTCGACGACGCCGCGCTCGGCCTGCGCGGCCGGAGTGTCGGCACGATGCTGGCCGGCGATGTCAACGCCGATGGGCGGGACGACCTCATCGTCGGGACCTGGAACCCGCTCGACCGCTGGTCGCAGGTCGATCCAGGAGCGGTCTCCGTCCTGCTCGGAAGCAGTGCCGGTCCCACCACCAAGGGTGGTCGGACGTTCCGCCAGGGCGCCGAGGGCGTCCCCGGTGCGGCCAGCCCCAGTGACCGATTCGGCGACGCACTCGCACTCACCGACACCAACGGCGACGGCCGGAGCGAGTTGGTCGTCGGCGCGCCGGGTGAGGACGACGACACGGGGGGCCTGTACATCTTCCCCGGCACCGCCGCCGGAACGCTGACCACCAAAGGCGTCAAGCACTTCGGTTCGGCGGCCGTGGGTCTCGACGGTAAGGCTCAACTGGGCGAATACCTGCTCGACTGATCCATGAAGCTGAAATGAAGCCAGTTCGTGAAAGGCTCCTGATTGCCTTGTCCATCGCAATTGGAGGATGCCATGCGGACGGTTTCGATGAAGACGCGGCCGGTGGTCCGGACCGAGCGGCCCAAGGGGGGCGCCGTCGTTCTGAACCCCTGGTGGACCAAACGATGAGGCGCGGGCCCAGGCTCGGACGCCTGGGCCCCGGTTCTGTTTCCCGTCGCATCTGTTTTGGAGCCCTCAGTGCGTCTTCGTCGTTCTCGTTGCCTGATGTGCTACTGGAACGACGGCCAATTCGTCCTGCACCCGTATCCCTCGGGCACGCCGGTCACGGTGCATCCGGTTGCGGCCGAGATCCTGTCGGCGTTCGAGGACTGGTGCGGTGTCGAGGAGGCGGCCAAAACGCTGGACCACCTTGCCCGAGAGACCGTCGACGAGGCCGCCGGGGCACTTCTCGACGCCGGGGCGCTCGTCGCCGAGGACACCCCCGAGGCTGAGCGGGACGCGCGTGTGGACCGCGACTGGGGCGCCTGGACCCCGGAGGCGTCCTTCTTCCACTACGCGGTCCAGGACGTCTACGACGACCTCCCTCTCATCGAGGAGTCGCCGGTCGTCGAGCCGGCCGAGCTGCCCGCCGTGTTCACCGGCTTTCCCGGCGTGCCGCGGCTTCCGCTCCCCCGCCGCCCCGCCGACCTCCGCGCCCCCTACGAGCAGGTCCTGTACCGGCGCCGGACGCACCGCGACTTCCTGGCCGCCCCGGTGGGCCTGGACGTGCTCGCCGCGCTCATGGCCGCCGTGTTCGGCCCCGTCGACTTCGTGGACAGCGGGCAGGGGCCGGTCTACCGCCGGACCAGCCCCCAGGGCGGCGCCCGGCAGGAGATCGACGCGTACGTGGGCGCCCTCAACGTCTCCGATCTCGCTCCCGGCTGGTATCACTACAACGCGCTGCAGCACAGCCTGGAACTGCTCACCGAAGGGCTGACCGGGCAGGAGGCCGGGTACCTGTGCGCCGACCAGGACTGGTGCGGCGACGCGGCGTTCCTGATCGTCCTCGCCGCCCGGCTGGAGCGCATGAGCGTCAAGTACCGCGCGCCGCGCACCTATCGCGCCTGCCTGCTCGACGCCGGCCACCTCGCCCAGACCTTCGCGCTGACCGCCACCGCGCTGGGTCTCGGGCCCGCCCAGACCGCGGCCTTCCGCGACTCCGCCGTCGCCGAGCGGTGCCGCCTCGACAACTCCGGCCGCACCCCGCTGTACGTCCTGGCCGGCGGCACCCCTCATCCGGACCCGCGGAACGTCCCGGCACCGGCGACGCCCGACACCTGGCGCGGCATCACCCTCAGCAGTTGAAGTATTTTCCGCTCGCGAACTCCTGCATGTCGTCTCCGTTCAGTGACCAGCGGCGGCGGCGGAGGCCCGTCAGGTCCTTGCCGTACACGTGGATCTCCACCGTGTCGGTGCCCGTCAGGTTGTGCATCGAGTGGATGTCGTCGTCCGGGACGAGGACGGAGACGGCGCCCGCGTCGTGCCGGTGGTGGTCGACCGGGTTGAGGGTGTCGTCGCCGGCGAGTTCGTAGCGCCGCTCCTCGATGCGGTTGGAGATCAGCCCGATGGCGCCCCAGGTCTCGTGGGTGTGGGGCGGGGCGACCTCGCCGGGCGCCCACACGATCGAGCTGATCGTGAAGGTGGGCGAGCGGTGCAGGATGTACCGTCCGCGGCCGTTGTGGGCGGCCGACCGCCGGGTGAACTCGACGGGGATCGGGGCCGGCCGGGTGACGAGCTCCTGCAGGAGCTCGGAGACCGTGGTCGCCAGCGCGTCGTCGGGCAGCCTGTCCTCGGCGGTGGTGAGGTCGGTCAGGTCGTGGATGAACCGTTCGAGGGCGCTCATGCGTCGTCTTCCTTCGTGATCGTCGGGTCAGGTGAGGGTGAGGGCCGCCTCCATGCGGCCCAGGGCCTCGGCGAGGATGAGGGGCGAGGTCGCGAAGTTCAGGCGGGCCCACGTCGGGCAGGACGCGGCGAAGTCCTCGCCTGCCTGGAGGGCGACGCGGGCGTTCTTCAGAAGGTGCTCGTGAGCAGACCCTCCGCCCGGGGGCAGCTGCGTGAATTCGAGCCACGCGAAGTACGTGCCTTCCGGCATGTGGGCGCGGACGTCCGAATGGGCCGCCACCCAGTCGAAGACTCTGCGGCGGTTCAGTTCGAGGATCTCCAGGACGCCGCCCAGCCACTCGTCCCCCTCGTTCCAGGCGGCGGCCGTCGCGGCGGCGGAGACGCCCGACACCCTGCCGAGCACCCGGTCGGGGAACGTCGCGGTGAAGCGCCGCCGCAGTGACTCGGACCCGAAGTGGACGACCGCGCACCGGAGGCCGCCCAGGTTGAACGTTTTCGTGGCCGACTGGAGCGTGACGGTGGTGGCGCCGGAATCCAGGGCCACCGCGGAGAAGACGGTGTGGGCATGGGGGGCGTACACGAGGTCCGCGTGCACCTCGTCGGAGACCACGACGACTCCGTGTTCGAGGGCCACCTCGGACAGGTGCCGGAGTTCCTCGGCGGTGAACACCCGGCCGGTCGGGTTGTGGGGGTGGCAGAGCAGCATGAGCCGCACGTCGGGGCGCGCGGCCTGCCGGGCGAGCAGGTCGAAGTCGATGGCGAACCCGTCCGGCCCGTCGACCATCGGGACGTCGGCGACCTTCCGGCCGCTCACCTCGACGCTCCGGACGAACGGGGGGTAGATCGGGCTGAGGACGATGACCCCGTCGCCGGGTTCGCTGTAGGCCATCACGGTCGCCGTGAGGCCCTGCACGAGGTCGGCGATGACGGCCGTCCGGTCGGCCCTGGCCTCCCAGCCGAAGCGGGTGCGCATGCGCGCCGCGAAGGCTTCGCCGACACCGCGGTGCTCGGCGTCGAAGGGGTAGGTGAAGGTCCCCGCCCGCGCCGTCTCCAGCACGGCGCGCCTGACCGCCTCCGCGGGCTGGAAGTCCATGTCGGCGAGCCACATCGGAAGCACGTCATCGGCGTAGGTGCGCCATTTCTTGCCTCCGCGGCCGCGTAGCGCGGCCTCGGTGAGCTCCAGGTCAGCCATGGTCCCCTCCGGGAGACCCGTCGGCCTTCGCCAGCATCTCCGTTCCGAGGCGCTCCTCCCAGTCGAGGTAGCGGACCATGTCCTCGCGGTTGCGTTCGAGCAGCTTGGGACGCCGTGCGACCAGTTCCGCGTCTTCCTTGGCCTCGGCCAGCGAGACGTCCGCGCCGTCGAGTCCCTCGTCCGTCGCCCGGCCCGAGGAGATCCACCCGTTGATGCCGCCTCGGAGCACCGAGACGTTCCGGTACCCCATGTCCAGCAGTGTCCTCGCCGCCAGCGTCGAGCGGAGTTCCCGGTCGGAGGCGAGGACGAGGCGGGTGCCGGCCTCCGCGTGGGCACCGATCCGCCGTTCGAGGTCGCCTCGCGGAATCCACACGGACCCCGGGATGTGGCTCAGCGCGTACTCGCTGCTGCGCCTCACGTCGACGAGCACGCCTGTGCCGTCGCGGAGGGCGTCCGACAGTTCGCCGCCGTCGATCGTGGGGACGTCGGGTCCGGAGAACGCGAGGTCGTCCAGGTAGGCGTTCGGATCACCGGTCTCGACGGGGCCGTCGTGCTTCGCGAGGCCGCCCGCGAGCCAGGCGACGCGGCGGTATCCGATCCGCGCCAGGAGCGCGGCTCCGATCCTGGCTCGCGTCTCGGTGCCGGAGTAGCACACGAGGAGCGCGTCGCGGACGGCGAGCTGCTCGTCCACCGCGTTGGCCAGCTGGCCCGCTGGACAGGAGACGGCGCCCGGGATGTGTTCGGCGGTGAATTCGTCGACCATGCGGACGTCGATGACGTAGCAGGGTTCGCGACGTTCACGCAGCGCGGCGAGTTCGGATGCCGGGATGGAGAACGCATGTGTGCCCCGGACGAACCTGTGCGCGAACTCGGCGGATCTCGCCGATCCTTCGGTTTCCGCATCCGAGCCGTTCCACGGCCTCTGCTCCCTTTCGAGCTCACGGCCTGACATGACCCACGCCATCGTCCCGTTGCGGAGGGCGAACACGTTGTCGAAGCCGGCCTGCCGCAGCAGATAGGCCCCGACGATGCTTCGTGTCCGGCCTGCGCAATGGACGATGATCGGCGCGTTGCGGTCGGCCCGTTCGATCCCGGCGTCGAAGACCGTGGAGACGAGCTCGCCGCCGGGGACGTTGTAGGCACCGGGAATGTGCCCCTTGGCGTATTCGCTGGAAGTGCGCGCGTCGAAGATGAGGGGTTCCCCGGCTTCCGCCAGGGCCGCGACCTCGTCAGGCGTGAGCTGCTGGACCTCGTCGGTCACCGAGAGCTTCTCACCGAAGGTCTTGCCGAGGACGTTGACCCCGTAGACCGGTGAATGTCCTTCCGCAGCCCATTGGTCGATGCCGCCCCCGAGGACGCGGACGTCTCGATAGCCCATTTCCAGGCAGGTCCGCGCAGCCAGGACACTTCGATGGTTCCCGGTCGAGTACAGGACGAGGGGGACGTCCTTCCACGGCACCAGCCGTTCGAGGCAGATCTCGATGAGTCCTCGTGGAAGCGGGCAGCTGCCGGGGATCTGGCCGAGTGCGTACTCCCCCCGCTCCCGGACGTCCAGCAGAGCATGGGCGTTTCCTGCGGCGCGCCACCGCTCGATCTCGTCGTAATCGATGAAGACGACCTGGTCTTCGGCACTCATGTGCTGCTCCTGTCTTCCACGGATCGAGGGCGGCTGTCGAAAGCCCGGAGTGAAGGGGATGGTTCGGCACCGGATGGTTCGGCACCGCGCGGGGGCATGTGAACCTGCACGGACGGGGCGGGCCCCTTATGAAGGCGCACGTCGACGCTGACCAGCTGACCGGTGCATCCCTGGGCGAGCCGCGACGTACCGCGGTCGGCGGTCAGGGTGTTCACGTTCCCGTGCCCGCAGGGCGAGTCGACGTCGGAGGGGTCCACGGGGGCGTACCACGCGCCTGTGGAGAGCTGGACGCACCCCTTCTTGATGTCGGACGTGAGGACCGCGCCCGCCAGGCAGCTTCCCTGCGCGCTGCTGATGACGACGACGCATCCGGCCGTGATCTCCCGCCGGGCGGCGTCGTCGGGGTGGATCAGTACGGGCTCGCGCCCGTTGACCTTGCTCTCCTGGCTGGCGGGGCCCATGTCCAGCTGGCTGTGCAGCCGGTGCGCGGGCTGGGACGCCAGCAGGATCAGCGGGTACCGCCCGCTCGGTTCGGCGTCCGGCGGCAGCCAGGTCGGATGGCCCGGGCAGTCGTCGTAGCCGAACGAACGGATCGTTTCGGAGAAGAGTTCGATGCGCCCGCTGGGCGTGTTCAGCCGGAAGGTCTCCGGGTCACGCGCGAAGTCGTGCAGCATGACCTGGTCGTCCGGGACGTCGGGCAACGCGGTGTGGCCCGCCCTCCAGAACTCCTCGAAGGGCGGCGGGGCCGCCCCTTCGCCGGCGACTTCGCCCCGCCAGCGCTCGTAGATCCGGCGCAGCCAGTCACGTTCCGGCGCGTCTTCGGTGAACGCGGACCCGACGCCCATGGCCGCCGCCAGCTCGCTGAACGTCTCGTAGTCCGTCCTCGCGTCGCCGGGCGGGTCGCACGCCTGGTGCATGGCGATGAGGTACGGATCGTTCCGCGAGGCGCCGATGTCCGACCGCTCGAAGGACGTCGCGCTGGGGACGACGATGTCGGCGTGCCCGGCCATCGCGGTCCAGAACGGTTCGTGGACGACGACCGTGTCCGGCATCGCCAGCGCCCGGCGCAATCGCCCGATGTGCTGATGGTGGTGAAATGGATTGCCGCCGCACCAATAGACGAGCCGTGCGTCCGGATAGCGGTGGACGCCCCCGTTGTATTCGAAGCGGGCTCCCGGGTTGAGGAGCATGTCGGCGACCCTCGCGACGGGAATGAACGCGTCGACGGGATTGTGCCCCTGCGGAAGCGTGGGGAGAGGGTTGCGCCGTTGGGGCAGCCCCACGTCGCCCATCGATCCGTAGCCGTGCCCGAAACCGCCCCCGGGCAGGCCGATCTGGCCGAGGACGGCGGCCAGCGCGATCGCCGTCCACGGTGGCTGTTCTCCGTACCGGGCCCGCTGGAGTGACCAGGTGACCGAGACGAAGGTCCGGTTCGCCGCCATCCGCAGGGCCAGCGCGTGGATGTCGGCGGCCGCGACACCGGTGATCCCCTCGGCCCATTCGGGGGTCTTCGGGACTCCGTCCTCCAGCCCGAGAAGGTACGCCTCCAGCCGGTCGTAGCCGGCGCAGCGCGTGCGGAGGAACTCGACGTCGTGCAGGTTCCCGGTGACCAGGACCCAGGCGAGGGCCAGCATCATCGCGACGTCGGTGCCGGGGGTGATCGGGCACCACCGGACGTCGGGTCCGTCCGGGCAGTCGGCCCGCGACGGGCTCACGGCGACGACGGCCGTCCCGCCGTCGATGATCCGGCGCAGGGCCGGCGCGCCGCGGTGCCGGGTGATCCCTCCGGGGGCCACCTGCATGTTCTTGGCGGGCATCCCGCCGAAGGCGACGATCAGGGTGGTGTGCTCGGCGAGCACCGACCAGCCGGTGAGGCCGTGGATCGCGTCCACGCCGGGACCGAGCACGTGGGGAAGGATCACGCTGGACGCGCCCGTGCTGTAGGTGTTGACCGAGCGCGCGTAGCCGCCGATGGTGTTGAGGAACCGGTGCACCTGGCTCTGCGGGTGGTGGAACCGGCCCGCGCTGCCCCACCCGTAGGAGCCGCCGAAGATCGCGGCGTTCCCGTGCACGTCGATGACGCGCTCCAGTTCGGCCGCCAGGAGCGCGGTGAGTTCGGGCCACTCCACACGGACGAACGCGTCGTTCCCGCGTGCACTGCTGGGGCCGGGTCCGTTCTCCAGCCACCCGCGCCGCACCATCGGGTGGCGAATCCTCGCGGAGTGCCCGTTGGCAGGCCCCATGTTGCGGAGCAGGGAGGAAGGGGCCGGATCGAGTTCGTGCGGGTCGACAGCGAGCGCACCGTCGCCCGTCCGGACGCGGAGAGGGCCCCAGTGGGAACTGGTCGGACGGCCGTTGCTCATGTGACCGGCGCCTTCAGCGGCGGCCGGAGGTCGTGCCACCCGGTCGCGTCCTGCACCGTCATGGCGAGGGAGAGGACGTCCAGGTCCTTGCCGGGACCGGCCGCAATCTGGAGCCCCACGGGCAGCCCGTCGGACGCCGTTCCGCACGGAATGGAGACCGCCGGCTGGCCGGTGACGTTGAAGCAGTAGGTGTTGGCGAGCAGCGTGGCCTGGGCCGCCGGCGCCCGGCCGGGGCCGCAGTCGGCGATCCTCGGGGCGGTGACCGGGACCGTCGGGCCGATCACGGCGTCGAAGGGGCGCTGGGCGGCGAGCATCTCCGAGGCGAGCCGCCGCCTTTCCCACTTGGCCTTCCGGTAGAGGGGAGCCGACACCTCCAGGCCGGCCTCCAGCCGCGCCCGGACGTCGTCCCCGTAATCCGCGGGACGATCGCGAAGCCAGCGGCGGTGCACCTGCGCCGCCTCGAACGCCACCACGGCGGCGGTGAAGGCGCGGGCCTCCTCCTCGTGGCGAAGGTCGACCCAGTCGACGGTGGCGCCGAGGTCTCCGAACGTCCTGAGAGCGGAGGTGATGACCTCGTGCACCTCCGGGGAGGCCGCCGCGAGATGCGATCTGACGATGCCGAGGTGCAGCCCCCGCAGCGAGTCCCGCCGGCGAGGGCCTCCCTGGTCGGCGCCGCCGTCCGGCGACACCCTCTCCGCGACCAGGCTCCCCAGGACGTGGGCGCACCCGGCCGCCGTACGGCTGAGCACGCCGACGGTGTCGCAGGACGGGCTGAGCGGGAACACCTTCGTCGTCGGGACGAGGCCCAGGCTGGGTTTGAAGCCGGTCACGCCCGTCAGGGCGGCGGGGATGCGCACCGATCCCCCGGTGTCCGTCCCGAGCGAGGCGCCGCACGCGCCGACGGCGACCGAGACGGCGCTGCCACCGCTCGATCCGCCGCTCACGCACCGCGGGTCCCACGGGTTGGTCGTGGTGCGCGCCTTGACGTTGACGTTGGTGGCGCCGTAGGCGAACTCGTGCATGTTGGTCTTGCCGACGTGCAGCGCTCCGGCGGACGCCAGCCGCCGCCAGGATTCGGCATCGGCCGGGGCCTTCTCGCTGAACCACGAGGATCCGGCCGTGGTCGGCAGTCCCGCGACGTCGATGTTGTCCTTGACGCTCACCCCGAGGCCGGCCAGCGGGCCGGGCGACCCGCGCAGGAGATCGTCCTCCGCGCGCCGAGCGTCCGCGTGGAGGCGCTCGGCGCTGACCGTCACGAACGCACCCGTCTCCGGCTCCCAGCGTTCGATCGCGGCGAGGTGATCCGCGGCGACCTCCGCGGGAGAGGCGTCCCGCCGCAGGACGGCGGCCTGTATCTCCTCCAGGGTGAGATCGGACAGCGATGTGGCCATCTACCTCGCCTCGTCCGGATCGAGGACGGCGACGCCGATCGAGCGGGGGGCGCCGCCGTTGATCGGCATGATGTCCATGGGGCACACCGAGAGGTGCGCGACGAGGTCCCGGAGGGCCCGCAGGCTGACGGAGGAACCGGCGGGCGCCGGCGATTCCAGGAACGTGAGCCGCCCTTCGCCGTCGATCGGCGAGTTCTGGAACAGGTTCAGCGGATCGGGCAGCACCTCCACGTCCCCGTGCCCCTCGGCCCGCAGCGCGGACCGCAGGTTGTCGGCGCAGTTGCGGTGCTCCGGTGCACCGAGCTGCTGGTAGCGCCACCGGTCGCAGGGAGGCATCGTCATGTCGTGGACGCCCGGTGACGAATCGGCGATCAGGGTGATCAGCGGCTCGCGGCGCCTGGTGACGAAGGTGCTTCCCACGACCGGCCGGATCGTGCGGAGGGAGGCGCGCGAGTGGCTCATGGACGCGAACCCGGCCGGGTCGCCCGCCGCGAAGAACCACGCGTCGACGACCTGGCCGCCGAACGTGTTGACCACCTCGATCGTCTGGCCCGACGCGACACGGAAGGTCCCGACGTCGCCGGCTCCGACCGTCGTGAGCTGCCTGGTCACGACGCCTCCTGCAACGGCGCCGTCAGGTCGACGTCGGCCCACTCGGTGGCGACGAAGCCCACGCGGTCGCCGGAGTGGACGATGGGATCGCGCCGGATGCCGATCACGAGAACGGGGGTGGGCAGCGACACCGCCTCCACGACGTCCCCGTACACGTTGCTGATCTCACCGAGCGGCCGCCCCGCGGGCAGCACGTCGCCGGGCTTGGCGAGGGCGCGGAAGAAGCCTCCCTCGGCCGAGGTGACATGGGTCCGCCGCGTCGCCCTGCAGATCGAGGTGGGGCGGTCGATCGGCGCTTCCGGCGGCACGGCCGTCCCCGTCACCGCGGCGAACCGGAGGAGGCCGCGCACCGCCCTGCCGACGGCCGGACGGTCGTTCCTGCCCCCCGCGCCCGCCTCCAGCATGAACGCCGGCTTGCCGAGCTCCATCATCTGGTAGTCCAGCGCCCCCTCGATCGGGCCGGGCAGTTCGCCCGGGCCGGAGATGTCCATCCGGCAGGCGACGCGCAGCTCGAACAGGGCGAGCAGGGACAGCAGGTCGCGTTCCTCGCCGGCCTTCGGATGGAGCTTGTAGACGCCGTAGTTGCAGGCGTCGAGGAACGGGCCCATCGTGTGGATGTTGACGGCGGTGTCGGCGAGCGGCGACAGCTCGGCGAAGAGGCGGTGGGCCAGCCGCTGCGTGCCGAGGAAGTCGGCCCTCCCTGGAAAACTCTGGTCGAGGTCCGTTCCGTCGAACGGGGAGTGCTTCCGCCGATGGTCGACGGCCAGCGGGTTGGCGACGGGCGTCACGATGACATCGCCGCTCAGCGGACGGCCCGAGACGGCCCGGAAGAACTCCGTCGCCACGATGGGCGCCTGGGACTCGTCGCCGTGCACCGCCGCGTTCACCCACAGGCTCGGCCCGTCGCCCGTGCCGCGGGCGATCAGGTAGGGGATGCCGATCGCGTTGCCGCTCGCCAGCCGGCCGACGTCCATCAGCCCTCGGTCGACCTCTCCCGGAGCCATGCGGGCGAGGTGGTCGGCCACCGTTGCGTTCATCGGGGGATTCCTCCGGATTTCGAGGGCGAGTCGACGGCACCGGGCCGTCCTCCGAGGAAGACGTTCTTCATCTCGGGGTCGTTGAGGATCTCGTCGGCGGGTCCGCGCCGGTGGATCCGGCCGTCCGTCATGACGACGGCGATGTCCGAGGCGGCCAGCCCCTCGATCACGTTCTGCTCGACCATGACGACGGACACGCCGCCCGCGGCGATCTCCTGGAGCTTGTCGAAGACCTGGCGGCGGGCCTTCGGGGAGAGCCCGAGCGACGGTTCGTCGATGAGCAGGGCCTTCGGGCGCACCACCATCGCCATGGCGATCTCCAGGAGCTGCTGCTGGCCGCCGCTGAGGTTCCCGGCCGCGCGTGCCCGGGCGGCGGCCAGCGCGGGGAACTCCTCCAGCGCCGCCGTGATCGCGGCCGGGCGCTCGTTGCGCGGCAGCGTGTAGGCCCCGAGCCGGAGGTTCTCCAGGACGGTCATCTGCGGGAAGTTGCAGCGGCCCTGCGGAACCAGGCTGATGCCCGCCTTCAAGCGTTTCCAGGCCGGCATCCGGCGGACCTCGGCGTCGCCGATCCGGACGGAGCCCGTGCACCAGCGGGTCAGGCCGTAGATGCCGTTCAGAAGGGACGACTTGCCGGCCCCGTTCGGGCCGACGATGGTCGTGATGCTGCTGTCCGCGAAGCCGTGGGTGAGATCGTTGACGATCGGGACGTCCGCCAGGTATCCGGCGGAGAAGTCGGAGACGCGCAGCCTCGGCTCAGTCTTCATCGTGGTCCGCCTTCCTGCCGAGGAACGCCTCGTACACGGCCGGGTCGTCCCGGATCACCGAGGGCGGGCCTTCCGCGAGCTTCCGGCCGGCGTCCAGGACGACGACCGAGGAGCAGCAGGTGGTGATGAACTCGACGTTGTGCTCGATGATGAGGAAGGTCTGCCCTTCCTTGTTGGCCTGGAGGACGGCGTCGCGGATCAGGTCGATCACGCGCGGGTTGACGCCCGCCAGGGGTTCGTCCAGCATCGCGATCCGCGGCTGCGCCCCCAGCACCGAAGCCAGCGTGAGCAGCTTCTTCTGGCCGTAGGAGAGGATTCCCGCCGGCGCGGCCCGCAGCCGTTCGAGACCGAACAGGGTCAGCCAGGCCATCGCGCGGTCCAGGTCGGCGCGCCCCCGCCGGCCGCGGCGGGGCCGTTTCGCCCCCGTCAGCCCGCGAAGCGCTAGCTCGATGTGCTCGTCCAGGGTGAGCTCGTCGTACAGCCGCACGGTCTGGAAGGTCCGCGCGAGACCTGACCTGGCGATCGTGTGGGGCGCCTTGCCGAAGATGGATCGCCCGTCCAGCGTGATCCGGCCCGAGTCCGGGCGGACGAACCCGGTCATGCAGTCCAGCGCCGTCGACTTGCCCGATCCGTTCGGGCCGATGAGCCCGAGGATCGTGCCCACGGTGAGGGTGAAGTCGACGTCCTGCAGCGCGGCGACGCCCATGAAGGACTTTCCGAGGCCCGCCACCTGGAGCGCGGCGGGTGCCTTCGCCTGAGAAGCGTTCATCGCTGCCCCTCGACTCTCATGGCGCGCAGGCGCCTGTTCACCGCCCGCGTCCGCAGGAGCCCCCCTGCGCCCTGCGGGGCGAACAGGAGCCCCGCGACCAGGATCACGCCGTAGATCACCAGGCGGGCCTCGTCGGCCATGCGGAGGAACTCGGGAAGGGCCGAGAAGACCACGGCGCTGTAGACGACCGGCCAGAAGGTGCCCGCACCGCCGAGGATGACGATGATGAGCATGACCTGCATCAGGTAGAAGTCGAAGATCGACGGGTCGATCGCCGTGAGGCGGAAGACGTGCAGCGCGCCGGTGAGCCCGGTCACGAACGCGCAGAGGGTGAAGACGGCGAGCTTGTAGCTGTTCGTCGCGTAGCCCTGCGCCTTCGTCAGCGGCTCGTTGTCGCGGATGGCGATCATCACGGTGCCCGCGGACGACCTGACCAGCCGGTGCATGCCCCACAGCGCGCATACCGTGAACCCGGCGAGGAGGAGGTAGTAGTGGCGCGGGGTCTCGGCCGCAAGGTGGACCGAGCCGAGGGACAGCTCGGGGGCGGGCAGCCCGAAGATGCCCTGCCTGCCGCCGGTCACGCTGGTCCATTCCGCCGCGACCAGCGCGCAGAGCAGCGAGAAGCTGAGCGTGATGATGGCGAACGCCTCCTGGGACAGGCGCACCGTCACGGCGCCGATCAGGGCGGCGACAGCCGCCGCGACCACGCCCGCGGCGAGGAAGGCGAAGGGCTGCCAGATCCCGGTATGGCTCACGAGCCAGCTGCTCGTGTAGCCGCCGATGCCGACGAAGGCGACCTGCGCGAAGGAGAGCATCCCCACGTAGCCGTAGAGAAGGTTGAAGGCCGTTCCCAGCACCATGAACGTCAGTGCGAGGCTGGCGACGTCGATGTAGTAGTCGTTGGCCACCACCGCGGGCAGCACCGCGAGCGCCGCGGCCAGCACGAGCAGCGGGTGACGCTGGATCGTTCCCATCAGCCGGTTCGCCGGGGACGGCGCTCCCCCATCGGCCGCCGCACCGGTCTTGGTGGCGGAGTCGTGCGCGTTCATGGCCGTGGTCACACCCGCACCTCCTTGGAGAACAGCCCCTGCGGCCGGACGAGCATGATCACGATCATGAAGAGGAAGACGCTGACGCTCTGCGTCATCGCCGACCCGTAGCCGCCGGCGAAGCTCTCCAGGACGCCGACGCCGAAGGCGACGACCACGGCGCCGGGCACGCTGCCCAGGCCGCCGATGACGACGATGGCGAACACCTTGAACACGATCGTGATGCCCATCTGCGGGCTGACCGTGAACACCGGGGCGAGGGTCGCGCCGGCGAGGCCGGCGAGGCCGACTCCGAGCGCCATCGCGAGCCGGCCGATCCTGGTCGGCGAGATGCCGACGACCAGCGCCGCCGTCGGGTTCTGGGAGACGCCGCGCATGGCCCGGCCCACCTGCGTCCGGTTGAGGAACAGGTAGAGCGCGCCGAGGGCGACGACGGCGACCACGACGATGAGCGCCCGGCCCGCCGGGACCATCACCTCCCCCAGCATGACGTGCCCCTGCGGCCGCGCGTCCTCGGAGAGCTGCCGCGGCCCGGCGCCCCACAGCATGATCGATCCGTTCTGGATGATCATGGCGAGGCCAAGGGTGAGCAGCAGGGTCCGGGAGAACGCGCCGTCCGGGGGAAGGCGCCGCAGCAGGCCGTCGTGCAGGACGGTGCCCAGCGCCGCCATGATCCCGGCGCTCAGCAGCAGACCGGCCCAGTAGCCCCCGTGCGGGATCAGGAAGTAGGCGGCGAACGCGCCGAGCATGTACAGGGCGCCGTGGGCGAAGTTCACGACGTTGAGGACGCCGAAGATGACGGCCAGCCCAGCAGCGAGCAGTGCATAGCTGGACCCCAGGATCACCCCGTTGACCAGCAGTTCGAACATGTAGGTCGTATCCACGGGCGGTTACCTCCAACTCCGGCCGGCGAGGCGGCCGGATCAGGTGGTGACGTCGGACTCGATGAAGACCTCGTCTTTCTTCAGCTGGAGGATGAACGCCTTGTCGTGCGCCTGGTTGTGGTCGTCGAACTTGACCTTGCCGCCGGTCAGCGAAGCCATGTCGGTCTTGACCAGGGCCTTCTGGAGGTCGACGGGATCCGAACTCTTCGCCCGCCGGACGGCGTCCGCGATGACCATCACGGCGTTGTAGCCCTCGAAGGACTCGTAGGTCGGCGCGGTCCGGTGGCGGCTCTGGTAGAGCTTGGTGAACTTCGCGTTCTCCGGCGTGTCGATGAGGGAGCTGTAGGGATAGACGCTGGACGAGCCGGCGAACTGCTCCTTCTTGAGGATCTCCAGGTTCTGCCCCTCGAACTCGACCCGTCCGGTCATGGGCAGGCGCAGGCCCGCTGCGGCCGCCTGCCGCAGGAATCCGAGATGGTCGGCGCCCGAGACGTAAAGCGCGACGCCCTCGGTCCCGTTGTTGCGGTACTTGCTGATCTGCGTCGAGAAGTCAGCGGTCCCCTGGGCGACGTAGTCGATGCCGGTCACCCCGAGCCCGTTCTGCTTGAGCGCCGCATCGAGCGCCTTCGCCCCGGTACGGCCGTAGGTGCTGTCCTCTGCCAGGATCGCCAGCTTCCGGATCTTGCCGGCCGATGCCAGGTGGGTGGCCAGCGCGCCGGCCAGCGTCGCGTCGGACGGGTTGATCCGGAACGTGAACTCGTTGCCGCCCTTGCCCGAGGCGGTGGTGATGTCCGGTGACGTGGACGTCGAGACGATGAAGGGCACCCGGTGGCGTTTCGCCAGCGGCATGGCGGAGAGCGTGACCCCGCTGCAGAGCGCGCCGATCACCGTGGACACCTTCTGTTTCGTGATGAGCTTGGTGAGCGAGCTCGCGCCGTCGGTCGGGTTGCACGCGTTGTCCTCGGCGGCGAGCGAGAGCTTGCGCCCGCCGAGGACGCCGCCCTCGTCGTTGATCTGGTCGATGGCGAGCTCGACCCCTCTGCGCTCGTTCTCGCCGAGTGACGCGGCGGACCCCGACAGCGGGGTCGAGAGCCCGATCTTGATCGGCCCCGACGCGTCGCTCCCCGCGGCGCTGCCGCAGCCGGCGGCCGCGAGGATCAGGGCGGCGGACATCGCGAGCGTTCCGGTACACCTCATCTATGCCTCCAGTCGTTCGGGCATCGCCCTCACGGCACCCGCCGCATGACCGCGGATGAGGTAACAGGACCTGCCCACCCTTCAGCCGCCGCAGCGTTCTTCCGACATCTCCGGAAGGATGTAACTGCAATCGACTGCACATAGGTACAATCGACTGCAGGAAGCTGCTTTGTCAAGAGGTGCACCGGGCGTTCCCGCCGGTTGACCCGCATCGCAAGGAGGCGACAGGTGACGGAAGAGCCGACGGAGCAGGGGCAGCGGACGCCGACGCACAAGCTGATCGCGCAGGAGGCCGGCGTCCATCCCTCCACGGTGTCGAGGATCCTGCGCCGGCCGCCCGGCCCGCGGCGGTCCGACTTCGCCGAGACGGAGGCGCGCGTGCGCGAGATCGCCAAGCGCCTCGGCTACCGGCCGGACCTCACGGCGGCCAGCCTCCGGACCAAGCGCAGCCGGGTCATCGGCGTCCTGATGCCGCGGCTCCACGACGTGGTGCTCGCGGCGATCCTCAGCGGGATCGACACCGAGGCCTTCGAACTCGGCTACCAGACGATCGTCACCAACACCCACGGCGTACCGCGGCAGCGCCTGGAGCGCGTGGAGATGCTGCTCAGCCGCAAGGTGGACGGCCTGGTCATCGGCGACGCCACCCTGGACGACAGGATCTACAAGGAGCTGAGCCGCTCCGACACCCGGCAGGTCCTCGTCAACCACCGCCAGGCCGGGCACGTGTCGGTGACCGGCAACGACCGGCTCGGCGGACGGCTGGTGGGCGAGCACCTCCTGGAGCGCGGGCACCGGGACATCGGCATCATCGCCGGACCGCGCTACCCCGTCGCCCTCGACCGCGTCCAGGGCTGCGTCGAGGCGTTCGAGCGAGCGGGCGTCACCGTCGGGCAGGACCGGATCGTGCACACGGACTTCGATCCGGAGGGGGGCAGGCAGGCGGCCAGGAAACTGCTCGAACTCCCCCGCCGGCCGTCGGCGATCTTCGCGGTGAACGACTCGGCCGCCATCGGCGCCATGGGGACGCTGCGGGACCACGGGCTGACCGTCGGCCGCGACCTGGCCCTGGTCGGCTACAACGACATCGCCATCGCCCGGGACCTGCCCATCCCGCTCTCCAGCGTCCGTACGCCGCTGCGGGATATGGGCGGGACGGCGGCTCGCCTGCTCGTCGCCATGCTCGAGGGGGGCACCGGCGAATCCGTCATGCTCGATCCCGAGCTGGTCGTCCGCCAGTCGAGCGCCGCCGAGCTCTCGGCCCTCAGCGGAGGAGCCGGATGAGCAGGAGTGCGATGTCATCGTGCCGCCGTGCGGACGTGGGCGCGTTCTTCAGGAGGGTGTCGGCGACCTCGTCCATGGTCTGGTCGGTCGCGGAGGAGAGGTGGCGGGCCAGTTCGGCCGTCGTCTCGTCGATGTCGGTACCGGGGACCTCGACCAGCCCATCGGTGTAGAGGGCCAGCACGGTACCGGGCGCCAGGGGGATCTCTTCGGTGGAGTAGTCGGTATCGGGGGCGATGCCGAGCAGGAGCCCGGGTGACAGGGAGAGCGCTTCGGCCTTCCCGTCGGGACGGCGGATCAGGGGCGGCGGATGGCCCGCGGTCGCGAACTGGGCACTGCGGCTCTCCAGATCGAGCCGGGCGATCAGGCAGCTGGTGAACAGGCCGGAATCCAGGTCGTACAGGAGCCGGTTGGTGCGGGCGAGGATGTCGCTCGGCGGTGCGCCGATGGTGGCGTGGGCATGGACACCGGTGCGGACCTGGCCCATGAGGGCGGCCGCGGTGGTGTGGTGCCCCTGGACGTCGCCGATCGTGGCGACCGCGGTGTTCCCGTCGATGCGGATGATGTCGTAGAAGTCTCCGCCGATGTCCAGGCCGAGGCCGGCGGGCCGGTAGCGGGCGGCCAGGTCGAGGCCGTCGATGTCGGGCAGGCTGCGGGGCAGCAGCGTCGCCTGCAGGGCGTGGGCGAGCTGGTGCTTGGTGTCGTAGAGGCGGGCGCGGTCCAGCGCCTGGGCGATGAGCCCGGCCAGGGACATCAGGATGGCGCGCTCCGCCCGCGAATGGTGGCGGACTTGCTCGTAGGTGAGGATGAGGGAGCCGAT
Source organism: Actinomadura sp. B10D3 (assembly GCF_039871695.1). NCBI lineage: Bacteria > Bacillati > Actinomycetota > Actinomycetes > Streptosporangiales > Thermomonosporaceae > Actinomadura > Actinomadura sp. B10D3. The sequence goes on from NZ_JBDPLY010000031.1 coordinate 48,742, forward strand.
GACGCGGTCAGAGGCGATCAGGGGCAGGAAGGCGCGCGCTTCCGTGCCCTCCACGTGGATGGCCGCGGGGTAGGCGCGTCTCAGGTCGGCGAACGTGGAGAAGAAGCCGGGCCTGCCGGACTCCAGCGTCCGCGCGGCCGGCACATGGGAGGTCAGCGGCGCCCCTTCCAGACGTTCCACGATCTCGGCGATGCGTCCGCGGTGGCCGATGACGCGGAACCTGCCCTCCTCGACCGTCAGCAGCGCCATGCCGCTCGGGCCGAAGCCGGGGACGATCTGGTCGGCGGCGAGGTCGACGACGTCGTTCAGACCCGCCGCCTCGGTGAGCGCGGCCGCCAGATGCATCAGCTGGTAGATCGTCGACACCCCGGTCAGCTCCGGACCGGCCGGGGGCCGGCGCCGCATGGGCTCACCGCCGGAGGAGCCGTCGGTGCCGGCCGGGATGATCTGGACGCTGATCCCGGAGGTGTCGGGATAGAGGTGGAAGGTCAGCCGGGTGCCGGACGGGCGCACCGCGCTGAAGGACGAGGGCTGGCGGCTGATCACGGCGGCCCGGTAGTGGTCCTCGAAGAGGGTCGGATCGCGGAGCCACGGCAGGAGCTCCCACGGGCGGGCGCCCATCAGCTCGTCGCCGCCGACACCGAACATGCCGATCGCGGCGGAGTTGGCGAACACGACCCGGCCGTCCACATCGAGGGCGCAGCAGCCCGTCGGCAGGCGTTCGGCGAACCTGACCGCCGCCCGCGCCTCGTCGTCCGCCGGCGGGCGGTCGTGGACGAGCCGAGGGGGCGGGAGGATGTGCGGTCTGTCCGGGTAGTGCGTCAGGCCCCCACCGGCGTTCCGCCGCAGGAGCAGGCCCGCGCGCCGGCGGAACACCGTGATCGCCTCGCGCTCGCCGGAACTCAGCTCCTCCGGCCGGGAGACCGGCCAGACCAGCACCAGGCTCCCCACCGCATCGGCCTCGTCGCCGATCGGCGCCACCGCGAGCGCGTAGTCGTAGGGCATCGTGAGCCCGAGGCGAGGGTAGGAGCGTGCGATCTCCTCGCGGCCGCTCAGCCAGAGGAAACGCCTCTGGCGGGCGGCATCGGAGATCGGGTTCGCGTCGTCCAGGGAGACCCGTTCCCACGGGGCGGCGATCTGATGGGGGGCTCCGCAGAGCACCGCCATCCTCAGCACCCGCTCGCCCGCGGGCAGCAGGAACACCGCTCCGATCGAGGCGTCGACCTCCATCATCAGCTCGACCAGGGCCGTCTCGAGTCGCTCGATGCCGGTGTCAGGAGCGGCGCTCGCACGGGAGCGTTGCGATCCCATGGTCTCCACCCCCGTCCACATGCCGGCGAACCGCGAGAACTGATCGTTCGTGTGGCGTCCCTTAGTGGCCCGAAGGCATACCCGCCCCGGCCGGACGTACTCCCTGGTCACAGGCGAGACATCGGGAAACACGCCCGTCCTTACCCGGCGGCGAACGCGTCGCCGGCGCCGATCGAGTCGACGGGGTCGACGCGGCCCGGCCCCACAGCCGCGGCCGGTGGTTGAGGTCGAGGCTGATTTGCGCGTTCCGCGCCCGGGCGAGGCGGCACAGCGCGGTCACGGCGTCCCGGCAGGACGGGCCGAGCGCGGGCGTGATCCGGGTGATGTGCACGATCCGCGGCTCGAACGGCAGGGCCTCGACGTCCTCCCGGCACAGCCGGGACCTGGCGGACCCGGCGCGCAGGTAGTGGACGCGGGTGACGTCCGGCAGCCGCTGCTCGAACATGATCAGGCCGGTGGGCGCGGCGTCGTCGCGGCGGACGGCCGACGTGTCGCCCCCTTCGGCGCGCAGCGTGCGGGTGATGAGGTGCCCGGCCTCGCCGGCCCCGACGCGTCCCGCCCAGGCGGTGGTGTGGCCGAGCCGGCTGAGGCCGATCGCGACGTTGCTCTCGGCACGCCGTCATCCCGCGTCCGCGGCGGCTCCCGACGTCAGGGAGACGGCGTGGTGATCGAGGAACAGCCGGGCGATCAGGTCGCCGCGCGAACCGCTGCCCGACTTGGCGAAGATCGACTTCAGGTGGTCCTGGACGGTGTACGACGACACCCGCAGCCGGGCGGCGATCTGCTTGGTGGAGAGACCCCTGGCGACCAGCTCGGTGACCCGGCGCTCGCTGTCGGTGAAACCGTAGGCGTCGACCATCAGGGGGGCCATCTCGGCGGGGCGGGCGGCCTCCAGCATCACCGCGACCTGCGGGTCCGGGCCGTCGTCCAGCAGCGAGCCCCGGACGATCAGCCACCGGCCGGTCCGGGTGCGGGCCCGGGCCCTGGCCGGCCGGGCGCCGGCCGGCTCGGGTGCCGCGCCCGGTGCCGGGCCGAAGAGGGAACGCGCCTGGCGGGCGACAGAGGAGATCACCAATGGGAGCCGAGCGCCCGCCCTGCCGCCGGTGCCCAGCTCGTCCAGCAGGTGATCCGCCGCCCTGTTGCACATGCGCACGCCGTCATCGGCGTCCAGGACCAGCAGGCCCACGTCGTCGTCACCGGCCTGCGCGCCGCCGAGCAGCAGACCGCGCCGCAGTCCATCGGTCACCACGCCGGCGATCGACGCCGCGAACTCCACCTCGGCCGGGGTGAAGTACGGGCGGCCCGCCTCCCGGAACACGGTCAGCTGGCCCCAGGTCCCGGTGCCGTCGCCGAGCATCACCCGCAGCTCGTCGGAGAATCCCCCGGGGCGGCGGATCTCCCGCTGGCGCAGGCTGCGGTCGAGGTCACCGGCGGTGGCGCCGCTCAGGCTGCCGGCCGGGCGGGGGGCACGGGCGAGCTGCGCCCAGCTGTTGAAGTCCGGCTCGCGCACCTCGATCTCCACGAGCCGGAGCAGCTCGGCCGCGGGCAGGCCGTTCTCGACGAACTCCGCGGTCGGGAGCATGGTCGCCGGGTCGGTCGTCATCAGGCAGGTGCCCTCGGCGGGCACGGCCCGCGCCAGGGCATCGCCGACGGCCCGCGCGAACTCCGGCATCGGCGACCCGCGGTGGGCCAGCCTGACGATCTCGTCCCGGACGCGCGCGTGCGCCGCCGATGTATGGGCCACGACCCGGATCTTATGGGGATCGGCGGCGTCATCCCAGAACTCTGGGATACACCCTGGCTTCACGATCCCGGATGCTTGGCGAACGCATCACCATCCGCCCGGCGGACCGGGCCGCTGAAGGAAGGACGCCATGAGCACGACCGTGTTGTACATGTCGATGTCGGTCGACGGGTTCATCGCCGGACCGAACGTGGCGAAGGGCAACGGTCTCGGCGACGACGGGCATCGGCTGCACGAGTGGTTCCTCCCCGATGCCGACGCCGAGCGCAGGAAAGGCGACCACCTGACGGGGGTGAACCGCGAAGTGATGGACGAGGTCTCGGCCACCGGCGCGGTGGTCGTCGGCCGCCGGACGTTCGAGCTCGCCGGCGGCTGGGGCGGCGACCACCACGACGGCGTGCCGATCTTTGTCCTGAGCCGCCGGCGACCCGATCCGGAGTTCCAGTGGCCCGGGGTCAGCTATGTCGGCGACGTCACGGCCGCGATGAGCATGGCCAAGGACGCGGCCGGCGGCAAGGACGTCCTCGTCCACGGAGCCCGTACCGCTCGGCTCGCACTCGCCGCGGGCGTCCTGGACGAGTTGCAGATTCACCTGGTCCCGGTCCTGCTCGGGCAGGGCGAGCCGCTCTTCGAGGACATGCCGCCCGACCACGTCGAGCTCGAACTGCTCCGTGCCGTGGACGGGCCGGGCGTGACGCACCTGCGCTACCGCGTGCGGGCGGAGGGCTGAGGCGATGGCGATCATCCGGCTGTACATGACCATGTCCCTGGACGGCTACGTCACCGGGCCACAGGACGGCATGGAGAACCCGATGGGCATCGGCGGGTTCCGCCTCTTCAACTGGCTCGACCGGCGCAACGACCCGGGGCCGAGCGGACAGGTCCACGCCGAGGTGCTGGCCACCCGCGCCGTCATCTCCGGCCGCCGCACCTACGAGCACGCCGGCCGCTGGCAGGGCGACCATCACGACGGGGTCCCGGTCTTCGTCCTGACCCACGACGTCCCGGACGACCCGCCGCCGGGCAGCGTCCGCTACGTGACCGACGTCCGCGAGTGCGCCGCACAGGCCCGCGCGGCGGCCGGAGACGGCGACGTGATGGTGCACGGCGCCGGGGCGGCGCAGGCACTGCTCCGGGCAGGGCAGCTCGACGAGCTGGAACTGCACGTCGTACCGGTCCTGCTCGGGCAGGGCCGGAGGCTCTTCGACCACCTGCCCGCCGAGCACATCGAGCTCGACCCGGTCCGCCGGTTGACCACCCCGCAGGGCGAGGATCCTGCGCGGCAGGTCACGCACCTGCGCTACCGCATCCGCCGTCCGTGACCCGGAGCCTCAGCGGGTCAGGACGACCTTGAGCGCGCCGGTGCGGGCGGCGTCGCCGAACACCTCGTAGGCCTTCGGGAATTCGTCGAGGGTGAAGGTGTGGGTGACGAACGCGGCGGCGTCGAGCTGCCGGGCGGCGGCCAGGCGCAGCAGGGTCGGGGTGGAGAAGGTGTCCACCAATCCCGTGGTGATGGTGATGTCCCGGATCCACTGCTCCTCCAGGTGCAGCGCCGCCGGAGCACCGTGCACGCCGATGTTGGCGATCCGGCCGCCGGGCCGGGCCAGCGCGACCGTCAGCTCGAACGCCTCGGGGACACCGAGCCTCGATCGTCACGTCCGCGCCGAGACCCTCGGTCATCTCGCGGACGATGGCCTGCGCGTCCTGCCGGGAGTTGTTGATCGTGGTGTCGGCACCGAACCGCTTGGCCGCCTCCAGCCGGCTGTCGGCCAGGTCGATCGCGACGACACGGCTCGGGCTGAACAGCCGCGCCCCCATGATGTCGTCGAGGACGGCGACGCGCTGGTGCGCGTGGACGCGGTGACCATCTGCGGGACGGACCTGCACATCCTGAAGGGCGACGTCCCGGAGGTGACCGACGGGCGGATCCTGGGGCACGAGGCGGTCGGCACGATCGAGGCCGTGGGCCCGGGAGGGCCGAACGTCCCGCCGGGCAGGCTCAACGTCCCTGCCCGCCCAAAGGCGGCACTAGCCGCCGGAGCGGTCGTCTTCGATGACGGCGCGGATCCGGCTCCAGGCGGGTTCGACGTCGGTGTCGGGGGCGGGTTCGAACACGAGCACGCCGTCGCCGAGGTCGAGGGTGAGGACCGGATCGCCCGCCTCGCTGAGCATCGGCTCGGCCGCCTCGCTGAGCATCGGCTCGGCCGCCTCCACCCCGTACGGCGCCTCCAGGACGCTCATCTCGCCCTCACCATGCGGATCGAACATCAGCAGCCCGGACGCCACCCACAGGGCACCGCGGACCAGCGCCTTCTCCGGCACGGCGACCCGGTCGTAGGGCAGCGGCCCGCACAACCGGCCGATCAGGCAGAGGCGGGGGCGGCGGCCCGCGGTCAGCTCGGCGACGATCTCGTCGGTGCTGCCGAGGCTGGGCGGGACGACGTAGAACGCGAGCCCGGGCAGCCTAACCGTTGGGGAGGTCAGCGCCGGGGCAGGTGCGCGCCGAGCAGTAGGCGCGCGCCCGTGCCGAATGGGACGACCGCAGTTTTCAGGAAAACCGGGGAGATGAACTGTTCCGGAGCACGGCCCACAGCGGGAGCCGGTCGGAGACCCTGCCGACGCAGCGCTCGGGACCGGTCAGGAATCAAGAAGCCCCGCTCGCCGCCCCTGCGTAGCGTGATTTCTGGAAGGGCGCAGACAGCGCATTCGCTCCGACCAGAAGGGGACAGGAAATGAAGGCGAACGTTAGCGCGATCCTTCTCGGCGTCCGGGACATGGACCGAGCCAAGGAGTTCTACACCGAGGGCCTCGGCTGGAAGATCAAGGACGACTGGGGAATCTCGGTCTTCTTCGAAACGGAGGGGGCCACGCCGGTGGGCTTCTACGGCCGCGAGGGACTGGCCGAGCAGGTCGGCACCAGTCCCGAGGGCAGCGGCTTCAGCGGGCTGGTGCTCACCTACGTCGTCCGTAGTGAGGGACGCGTCGACGAGGTCGTCGAAGAAGCGCGGAAGGCCGGCGCCACGATCCTCAAGCCCGCCGGCAAGCTGCCGTGGGGCGGGTACGGCGGCACCTTCGCGGACCCGGACGGATACGTCTGGAGCCTCGCCTACAGCGACCAGAAGGCCGACCAGCCCTACGCGGAATAGCCGCCGAGCTTCAGGGTGGGAGACTGCCCGGCATGGTCGCTCGGATCCCAAGGCCGACCCCGGCTTTATCTGCAGGCCGGACGTGACGTTCTGCTGTGAAAGCTCGACGGGCTCTCGGAGTACGACGTCTACTTCGGTGACACGTTCGGGCGTCCGTCCGGCGAGGCCATGCCCTGGTTCGCCGACGGCGCCGAGACCAACGCGGACATGTGGGCGACGGCCGGCGAGTCGCGTGAGGAGATCATCAAGCTGTACCGGCGGGCTTGTGATCGACGGATCGGCGGGGCTGCGGCCCGGGCAAGGACAGCATGCCGTCCAGTGACGAGGCCTGGTGGGAGGACTACCGGGCCCGGCTCGAACGCGCGGCGCGGGAAGCGAGCACGGGCTGACGCGCGGGCCGTCCGGCCCGGGCTCACCGGTGGAGGTCGATGCCCAAGGCGCGGGCCGCCGTCGCGGCGATGGCCGCCAGCGTCGGGGCGTCCGGGGCGGTGCCGGTCGGGAGTCGCTGGTTGTAGTGCAGCACCGGGACGAACTCCCTGGTGTGGAACGGGTGGCCGATCGTCGGGTCGTTCCCGTGGTCGCCGGTGACGATCAGGTGATCGTCCGGACCCATGATCGCGAGGAGGGACGCCAGGCCCGTGTCGACCTCCTCCAGGAGGGAGCCGAACCGGCGCGCGTCCTGCTGGTGGCCGGCCAGATCGGTCTCCTGCACGTTCGCCACGACGAGGGCGTCGGCCGTGCGGGCGAGGGCCTTGGAGGTCTGCGCGAGGACCTCGCCGGTCTCGACGGCCGGCCGGTGCTCGGCGGACGGGCACGTGATGATGTCGGCGGCCTTGCCGGCGAGGGTCACCGGCAGGCCCGCCGCGGCGGCGCGCGAGGGGAGCTGCCGGGTGTGGTCGATCTCCACGGCCAGGTGGGCGACCCGGAGGCCGTCGTTGACGTAGAAGCCGGAGGCGGGCGTGTCCAGGCCCGCCGTCCCGTGCGCGCCGGACCGGACGGCGCGCAGGAGCGGTGCGGGGCCGTGGCCGCCGACCGCGATCACCCGGGCGGTCGGGGCGACCGCCCGGACCGTCCGCGCGATGTCCAGGACCGCCTCGAACGGCAGGTCGTCGAGCTGGGCGCTGACGTTCCAGCCGAGGCCCGGGTCGGCTTCGAGGTTGTCGCCGACGACGGCGCTCCCGTCGACGAGGAGGACGGGGAGGTCGTCCAGCGGACGTGCTGTGTGCCCGGCCGCGCGCAGTGCGGCGGCGACCGTGTCGATGTGGTCGGAGAACAGGGCGAGGGCCGTCCCGCTCATGTCGGTGCCCATCATCGTCTGGTGGCCGCTGAAGGTGTCCGCGCCCGGGTATCCGAGGGCGGACCGTCCCGCGGACGCCCCGGCGGCGATGGGGAAGGCCAGGCTCTCGTGCGGATGCAGCAGCCCGAGTCCCAGGGCGCCGAGTGCGGGAAGGCGCAGTGTCCCGTCGGCGGTGTCCAGGACGTGGCCGAGGGTGTGCGCGGCGGCGTCGCCCGCGCGCACGGCGGACGCGTCCGGCATGGCGCCGATGCCGAGCCCGTCGACCACGAGGACGGCGACGCGCGTCACCAGGGCCTCCCGTGCGAGTCCGCCAGGCCGAGCAGCCGGGGCTTGCCCGAGGAGACCCCTTGCAGGGCGCCCACCGAGCTGCGGGTGACGAAGATCTGGGTGCGGAAGGCGAGGACGGCGGTGTCGCCGACACGGAGCGGCGATCCCGAGGTCGGGGCGCCCAGAAGGCGGTAGTAGTCGATGTTCTCGGGCGGAGCGGGTTCGACGGGGAGGGTGAACGGCTCTCCCGCACCGGGGAACACGAGGGCCTCGTGCGGCCGGCCCCGGGGGTAGAAGCCGCCGCCGAAGACCGCGGGCCGGCCGTCCGGAAGGATGTGCGCGATCTCGGTGACGTACACCATCGCGGGCAGTTCGGGCTGGGTGAGGTCGGTGGCGTGCAGCGGTGTCGTCGCCGTGAGCGCGTGACCGGGCTCCCCGTGGGTGGCCCCGTGCGCGGCCAGCACCGGGATGCTCGCGGCGGCCGTCGCGCTGGGCGCGCTGAGGACGCTGACGGGCGACCCGGCCGCGGCGAGGCGGGACTTGGCGGTCAGGAGCGTCCGGAGGTTCGGGGTGGGTGCGATGGCCGCGGACGACTCGTCGTAGAGCAGGCAGGGGAACGAGGTGACGCCTTCGAGGGACACGGCGTCCATGTCCCCTACCTCGGCGGCGAACTTCTCGACATCGGACACCGGGACGCCGCCTTCCTGCCCCGGGTAGAACCGGTCGCCGTCGTCGACCACCCGGGCCAGCAGCCGCTGCGTGATCCCGAGGTGCCCCGCGGCGGCGGACACCGCGCGGGCCTGGTCGGTTCCGAAGACGGTGACGTACTCGGGGCGCCGGGACAGCACGTCCCGCAGGGCGCCGACCGGAAGCTGGACGAGGTGGCCGACGTTGCCCAGCCCGGCCCCTGCCTCCTGGATAGCGTGGGCGCCGCGCAGGTCGATGGCCGCGGCGAGCGGGAGGTGCTCGGCCACCGTCCGGATCACGTGCGGGTTGCGTCCCACCTGTTTGAACACCGGCCACAGCCGGACGCCGTTCGCGGCGGCGACCGCGGCGAGCGCCGCGGCATTGGCGCCGACCGCGTCCAGGTCGATGAGGTAGGTGTCGGGCGGGATGCGGCCGGTGCGGTGGAGTCCCGCCGCCGCCTCGACGAGCCGCGGATTGCGGGCCAGCGTCGCGGTCAGGAACACCGCACCTCCCGCAGCGCCCCGGCCAGGATCTTCAGGACGAGGTCCGCGCCCGCCCGCATCGGGTTGATCCGGATCGTCCAGTCGGCCAGCTCCGGGGTGCCGGAGAGGAAGGTCTCGGAGAGCCGGTAGAAGAGCGGCGCGATCTCGTAGCGGGAGTTCGCCCCGACCGGATAGGGAGCGGCCCCGAGCCGTGCCGCCGCCTCGATGACCCGACGGGCCACGGGGGCGTCCAGCCGGACGAGCACGCACAGGTCCTGCGCGTTGGCGACGCGGACCTGGGCGACCCCGGGGACCTCGCCGGCCTCCAGCCGCTCGGCGATCTCGGTGACGACGGCGGACTGCACCGCCCACAGCACGGGGACGTGGGTCAGCGCGCGCAGGGCGTCGAGCGCCTGCGGCCCCTGCACCTGCCCGCCGCCCGAGTAGTTGAGCGCGTGCACGTTGTCGACGAGATCGCGCGAGCCCACGACCAGCCCGACGCCTTCGGGGCCGAGCAGCTTGAACAGCGACAGCGCCGACGCCTCCGCGCCCATCTCGACACCCGTCCGGGGGACGCGGAACGCCGCGTAGTTGTCGTCGACCAGCGCGCGGACGCCCACGGCCGCGTACCGGGCGATCACCTCCGCCGGGTCGTACCGATCACCGGGGCTCTGCCGGGCATGCTGGATGTAGACGTGGGTGGCCGCCGCCTCGGCGGACGAGGTGTTGAAGTCGGTCTCGACCAGGTCGAACCCCATGGACCGGAAGGTCGCCGCGGTCGTCGGGTAGAGGGGCCCGGCGTGCACGATCAGGGGCTCGCCCGGTATGAGGGCCGCGGCGAGCATGGCCCTGATCGCGCCGGTGCCCGCACCCTGCACGAGGGCCGCCGCGGGGGCGCCGAAGAAGTCGGCCAGCGCGTCCTCCGTCCGGCGGGTGGCGTCGGGCCGTCCCCACTGCGGCGTCACCCCGACGTCCGCCGAGAACAGCCGGTGCCCGTCGAAATGGGCCGCCACGCACTCCAGCAGCCGGAACTGCCGGGCCATCGCCTCGTCCAGCGGGACGGTCGGCAGCGGGTGGGTCTCGCGCAGCTCCGGCGCGGTCATCGGGCCTCCCCCGAGGTCAGGAACCGGACGGGATTGTCGTGCAGGATCAGGCGCAGGGTCGTCTCTTCGACGCCCGCAGCCGCCAGCCGGGGTGCGAACGAGTGCAGGACGGTGCCGTAACCACCGCCGCCGTGCACCTCCAGGTAGCCGGCGCGGGAGACGTCCGCGCTGAGCAGGAGCCGGTCGGCCCGGCCGGCGTCGATCAGGTCGAGCGCCCGCCGGAGCCGGACGTCGTCGCTCTGGTAGGACGCCTTGCCGACCGTGTCGAAGGCGACGTACGCGCCGGCTTCGGCGATCTTTCGGTGGGTCTGGGCGTCGTCCAGGAGGTCCTGGTGGCCGATGCTGATCCGGCCGGGCGGCAGGCCCTCGCCGGTCAGCGCGTCGAGCTGCGCGAGCCCGCCGCGGCCGAGGTGGGCGTGGGTGGCGAGCGGCAGGCCCGAGCGGAGGGCGGCGCGGGCGGCGGCCCGCAGGCAGCGCTCCTCGTCCTGCGAGGGCGTCGAACCGCTCGTGCCGATCTCGCCGATCACGCCCGGCCGGACGGCGGTGCCGTCCAGGCCGTTCTCGATCTCGCCGAGCAGCCGGCGGGCCAGGTCCGCGACGCTCGATCCGGCGACGTAGGGCGGGTGGAACGCCCCGTGGTAGAACCCGGTCGCCGCGACCACCGCCACACCGGACCGCCGGCTGATCCGGGCGAGCGCGGCGGCGTCCCGTCCCATGCCGAGGCAGGTCAGTTCCACGACGGCCGCGAGGCCGTGGGAGCGGCGCAGCGCCGCGAGCTCGGCGGCGACCGCCGCCTCCTCGTCGAGGAGCGCCGCCGGATCCGGTGCCCGCCCCGCGGGCCCGCGCAGGTCGACGCGCAGATGCTCGTGGGCGAGCACCGGTCCGTCCGGTACTGGGACCTCCCCGAGTACGGTCCGCAGCCTCATGTCATCCCTTCAGCGGAGTGAACAGGTCGAGCCAGTGCAGGACGTTCAGGACGATCCCGGCGACGACGACCGCGGCCGGACCCGCCGCCAGCCGGACGATCGGGCGCCCGAGTGACTCGTTCAGCAGGTAGAGCCCGCCGACGAGGGCGATGCCGAGCCCGCCGCCCATCTTCGCGGCGGCGGCGATCGCGCCGAACAGGATCGCGATCTCCAGCGTCTTGCCGATCGCGTTGCGCAGGTGGTCGGAGGCGTCCCGGATCGACGGGAGCGTCGCCAGGCCCTTGCCGATGTAGGACAGGGCCAGGATCTCCAGCGTGAGCAGCACCGCGCCGCCCAGGGCGGCCACCGCCACGTTGGGCGCGAGGTAGGCCAGCGGATAGATGAAGGTGAATCCCACGATCTGGTACGCGCCGCTGGCCAGCGCGGTCGTGGCGATGAGGGGCAGGAAGCCGAACGCCCGGTAGAAGTCGACCTGCGCGGCCTCCCCGTAGTCCCCCTTGGCCACCAGGAAGCTCGTCGCCTCGCCGCCCCCGAAGATGTGCAGGTTCACCATCGCGGCGAGGGCGGCGCCGAGCACCGCGAACCACGGCAGGTGGCGGCGGAGCCGCTCGGCGTTCGCGCCGAACAGCGACGCGACGGGGTCCCCGGCGGGCTCGCCGTCCGCCGGGATGGTCGCGGCCCCGGGCGCGTCCGCCTTCTCCGCGGCGCCCGCGGCCCGGGCCGTGCGCCGCTCCCGGACGTCCTTGGCCAGGGAGAACCCGAGCAGCATCAGCACCCCCGCGGCCATTGCCAGCGCGCCGGGGAACTGGTCGGGCCACACGTTCATGGACAGCACCACGATGGCGACCTCCACGACGAAGCAGGCGATGCCGTGCACCCGGCCGAACTGGGTCGCGATCGCGATCACCGGGAAGAGCAGGAACATGAACAGGATCGGCGTCGCCATCTCCTGCATCGCGGTGAGGAAGTCCACCGGCAGGTCGTGCGCCGCCTTGTTCGCCCCGGACAGCCCGAAGACGACCAGCGCGCCCCAGGCCCCGCCGAGGATGGGGGCCAGCCAGCGCCGCGGCGCGAAGATGCCGAGGATGTCGGTCGGCAGGAACAGCAGCCAGGGGTTCAGCACCCCGGTCGACAGCGCCATCGGGGCGCCGAGCCCGAAGACGAACCCGGCCGACAGGCCGAACGACACCGCGGTCATCTCGCCGCGGTTGGTGTTGCCCCGGATGAAGTCCAGCAGGAAGGGGCGGACGCCGTCGTTGAAGACGGCGAGCGCCATGTTCGAGACCAGCGCGGTGAGCGCGCAGACGGCGACGACGGTGAGGGCCTGCGGCACGGAGAAGTCGAGCTTGTCCGCCGCGGCGTAGGAGAGGGCGTAGGGCATGGCTGCCTCCGAGGGGAAGGTTCAGGACGGGCCGATCACCCGTTCCGCCGCCGTTCGCTGATGGCGCCGGCCAGGATCGGGACGACCTGGTCGGCCTGGTCGATCGAGAAGCCGAAGGCGACCCTGCCCTCGGCGAGCGCGGCCTCGGCGTCGGCCGCGGTGGCCTGGCCCCGGCCGAAGGTGAAGCAGCGGGCGGCGCCGAGCAGCCCGACGAGCACGCCCAGGGAGCCCCCCGCCCCGGTGTGGCACGTTCCGACGTAGTAGTCGGCCTGCCCCGCCATCAGCCGCGTCGCGGCGTCCATGTCGTTGGTGACGACGACGTCGAAGCCGCCGACCTCCTCCAGCCGCCTCGCGACGTCGGCCTTGCCGACGCCGCCCACCAGGATCGTCGTCATCGTGTCGCCTCCCGTTGTCCGAGCAGGGCCAGGTGCAGGGCGAGGAAGCGCACCTCCTGCTCGGGCAGGCCGGTGCCGACCACCGACCGGGCCCGTGCCGCCAGTGCCCTCGCCCGCTCCACCGCGTCCGGATGGCCGTCCAGTTCGGCCCGGACGGTCTCGTCCGCGGGGAAGTCCGTCAGTGCCGCGCCGTCGCGGGCGCGTTGCAGGGCCATCAGCAGATGGCTGACCAGCGTCCCGGCGGTCTCCTCGGTGACCGCGCCGCCTCCCGCGTCGAGCGCGTGGAGCTCGTCCCGGACGAACCGGCAGATGTCCGGCGCGGCCTGACCGGTCCGTTCGAAGATGCCGAGCCGCTCCTCCAGCAGACGGTCCATGGTGGTCTCCTTCAGTACGAGGGCAGCCGGTCGCCGGTCAGGACGGCCTGCTGGGTGCGGGTCACGAGCTCGGCCGAGATGCGGCCGCGGATCGCGTCCAGCGCCGGGGAGTCGTCGGCGCGGACTGCCAGGACCGCGCTGGAGTTGCGGTCGGCGAGGTCCGCGGACGTCAGCTCGTCGAACGGGATGGTCGTGCAGTCCTCGTCGATGTGCTGGTGGACCTCGTCCAGGTTCCACACCGAGGCGTCCACCTCGCCGCGGCGGAACAGCTCGCCGAGCTGCATGTAGGAGGTCTCGACGTAGCGGACGGGCCGCCCGGAGAAGACCAGCCGGGTGAGCTCCTGCTGGTCGGCGGAGCTGGTGTCGACCGCCACGGCCAGGTCCGGATCGTCCAGCGACACCCCGGCCCGGAGCAGCACCCCGTGCGCGCCGACGTAGGTCCGCGGACCGAGGTCGGCGAGCCTGGCGATGGGGAAGCCCTCGCCGAACTCCTCGAACGCCAGCCGGGACACCGCGATCAGGTCGACCTTCCCGTCCATGAGCGCGTCGAGCCGCGCCTGCGCCCCGCGCATGAACGTCAGCGCGAACGGGATCCCGGCGTCCTCGAACGCCGCCCGCAGGCCCGTCGCGAGCCCCTCGTACCGGCGCGAGTACGGCAGCGGCATCGCGGCGAGCATCGTCCCGAGCCCGGCGAGCTGCCACAGCCCGGCCCGGTCGACCTCGCGGAGGTAGGTGCCGAGGTGGCCGCGCGCCTCCGTCCGCACGGCACCGGTGTTCTCCAGCAGTTGCAGGGCCGCCTGCACCGTGCCGTTGCCGACCCCGAGCCGCTGCGCGTAGTCGCGGATCCTCGGCAGCCGCGAGTCCGGCTGCTGGTTGAGCAGCTCCGCCGCCAGCCGCCGCGCCGCCAGCCCGTTCCGCGTCAGGAACCGTGCGTCCAACATGACACGGGACAATAACCAGGATCCTGTACAAGCACAAGAGGTGCAGGGACGACGCCGGCGGCGGCTGCTGTCAGGGGGCTGGTTCGTAGGTGGCCGCCAGGGCGGTGGCGCGGTCGTGCAGGGAGGTGCGCAGCCACTGCGGAGCCAGGGCTTCGGCGCTCGTGGCGAGCTGCCACAGCGCCCATTCGGCGTGCCTCGAATCCTGGAAGGTCACCTTCAGCCGTAGCCGGCCGTCGGCGTCGGTCTCTTCGGACACGACGGCCAGCGCGGTGTCCAGCAGCTCCTTCCGCCGTGCCGGGTCCAGCCGGACCAGGACGGCGACCTGGTCGCCGCCGGTCCGGAACCGCGTGCTGCGTTCCTGCCAGGCCCGGTCCAGATCGATCCGGTCCGGCCGCTGCGCGGGTTCGTGGAGCTCCTCGGCGGCCACGACCCGGGACAGCCGGTAGGTGCGGTCCTCGCCGGACCTCGTGGCCAGCAGGTAGCCCTGGTCGCGGACGGTGACCAGGCCGACCGGGTCGACCGTGCGCCACCGCGGATCCTGGCCCGCGGCCGCGTAGCGGATGCGCAGCTTGTGGCCGGCGAGCACCGCGCGCCGGATCTCGGCCATCACCGCGTCCGGCGCCTCCTCGGCGGCCACGCGGCGCGCGAGCAGGTCGGTCTCCGGGTCGATGAGCAGCCGCTCGGTCGCGCCGACGGCGGTGTCCCGGTGGCTCTCGGGCAGCGCGTCGACCACCTTGAGCATGGCCGAGGCGAGCGCCGAGCCGAGGCCGAACGCCTGCGCGCCGCGCCGCGACCCGGCGATCAGCAGGGCGAGCGCCTCGTCGTGGTTCAGTCCGGTGAGCTCCGCCTGGAAGCCGGGCAGCAGCGAGAAACCGCCGTGCCGGCCGCGTTCGGCGTAGACGGGGACGCCGGCCGCGGACAGCGCCTCGATGTCGCGCAGGACCGTGCGGGTGGACACCTCCAGCTCGCGGGCGAGCGCGGCCGCCGGCAGCCGGCCGCGCCGGCGGAGCAGCAGCACCAGCGAGACCAGCCGGTCGGCGCGCATGCGAAAACCGTATCGAAATACGTGACACAAGATGTCGTGATTAGTTGCGAGGCTTCCATCACCGCGACGTCGAACGGATGGAGCTGATGTGACCATGGAACGCACGGCGGTCAACCCGTGGACCTGGTCGATCGAGATGGGGTACAACCAGGGCGAGATCGTCTCCGGGCACGCCCGGACTCTGTACTGCGCCGGGCAGACCGCGATGAGCGGCGAGGGCGAGCCCCTGCATGCCGGGGACATGGCCGCGCAGCTGGCGCTGAGCCTCGACAACCTTGAGGCCGTTCTCGGCGAGGCGGGCATGTCCCTCGGCGACCTCGTCCGGCTCAACGTCTACACCACGGACGTCGACCTGCTGTTCCAGCACTACGGGGTGCTGGCATCGCGGCTGGGCGCCGGCGGGGCGGCACCGGCCACCACGATGCTCGGGGTGACG
This sequence comes from Actinomadura sp. B10D3, assembly GCF_039871695.1. NCBI lineage: Bacteria > Bacillati > Actinomycetota > Actinomycetes > Streptosporangiales > Thermomonosporaceae > Actinomadura > Actinomadura sp. B10D3. The sequence continues at coordinate 64,277 of NZ_JBDPLY010000031.1, forward strand.
CGGCTCGCGATCCCCGCTCTGATGGTCGAGCTCGAAGGGACCGCCGCCGCCTGACGCGCGCGACCTCGCGGCCTCCGACAGTGGCGGGGGCCGCGAGGGGTCAGGCGACCCTGGCCTCGGCCTCCAGCCGCACGTCGACGTTCGGGGGCGCGAGGAGCGCGTTGTCCACCGTGCAGACTTCGACGGCCGCGAGGAGGCCGTCGGCGTCGCCCTCGGTGAGCCGGGTGGGAGGCCGCAGCCGCAGATCGATGCGCGCGACCCGGGCGGGGACCCCCGGCCCCATCACGTAGCCGGCGGTGACCTCCAGCCCGGTGGCCGGCAGGCCGCGCCGCGCCAGGAACCGCCGCGCGTAGTACGCCGCGCGGGCGGCCAGCGCCGCCACGAAGAGCTCGACCGGCGTCGGGCCGATGTCCATTCCCCCGGCGCCGTACGGCTGGTCCACATGGATGACGTGATCGCGGACGAGCACCGCGAACGCGTCGTTCTCTCGGTGGACCACCAGCATCTCGCCCATCGGGGCCACCTCCTCCCGCTTTCCGGTTCCCTTTCCGACCAGGTTCGTCGGCGGACGTTTGCGCAGGTAGAGCCAAAGGTCCTTTCCTTCGGGACCACTGGACATGAGGCACCTCACCCTGGGCAGACATTCCGCAGGCACCGCTGACGGAAGACCACCGGGTACATGGCCGAGGGGCAGAGAGGGGACCACAGATGGTGCATGTCGAGGTGGTGGAGACCTCGTCGCTGGGCGACCGCAGCTACCTGGCCCACGACGGGGGCGTGGCCCTGGTCGTCGACCCGCAGCGCGACATCGACCGCTTCCTGGCCCTGGCCGGACGGCTGGGCGTCCGCATCACGCACGTGGCCGAGACCCACCTGCACAACGACTACGTCTCAGGCGGACTGGCCCTGGCCAAGGCGACCGGTGCGGCCTACCTGGTCGCCTCCGACGAAGACGTCCGGTTCGACCGGACGGGCATCTCCGACGGGGACCAGATCGCCGCCTCCGACACGCTGGTCCTGCGGGGTGTGGCCACCCCCGGGCACACCTTCCATCACCTGTCCTACATCCTGTCCGGCCCCGGCGGCCCCGAAGGGGTCTTCACCGGCGGCTCACTGCTGTTCGGCACCACCGGCCGCACCGACCTGCTCGGCGCCGAGCACGCCCGCACCCTGGCCCGGCGGCAGCACGCCTCGGCACGGCGCCTGGCCGACCTGCTGCCCGACGGCGCCCACATCTGGCCCACCCACGGTTTCGGGAGCTTCTGCTCGGCCGGCCGGTCCGACGCCGCATCCTCGACCATCGGCCGGGAAAAGCAGACCAACCCGGTCCTGCGGTTGGAAGCCGACGACTTCGTCACCCAGACCCTCGACGAACTGGACGCCTACCCGGCCTACTACGCGCACATGGGCGTCCGCAACCGCGCCGGCGCCGACCTGATCGATCTCACCCCCGCCCAGCCCGCCGACCCCGCGGAGCTGCGCACCCGCATCGCCGCCGGGGAGTGGGTGGTGGACCTGCGCACCCGCACCGCGTTCGCCCGGCGGCACCTGGCCGGGACCCTCAGCTTCGGCCTGGACGGCTCGATGGCCACCTGGCTCGGCTGGCTGACCCCCTGGGGCCGACCCCTCACCCTGCTCGGCGAGAGCCCCGCACAGCTCGCCGAGGCCCAGCGGGAACTGGCCCGCATCGGCATCGACCGGCCCGTCGCCGCCACACCCGGCACACCCGAGCAGTGGGCCGGCGGCGACACCGCACGGCTGGAGGCCACGCCCGTGGCCTCGTTCGCCGACCTCGCCGCGGCCCGCTCCGGCCGCGTCCCCGACCATCTCCCACCGCCGGACGTCGTGCTGGACGTCCGCCTGACCGGCGAATGGAGAGACGGCCACATCGACGGCGCCCTCCACACGCCACTGCCCGAACTGGCCCAGCGGCTGGACGAGATACCCCCAGGAACCGTCTGGGTGCACTGCGCTTCCGGCTACCGGGCCGCCGCCGCCAGCAGCCTGCTCCAACGCGCCGGACGCCGGACCGTCCATATCGACGGCGCCTACTCCGACGCCGTCACCGCGGGCCTGCCCATCACCGAGTCCCGATGACCAGGCGGCAGCACACGCGAAGCCTTCACGGGCCTGCGGGCCGAAGGTCCCGTCGTCGCGGGACGCTCGGCACTGACCCTCGACCCGTGCCGGGCGAGATCGTGAAGGTGACCGAGGGAGGAGCACCATGCGAAGCCGCACCGCCGGGGCCGTCATGACCGGCGAGACCGGGGTGAGGCCGGCGGACGGCGCGGCCCTCGCCGAGACCCACATCGGCGTCGTCTTCTTCGTCGGCGACCGCGCCTACAAGCTCAAGAAGCCCGTCGACCTGGGGTTCCTGGACTTCAGCACCCGTGAGCTGCGCGAGCGCGCATGCCACGAGGAGGTCCGGCTGAACCAGCGGTTCTCCCCCGATGTCTATCTCGGCGTCGCCGACGTGCACGGGCCCGGTGGCGACGTCTGCGACCACCTGGTGGTGATGCGGCGGATGCCCGCCGACCGGCGCCTGTCCACCCTGGTCGCGGCCGGCGCGCCCGTCGAGGACGCGCTGCGGGACGTCGCCCGGATCCTGGCCGCCTGGCATGCCAAGGCGCCGCGCGGGCCGGGCATCTCGGCCCAGGAGACCCGGGACGCCGTCCGCGGCCGCTGGCAGGACGGTGTCGACCAGGTCCGGCCCTTCCACGGCGAGGTCCTGGACGCCGAGGCCGCCGCCGAGACCGAGGAGCTGGCGAAGGAGTTCCTCGCCGGCCGGGAGGCCCTGTTCGACGCGCGCATCGCCGACGAGCGCGTGGTCGACGGCCACGGCGACCTGCTGGCGGGCGACATCTACTGCCTGGACGACGGGCCCCGCATCCTCGACTGCCTGGAGTTCGACGAGAGGCTCCGCTCCCTGGACGGCCTCGACGACGCCGCGTTCCTGGCCATGGACCTCGAACGCCTCGGCGCCACCAAGCTCGCCGAACGCTTCATGGACCGGTACGCCGACTTCGCCGCCGACCCCGCGCCGGCGTCCCTGCGCCACCACTACGTGGCCTACCGCGCGTTCGTCCGCGCCAAGGTCGCCTGCCTGCGGCAGGCGCAAGGCGCTCCGGACGCGGCCGGGGAGGCGCGCGCCTACGCCGAGGTCGCGCTGCGCCACCTGCGCGCCGGGCGGGTGGGGCTGATCCTGGTGGGCGGGCTGCCCGGTACCGGCAAGACCACTCTCGCCGGCGAGCTGGCCGACCGTCTCGGATGCTCGCTTCTCAGCAGCGACCGTATCCGCAAAGAACTCGCCGGGCTGACACCCACCGAGTCGGCCGCCGCACCGTACGGCGACGGCATCTACAGCGCGGAATGGACCCGCCGTACCTACCGCGAGCTGGCCACGCGCGCCACCCGGCTCCTCCGCCTGGGCGAGACGGTCATCCTGGACGCCTCCTGGACCTCGCAGGAGAGTCGCGACCTGCTCGCCGCGGTGGCGGTGCGGGAGCACGCCCACCTCACCGCCCTGCGCTGCGAAGCCCCGCCGTCCGTGTGCGCCGAGCGCATCCGGACCCGTCCGCGCGGCGGCTCCGACGCCGACGCCGAGGTCGCCGCCGCGATGCGCGCGCACGCCGGGCCCTGGGAGGGATCGACCCCCATCGACACCGCGGGCGCCCTGACCGCCGCGGTGGACGCGGCCCTCGCCACCGTCCGCCCGCACGGCGCCGAGCACCTCTGGCCGCACCGCCCGTACATGTCCCCGGACTGAGCACGCCGCGCTGCGCGGCCGGTCAGGACGGTTCCTCCCGGGCGGCCCGGACGATCCGCCGGACGACCGACACGGCTCGTGCCAGGTGCGGTTCCGTCCGGTCGGTCCGGTGGGCGATCGCGAGATCGACCTGCGCGGAGGGCCGTACCAGGGGCCGGAAGACGACGCCGTCGAGGGCCAGGACCGCCACCGGCTCGGGGACGACCGCCACCCCGAGGCCGCCCGCGACGAGGGTGATCAGGGTGGAGGTCTCGCCCACCTCGTGGCGGATCCGGGGCTCGACGCCGGCGTCGCGGAAGAGCCCGAGCACGACGTCGTACATCACCGAGCGGCGGTCCGCGGAGTGCACGATGAGGTGGGCGTCCGCCAGGTCCGCGACCCCCACCCGCGGGAGGGCCGCCCCGGGGTGGTCGGCGGGGACCGCGACGACCAGCCGGTCCCGCCGCAGCGGCAGGACGGTGAGCGAGAGGTCGGCGATCGGCGGCCGCAGCAGCGCCAGGTCGATCCCGCCGGTCCGCAGCGCGGCGACCTGGTCGGGCACGAGCATCTCGCCGCGGAAGGAGAAGTCGACCCCGGGCAGTTCCCGGGAGAGGCCGCGGGAGAGCGCGGGCAGCAGGCTGTAGGTCGCCGATCCGACGCAGCCGACGGCGAGGTGCCCGACCGCTCCGGCCGCGACCCGGCGGGCCTCGTGCGCGGCCTCGTCCACCTCGCCGAGGATCGTGCGGGCGCGGGCCAGGTAGGCGCGGCCCGCGTCGGTGAGGTCGACCCGGCGCGTGCTCCGGTGGAGCAGTTCCACGCCGAGCTCGGTCTCCAGCCTGCGGATCGCCTGTGACAGCGGCGGCTGGGCCATGGTGAGCCGTTCGGCGGCGCGCCCGAAGTGCAGCTCCTCGGCGACGGCGACGAAGTACCGCAGGTGACGCAGATCCATATCGTGACCGTATTAATCGGAGCGCATATTGATACTTCACTGTATCAAGGCAGGTCTCTAGCCTCGATGCCATGACCTCCTACCTGTACTCCGCCGTCCGGACGCCGTTCGGGCGGTTCAACGGCGCGCTGGCCGGCGTCCGGCCGGACGACCTCGCGGCCGGCGTGATCTCCGCGGTGCTGGACCGGGCGCCCCGGCTGGATCCGGCCGACATCGGCGAGGTCGTCTGGGGCAACGCCAACGGCGCGGGCGAGGAGAACCGCAACGTCGGCCGGATGGCCGCGCTGCTGGCCGGGCTGCCGACCAGCGTGCCGGGCACGACCGTCAACCGGCTGTGCGGGTCGAGCCTCGACGCGGCGATGGCGGGCTCCCGGACGATCGAGACGGGCGACGCCGTCATCGTCCTCGCCGGCGGGGTGGAGTCGATGACCCGGGCGCCGTGGGTGCTGCCGAAGCCCGCCAAGGGCTTCCCGCCCGGTGACCTCGCCGCGGTCTCGACCACGCTCGGCTGGCGGCTGGTGAACCCGCGGATGCCGACGGAGTGGACGGTCTCGCTCGGCGAGGCCAACGAGCAGCTCCAGGAGAAGTACGGCATAAGCCGGGAGCGCCAGGACGCGTTCGCGCTGCGCTCCCACCGGCTCGCGGCGGCCGCCTGGGACGAGGGCTTCTACGACGACCTGGTGGTCCCCGCCGGCGAGCTGAAGCGCGACGAGGGCATCCGGGCCGACACCTCGCCGGAGAAGCTGGCCGGTCTGAAGCCGAGCTTCCGGCCGGACGGCACCATCACCGCGGGCAACGCCTCACCGCTCAGCGACGGCGCGTCCGCGCTGCTGCTCGGCTCGGCCGGCGCCGCCGACCGGATCGGCCTCGACCCGGTCGCGCGCATCGCCGGGCGCGGCGCGTTCGCGCTCGACCCGCAGGACTTCGGCTACGCGCCCGTCGAGGCGGCGAACCGCGCCCTCGCGCGGGCCGGGATCGGCTGGGACGCGGTCGGCGCGGTGGAGCTGAACGAGGCCTTCGCCGTGCAGTCGCTGGCCTGCGTCGACGCCTGGGGCGTCGACCCGGAGACCGTCAACACCCGGGGCGGCGCGATCGCGATCGGGCATCCGCTCGGAGCCAGCGGCGGCCGCGTCCTCGGCACGCTCGCGAAGGTGCTCCGCGAGCGCGGCGAGCGCTGGGGCGTCGCCGCGATCTGCATCGGCGTCGGGCAGGGCCTGGCAGTCGTCCTGGAGAACGTGGAGGCGGGAGCGTGAGCCGTGCGGAGATCCTCGGCACCGTCGACGAGGCCGTCCGGGGGATCGAGGACGGCGCCACCGTGCTGGTCGGCGGCTTCGGCTTCGCCGGCATGCCGTTCGACCTCATCGACGGGCTGATCCGGCAGGGCGCGACGGACCTGACCATCGTCTCCAACAACGCCGGCAACGGCGACGTCGGGCTGGCCGCGCTGCTCAAGGCCGGGCGCGTGCGCAAGGTGCTCTGCTCGTTCCCCCGGCAGAGCGACTCCTACGTCTTCGACGAGCTCTACCGGGCCGGGAAGATCGAGCTGGAGGTCGTGCCGCAGGGCACCCTCGCCGAGCGGATGCGCGCCGCCGGCGCGGGCATCGGCGCCTTCTACTGCCCGACCGGCGTGGGCACGCCCCTGGCCGAGGGCAAGGAGACACGGACGATCGACGGGCGGGTCCACGTGCTGGAGTACCCGATCAAGGGCGATGTGGCGCTGATCGGCGCGCACCGCGCCGACACGATGGGCAACCTCGTCTACCGCAAGACCGCCCGCAACTTCGCCCCCGTCATGGCCACGGCCGCGACCACCACGATCGTGCAGGTGGGCGAGGTCGTCCCCGCGGGCGGCATCGATCCGGAGGCGGTCGTCACGCCCGGCATCTTCGTCGACCGCGTGGTGCGGGTCGAGGAGCGGCACTACACCGTCCAAGGAGCGCGCTGACCATGTCCCACACCCCAGGGCCCCTCTCCCCGGACGAGATGGCGGCGATCGTCGCGCGCGACATCCCCGCCGGCTCCTACGTCAACCTCGGCATCGGCCGTCCCACCAAGGTCGCCGACCACCTCCCCGAAGGCTCGGGCGTCGTGCTGCACACCGAGAACGGCATGCTCAACATGGGCCCCGCCGCGACCGGCGACCAGATCGACCCCGACCTCACCAACGCCGGCAAGGTCCCGGTGACCGAACTGCCCGGCGCGTCCTACTTCCACCACGCGGACTCCTTCGCCATGATGCGCGGCGGCCACCTCGACGTGTGCGTGCTGGGCGCGTTCCAGGTCTCGGCGACCGGCGACCTCGCCAACTGGAGCACCGGCGCCCCCGGCGCCATCCCGGCCGTCGGCGGCGCGATGGACCTGGCCATCGGCGCCAAGCAGGTCTTCGTCATGATGACCCTCTTCGACAAGAAGGGCCGGTCCAAGCTGGTGCCCGAGTGCACCTACCCGCTGACCGGCGTCGGCTGCGTCAGCCGGGTCTACACCGACGTCGCCGTCATCGACGTGGGCCCGGACGGGGCGTCGGCCCGCGAGACCTTCGGTATCACGCTCGACGAGCTGCGCGACCGGCTGCCCGTCCCCCTCAAGGGAGACTGATGCACGCTCTCAGCGGCCGGTCGAGGTCACCTCGCCGAAGACGGCGACCTGGTTCAGCAGTTCGCCGCCGCGCAGCCCGTAGTGGACGAAGTGGCAGCGCGGCCCGACGTACACGACGACCTCGCCGAGGTCGACGCCCGCCGCGCGTCCGCTCGACGCGGGCACGGTGCCGCGGCAGGCGACGTACTCCGACGAGATCGGCCGGTCGTCCGCGAAGGGAACGGACGGTCGCGTCAGGGCTTGCGGCCGACACCGCCGAGTGCCCAGACCGCCCGGGGCTCCGCCTCCCGCTCGGCGGCGTCGGGGCGCCACCGGTTCAGCGGCACCAGGCCGGGGGGAAGCAGCTCCAGATTCCGCATGAACTCCGCGACCTCCGCCGCGGTGCGCAGGTTGGAGCGCGTGGTCGAGCCGCGGACCGTCTTCTTCTCCTGGTAGAGCGTGGCGAGCTTGGCGGTCGTGTCGGGGGCGAGGTCGCTGATGGCGTGCGTGAGCAGCAGGTGGCTGCCGGCCGGCACCCGCGCCAGGAGGCCCTGGACGATGTGGTCGGCGACGTCGTCCTCCGGGATCACCGCCAGGACCGAGTGCAGGATCAGGCCGACCGGCTCGTCCAGCTTGATCGTCGAGGCGACGATCGGATCCTCCATCAGGGCGTCGGGGTCGCGGGCGTCGGCCGCCAGGATCCGGGCCGGTCCGCCGATGCCGAACACCGAGGCGGCGTGGGCCGCCACGACGGGGTCGTTGTCCACGCAGACCAGCCGGTAGTGCGGCGCGGTCTTCTGGAGGATCTGGTCGACGCTGCCCTGCGTGGGCAGCCCGCAGCCCACATCGATGAACTGCCGCAGCCCTTCGTCGACGAGCGCGGTCACCGCGCGGCGCAGGAACCGGCGCGACTGCAGGGCGACGGCCCTCAGATCCGGCGCGATCCGCAGCGCCTGCTCGGCGAACTCGCGGTCCACGGCGAAGTGATCCTTGCCGCCCGTGAGGTAGTCGAGGATGCGCGCCTCGTTGGGGATCTCCGGGTGGAAACCGGCGTGTTCGTCGGACCAGCGCGAGGACATTGCCCGAAGGTAGCGCCTCCCTTGGTCCCCGGGTGATTGATTCCGGCGTATCGCCGAAATGGCCACTTGCCGGGCGGGACGCGCGCTCGCCCTTGCGGCGTGTCGCTTGACATCCCCGCGACGAGCGATGACTATGCGCTTAGTCAGGCATTGCGCCGACCCCTGGGGAGACCCATGCGCACCGGAATCGTGGTGACCGCCCGGCCGGGTGTCGAGGAGCTCGCGGTGCTGGCCGAGGAGCTGGGGTTCAGCAGCTTCTGGGTCTACGACACGCCGATGGTCAACGGGGACCCCTTCATCTCGCTCGGGCTGTGCGCGAAGGCGACGAGCCGCATCAGGCTGGGGATCGGGGTCACCTCGCCGGCGCTGCGCTCGTCCCCGGCCGCGGCCGCCGCCGTGGCGAGCCTGAACGCGATCGCCTCGGGCCGCGTGATCTGCGGGATCGGCACCGGCAACACGGCCCGGCGCACCCTCGGCATGCTCCCGACGAAGATGGCGGAGCTGGAGGCCTTCACCGCCTCGATGCAGGACCTCACCGCCGGGCGGGAGACCGGGTACACCGAGGGCGACCTCACGCGGACGATCAAATTCCTGCACGTCGGGCCGTACGTGAACGTCACCGACCCGGTGGAGTTCGTGGTGGCCGCCTTCGGGAGCAAGGCCGCGGGGATCGCCGGGCGCCGCGGTGCGGGAGTGATCTCCTTCGGGGTGCTCGCCCCGGAGGCGTGGACCGCCTTCGACGCGGCCCGCCGGGAGGCCGCGCGCGAGGCCGGCCGGCCCGAGGAGGCCGATTCCTACGTGATGACCTCGCTGCACGTGCTCGGCGACGGCGAGGACCGCTACAGCGACCTGGCCAGGGACAAGGTGGGGCACATCGCGATGGCCCTGCTGACGTTCGCCGCCGACAACCCGTCGTTCGCCGAGTCGCTGGAGCCGGCGGAGACCGACGCCATGCGGCGGCTGCTGGAGCGGCGCGGCACGGCGGCGGGCGACCCCGGCCGGCACGCCACGCTCTACCGCAACTACCTGGGCCGCATCGAGCCCGAGGACCGCGATCTGATCGTCCCGTCGCTGGTCGACAAGCTGGCGCTGGTCGGCGCCCGCGCCGAGCTGCGCGAGCGCATCGCCGCCCTGCAGAAGGCCGGCATCGACGAGATCGTCATCCAGCCCGTGGTCGATCCGGAGGCGGAGATGCGCGAGCTGGCCGGTCTGCGGGCCTGACCCGAGGCCGCCCCGGCGGCCGGGCTCAGGTGCGGGGAAGCCGGACGGTGACCACCGCGCCGCCGAGCGGGCCGCCGTTCGCGGCGGTGACCGTCCCGCGGTGCGCGGCGACCACGGCGTGGACGATGGACAGGCCGAGTCCGGCTCCGCGCGAGCTGCGGGCGCCGTCGCCGCGGGTGAACCGGGCGAAGGCCGCGGTCGCCATGCCGTCCGGGAATCCCGGCCCGTCGTCGGCCACCTGGAGCGTCGTGCCGTCCCCGCCGGTCCGGACCTCGATGCGGACGTTCCGCGCTCCCGCCGCGGCGCTGTTGCCCGCGAGGTTGGCCAGGACCTGGCGGAGCCGCTCCGGGTCGGCCTCGACGACGACCGGGGCGCCGGACGCCTCGATCGTCACGCCGTGCAGCCGGCCGAGCCTGCGGGCCTCCTCGGCGGCGAGGTCGAGCAGGTCCACCGGCTCCGCCCGGACGATCGGCGACCCGGCCCGTGCGCGGGCCAGCAGCAGCAGGTCCTCGGCCAGCCGGGCCAGCCGGTCGGTCTCGCCGAGCGCGGCCCGCAAAGACCGCCGGACGCGGACGACTACCTCACCAAGCCGTTCGCGCTCGCCGAACTCCTCGCCCGGCTGCGCGCGCTGACCCGCCGCGACCCGCTCGAACGCCCGGCCGTGCTCCGCGCCGGCGACCTGGTCCTGGACCCCGGCACCCGGACGGTGCGGCGCGGCGGCACCGATATCCGGCTGTCCCCGAAGGAGTTCGCGCTCCTTCACGAGTTCATGCGGCGGCCCGGCGACGTGCTGAGCCGCACCCACCTCATCGAGCACGTCTGGGACTTCGCCTACGACGGCGGATCCACCGTCGTCGACGTCTACGTCCGCTACCTGCGCGACAAGATCGACCGTCCGTTCGGGCGCGACACGATCCAGACCGTCCGCGGCGCCGGCTACCGCCTCACCGCCGACGCCTGACGCGCGCCGTACGACAGGGCGTTCGGGCTCTCATCTTTCTCTCATCCGGTGCTCGGCACTCTGAATGCGACCGGCACGTCCGGCCCGCCGGACCCGAGAAGGAGACGCCATGAAACGGCTCGCCGCAACCCACGGCACCCGACCACCCCCCGTACGGCCCTCCGGCTTACGCGTACCCGGCGTACGGGTATCCGGCGCAGGGCCGACCCGCCTACGGCCTGCCCGACCCCCGCGGCACCGGCCGCACGCCGCCCCAGGGTCCTGCGCCGGTTCCGCTGGACGGGCGTCCTCCTGACCGGAGTCGCCCTCTACGTGGCCGTCCTCGCCGCGCTGGTCGCCACGCAGGACCCCGTGTACGTGCCGTCGCTGCTGCTCATCGGCGCCGCCCTCGTCCCGGTCACCTTCACCACCTTCGTCGGCGACATCGGCCTGCGCACCACCCTGCCGTTCTCCCGCGTCGCCGCCGCGGCGGTGCTCGGCGGGGTCGTCGGCACCGTGCTCGCCGGCCCGCTGGAGTTCGAGACCGCCCGCGCGTTCGGCTCGCTCCCCACCGCGTTCATCGGAGTGATCGAGGAGTCGGCCAAGCTCGCCGTCCCCGCCCTCATCATCGCCCGCCGTCCCGGCCGCACCATCGACGGCCTGGTCCTCGGCGTCGCCGTCGGCAGCGGCTTCGCCGCGCTGGAGACCATGGGGTACGCCTTCGTCACCCTGCTCGGCACGCACGGCGACCTGCTGTCGGTGACGCACATCCTCCTCACCCGCGCGCTGGCCGAGCCCGGCGGGCACGCCGCCTGGACCGGCCTCGCCACCGCCGCCCTCGTCGCCGTGCGGAACAGCCGGCACCGCGGAGTCGCGCTGCTGCGCTTCGGGCTCGTCTTCGCCGCGGTGGTCACCATGCACGCGCTCTGGGACGCCAGCGCGGGAGGGAACGCCTACCTCGTCATCGGCGGCGTGAGCCTCGCCGCGCTTCTCCTGGTCACCTGGGTCCTGAACCGCAGCGAGCGCGCACGCGCGGGACGATGACGCGGGTACCGCCGCTAGTCGTCAGGCCACTCCGGCGCGGTGCCCGGGGCGCGGAGAACGATCCTGGTCGCGGAGTCCGTCGTGAGGGAGAACTCGACGAGCTGCTCGCCACGCTCGTTGCGGTACGTCTCGGACTCCACGCGGACGTCGCCGGCGACGTCCGCGACCAGGACCTCGACGTCCGTGCCGAGCAGCGGGGTCCAGGTGTTCGGCTGGACGATCTGGAGTTCGCTCATCCCCTCACCATGCCGCGTCCTAGGTGTCGGTGGCGATCTTCCTGTACATCGTCACGACGCATGCGCCACCGAGCCCGATGTTGTGCTGGAGGGCCACGGCCGCTCCGGGCACCTGGCGTTTCCCCGCGACGCCGCGGAGCTGCCAGTTCAGTTCCGCGCACTGCGCGAGCCCTGTGGCTCCCAGCGGGTGGCCCTTGGAGATGAGGCCGCCGGACGGGTTGACCACCCACGTACCGCCGTAGTCGGTCGCCCCCTCGTCGATGAGCGTGCCGCCCTGGCCTTCCGCGCACAGGCCCAGGGCCTCGTACATGATGATCTCGTTGGTCGAGAAGCAGTCGTGCAGCTCGATCACGTCCACGTTCTCGGGGCCGAGCCCGGACTGGTCGTACACCTCGAGGGCGGCGGCCTTCGTCACCTCGCTGCCGACCAGCTTGATCATGCTCTTGTCGTCCCAGGTGCTCGGGAAGTCGGTCGCCATCGCCTGCCCGAGGATCTCGACCGCGGTGGCTTCGAGGCCGTTCTCCCGGACGAAGCGCTCGCTCGCGACGACGGCCGCGGCCGAGCCGTCCGAGGTCGGCGAGCACTGCAGCAGCGTGAGCGGCTCGGCGATCATCCGTGAGGAGAGGACGTCTTCGAAAGTCACCTCGTGCTGGAACTGCGAGTACGGGTTGTTCACCGAGTGCGCGTGGTTCTTCAGGCCCACCTTGGCGAACTGCTCCGCGGTCGTCCCGTGGCGCTCCATGTGCTCTTTGCCCACGTTGGCGAACAGCTGCGGGGCGGGCGGGCCCACGGCGGGCCCGCACAGCTCGGTCATGACGTCGACGAACGGCTCCAAGGGCGAGGTGCGGTCCTGGAACGTCGTCGAGAGCGAGCCCGGTCTCATCTTCTCGAACCCGAGCGCCAGCACGCAGTCGGCGATCCCGCCTTCCACGAGCTGCTTGGCGAGGAAGAGCGCACTGGACGCGGTCGCGCAGTTGTTGTTGACGTTGTAGATGGGGATCCCGGTGCAGCCCAGCTCGTAGACGGCACGCTGCCCGCTCGTCGACTCGCCGTAGCAGTAGCCGGTGACCGCCTGCTGGACGGACGCGAACGAGATTCCGGCGTCGGCCAGGGCCTTGGTCCCGGCCTCCCGGGCCATGTCGGGGTAGTCCCAGTCCCGGCTGCCCGGCTTCTCGAACTTCGTCATGCCGACACCGACGACGAAGACCTTCTGTCCCATGTGCTCGTGGTCCTCTCTCTGGTTAGGCGGCGATCGGCGGGACGCGCAGATGCCAGTCGGTCCGCTGCTGGTAGGCGTCCGCGGCGCGCAGCACCGTCGTCTCCTCCCAGCGGCGGCCGATGATCTGCATCCCGACGGGGAGCCCGGACGCGGTGAAACCGGTCGGGACGCTGATCACCGGGTTCCGCAGCGCGTTCCAGATCGGCGTGAAGATGGGCAGGGCCAGCAGCTTGACGAAGTCCAGCCCGTCGACGTCCGGCGCCCCGGCGCCGACGGTGGGGGTGACGACGAGGTCCACCGAGCGGAAGAGGTCGTCGGCCCGCCGCCGCGCCGCCGCGATCACCCGGCCCGCCTGCACGTGGTCGGCGGCCGAGTAGAGCGCCGCGGAGCCGATGATCAGGCGGGCGTCCCGGCCGTAGTCGGACCAGCGCCGCCGCAGGTTTGCGCGGTGGTAGGCGAACGCCTCGGAGAAGTAGGCGACCGCGGTGGCGCTCCGGACCTCGTCGACGTAGGGGATCGTGATCTCGGTGACCGTCGCCCCGTTCCCTTCGAGGACGTCGAGGGCCCTTTCGAAGCGCTCGACGGCGGACGGGTCCACCCCGTCGACCCTGGTGTGGTGCTCCCGCTCGACCCCGATGCGCAGCCCTTCGAGGCCGCCGTCGAGGGCCGCGGTGTAGTCGGGGACCGGGACGTCCCGGCTCCGGGGGTCGCTCGGCTCGAATCCGGCCATGGCCTGCAGGAGCAGGGCGCAGTCGCGGGCACTGCGGGCGAGGGGCCCGACGTGGTCGAAGGACCGGGAGAGCGGAACGGCGAGCGTCTTGGGGACGCGGCCGTACGTCGGCTTGAGGCCGGTGACGCCGCACATGGCCGCCGGGTTCCGGCAGCTTCCGGCGGTGTCGGTGCCGACGCCGCCGAGGAAGCATCCGGTCGCGATGCCGCTCGCCGTCCCGGAGCTGGAACCGCCCGCCCATTTCGCCAGGTCCCATGGGTTGCGCGGGACGGGGAACGGCTTGTCCGGGTCCGGGCAGCCGGTGACGAACTCCATCGTGGTGTTCTTGCCGGTGAAGATCGCGCCGGCGGACCGGAGCCGCGCCACGACGGCCGCGTCGGCGTCCTCGCCCCACGGCGGTTCGAAGGCCAGGCTCTGCGCGGTCGTGGGCGCGTCCCGCGTCGCGAAGACGTCCTTGAGGGCGAGCGGGATGCCGTGGAGCGGGCCCCGGTCGATTCCCTTCGCCAGGTCGGCGTCGGCCTGCTCGGCGTCGGCGAGCACGTCCCGGTCGCGGCGGTGGAGGTAGACGCCGATCTTCTCGTCGACGCGGTCCGCCTGGGCGATGGCCGCGCGCGCGAGGTCGACGCTGGTGAGGGTGCCCGAGCGCAGCCGTGCGGCGGCGTCGGCGATCGTCAGAGGACGGTCCATCAGACGTCCTCCCCGACCTCGACCGCGTGGAGTTGCTCGGTCATCGCCTGGAGGACGGGGGCCATGGCGACGTACATCGCCATCTCCTCGGGGGCGGGCTTCAGCCCGTGCGCCTCGATGGCCGCCCGGACCCTGGACTCGGTGTCGTCTTGCATGGAGGCCTCCCTGGAGGCGGTGGAGATCCGCGCGGAACGCAGCGCCGAGCGCCGGACCTTTCCGTCGTCGCCGCGGAGCGGTTCCGTGACGCGTTCGAAGGAGCGGGGCAGCTTGTAGGTGACCAGCCGCTCCCGCAGGTGTGCGAGCAGTTCCTCGTCGCTCGCGGTCCCGTCGATCTGGACGATGGCGTGCAGCACGTTCCCCAGGTCGTCGTCCGGGATTCCGACGACACAGCTCGAAGCGACGAGGGGATGTTCTTCCAGCGCCGACTCCACTTCCGCGGGGTAGACGTTCCTTCCGCCCACCAGCACCATGTCGGTTTCCCGGTCGGTGATGTACAGGTATCCGTCGGCGTCGAAGTGGCCGACGTCGCCGAGGGACTCCCAGTTCCCGTCCCTCGCCGTGGCCTCGGCGCCGATGTAGCGGTACTCGGGGGGCGCGTCCTCGCCGCGGCGCATCCAGATGGCGCCCGTCCGCCCGGCGGGGAGCTCGGCCCCGCCGGGGTCCAGCACGCGGATCTCACCGACCGCGACGCGTCCCACGGAGCCCCGGTGCTCCAGCCACTCCCCGCCGGTGATCACGGTGCCCGCCTGGCCCTCGGTGGCGGCGTAGATCTCCCACACGCGGTCCGGTCCCAGCCAGTCGATCCAGGCCTCCTTCAGCCACACCGGGCAGGGAGCGGCGCCGTGGAACAGGGTCCGCAGCGACGACAGGTCGTAGGCGCGGCGGACGTCTTCGGGGAGGCGCCAGATCCGGTGCATCATCGTCGGCACCACGTGCGTCCACTCCACCCGGTGCCGGTCGACGAGGGCGAGGCAGCCCTCCGCGTCGAAGCGGGTCATGACCACCTGGTGGTTGCCGGTCAGGAGCCCGACGACGCCGGTCAGGAACGGCGCGTTGTGGTACAGCGGCCCCGCCACGAGCTGGACCCCGTCCCGCCGCATCCGGAACAGGGCCGCCAGCGTCGCGAGGCCCTCGAAGACCGCCGGCGCCGTCGAGACGATGAGCTTGGGACGGCCGGTGCTCCCCCCGGAGGTCACGGCCTTCCAGGAGGAGGCGGCCCGCGGGGGCAGCGGCGCGCGGGACAGCGCCGGATCGGGCGTGAAGCCGGCCGGGACGGCGGGGCGGCCGGCCCCGCCCACCCCGCCGTC
The DNA here is from genome assembly GCF_039871695.1 of Actinomadura sp. B10D3. Taxonomy (NCBI): domain Bacteria; kingdom Bacillati; phylum Actinomycetota; class Actinomycetes; order Streptosporangiales; family Thermomonosporaceae; genus Actinomadura; species Actinomadura sp. B10D3. Next base: position 80,008 of record NZ_JBDPLY010000031.1, read on the forward strand.
CCCGGCCCCGACGAGCAGGGCCGGGTCCGCCAGCTCGATGATCGCGGAGTGCTCGGCCGCCGGGAGGCGCCAGGAGACCGGCTGCGGCGTCGCGCCCAGCTTGTAGGTCGCGAGGACGGCCTCGAAGAACTCGATCCCGTTCGGCAGCCCGATCGTCACGAACGAGTCCTGGCCGACGCCGAGTTCGCGGTAGGCGCGCGCCAGCCGGTTGGTCCGCTCCTCCAGTTCCCGGTAGGTGCGCGTGACGCCCTCGTGCGTGATCGCCGGCCGGTCCGGCAGCCGCCCGGCCAGCTCCGCCAGCGTCACGCCCAGCGGCGTGCGCCCTTCCGGCGATCGATGCGCCGAGCCGTCGACTTCCGCCATCTCTGCCCTCTTTTGCCAGGGACCGATAAGAATTCCGATCGCCATTTTTCCAGCCGGACAGAATGGATAACAATAGGGAAATGCAATGCATATCGCGGCCGCATCTGTGGAAACCCACAACCCCTAGTCGGCGGATTCGCGGTTTCCCAGGGCACGCCGCTCCAGGGCCCACCAGAGGCCCACGATGTCTTCGATCCTGCTCAGATCGGCACCCGTTTTCTCCTCGAAACGGTGAATCCTGTTGCGGAGGGTGTTCGGGTGGACGACCAGCGCCCGCGCCGTCTGGTCGACGCGCATTCCCTGGGCCAGGAACTCTCTGACCGTGCTCTCCAGCACATCGCCCTGACTCTGCTCGGAATGCAGCGGCCGGAGGAACCGATCTGCGAGGCTGTCCCCGACGAGGTCGTCCGCCAGGACCGCGGCGCGGAGGGCGACGTCCTCGACCCTGAACACTCCGGTCATCCCGAAGGCCGACGCGGTCTCCAGGGCGCGGCTGGCGAGCGGGAAGGACGAGCCGACCGACGACAGTTTCCGCGGTGGACCGATCCCGACGGCGACGGCGGCGCTCCCCGGCCGGGGGGCGTCCGGGAGTATCCCGGCGAGGTCGCCCTGGACGATGCCGAGGAGCCCCGAGCGCGCGTCGGGCACGCCGACCGCGAGCGTCCGCCGCAGGTCCCGCAGCGGCATCTCCGCGCTCGCCCGCGCCCGGAAGCAGATATAGGGACGATCCAGGCTCAGGCCGAACGCGGGGGCCAGCGTGCTCAGCTCGGCGCTGTCCGGCTCGCCGAGCAGCAGGTCGCGCAGGAAGTCGCTCTGCCGCTGCTGATCATGGCGCACCATCGCCAGCTCCGCCTGCCGGTAGGCGACGGCGGCGCTGGTCATCAGCGCGTCGACCCGGTTCCAGACGAGCTTCGCCGCCGCCAGGACGGCATCGGCCGCGACGCCCTCCCGCAGCGCCTGCCGCTCGACGCCCTCCCAGACGGCCTGCCCTCCGAGACGGAACGCGTCGAGGATCGCGTCCAGCGGGAGCCGCTGGTGCACGCGTCCCTCGACCAGCGCCTCGTGGACCGCCAGATCGGCCGCCGTCGGCATCCGCCCCTCCGCCAGCCCGACGAGGGTGCCGCGCACGTTGGTGACCACGGCCGCGCGCAGATCGTGGAGCGGGATCCTCCGGTAGACCGGAATCGACGTGATCACTTGTTCCAGGACGCCGTCCACGATCGCGTCGAGGTTCTCGCGTTCCGCGATCGCGATCCGGCGAATTCCGTCCCAGGAATCCGGCGGACTCATTGTTTCCTTCGTGCGGCCGGGAGGGCCAGCGAGAGCATGAGACCTCCGAACGCCACCGCGGTGGCCGTCGCGAAGCTGATGGTGTAGCCCAGTTCGAGGGCGTTGTCCGTGCCGTGGGGAGTCTTCGAGGCCAGGACGCTGGCGCAGACCTGGGCGCCGAGGGCGCCGCCGATGCTCCTCGCGGTCAGCGGCAGCCCGGCGGCGAACCCCACGTCCTCCTCCGCGACGGAGCAGGTGATCAGGTTGATCAGCGCGGTCAGCGCCAGGTAGATCCCGCTGCCGGACACCGTCACCCCGAGGACGATGTGCCATTTCTCCGTGTGCAGGAAGACGAGGCCGAACAGGCCGAGGGTGAGGGCGGCCATCCCGAGGCGGACGATGGCGCGGGCCCCCATCCGGCGGTCGAGGTAGCCGATGAGCGGGCCGATCAGCGCTCCGGCCACGCCGAGCGGCAGGAGCAGCAGGCCCACCTCGGTGGTGCCGGCGTCGAAACCGATGCCGCCGGAGCGCGGGCGGGCGGCGAGAAGCGGGACCAGGGTCATGCTGGCGAAGATCCCGAATCCGATGGTGAAGCTGACGAGGCCGTTGATCCAGACGCTCCTCTGCCGCAGCAGGCCGAGCGCTATCAGCGGCTCGCGGGAGCGTGCCTCGATGAGCGTCCAGGCGCACAGCACTGCGAGCGCCAGCCCGTAGAGGGCCAGGGTCTTGACGGACAGCCATCCAAGAGCGGGCGAGAGCATCACCGCGAACAGCAGCACGGTCAGGCCGAGCGTCAGCCCCACGGCTCCGAGCCAGTCGACGCGCCGCCTGGCGCCCTTCGGCGGCGTCGCCGGGAGGCATCTCCACGCGACCAGGGTCGCCAGGACGATCGTGAACAGGGGGAGCAGGAAGAGCCATCGGTAGGACAGGACGTCCAGGACGTGACCGGGCAGGACGAACCCGAGGACGCTGCCGACCGCGCTCGCGCTCACGAAGATCCCGATGGCCGAGGTGACGCGGGAGGGCGGGAACATGCCGCGCAGGATCGCCACCGACAGCGGCACCGATCCCATCCCGACGCCCTGCAGCGCCTGCCCGAGCGCGAGGACCTGGATCGAGGTCGCGGCGGCGGCCAGCGCGATGCCCGCGGACAGGACGGCGAGCACGGCGAGCAGGACGGGGCGGAGCCCGTAGACGTCCCCGAGCCGCCCCGCGAGGGTGGTCGAGACGGCGGCGCACACCAGCATGGCCGCGAACACCAGGGCGATGGAGGCGTCCGAGGCGTTCAGCTGCTCCTGGATCACCGGAAGAGCCGGAGAGATCCAGACTTCGAGGGTCGTGTAGGCGAAGAAGGTGATGACGAGGGCGGCGAGCCCGATCCACGTCCGTGTCGGGATGCGGGCGGTGCCGGCGGGGATTTCGGCGGTGACGCTCAAGGAACGCTCCTGCTCTGGGTGATCGAGCTGGGCGGGTGGGGATCGGGGCCGCGGCGCGGGCCGGGTTACGCGGACGGTGTCCCGAGGAACTGCTCGGCCATGAGCGTCCACTCGGTCAGGAGCTGCTCGTCGCTGCTCGGGCTGCCCAGCACCCGCCGGGCCGCCGCCCCCCGCATGGCGTCGAGCAGGACGCCGAGGCAGAGCGCGAACCGGGGATGGGAGGCCGAAGGACCGAACAGGCCCGCGGCCCATTCGTGCGCGGCCGCTCCGAACAGCCGCTCCTGCGGCAGGAGGACCGCCCGGAGGCCGGGGTCGTTGCGCGCGGCCAGCCACAGCTCCAGGGACGCGGAGAACAGGCCCCCCTCGAACACGTTCCACAGCGTCCGCACCGCCCACGCGAGCCGGTCTTCGTCCGGAGGCGGCTCGGTGACGCGCTGGAGCCCGGTGATGCGCTCGCGCATGAGGTGCTCGACGGCGGCCACGATGAGCTCGGTGCGGGACGAGTAGTGGTGCAGCAGGGCGCCCCGGCTGATGCCCGCGCGCTGCTGGACTTCGAGCGTGGTCGTGCCGCCGTAGCCCTTGTCCACCAGCGACGCGATCGTGGCCTCCAGGATCTGCCGGCGCATCACCGCGGACCGCTGGCTGCGCGTCGCAGGCCGGCCTGACGTGTGCGCCACCGATCCTCCTTCGATCCTCGCCCTGGACGGCCGGCACGGCTCCAGCTCCACCCGAGTGTGCCATCGGATGCGCGATGCCGTCTCCACCGCGGGACCCGGGCCCGCTCTTCGGTTCTTAGTGGTCAACTCTGACTCCTTTCTATCCGCAGCTCTTGTCCTGGTGGTCTGCAACTTAGCCGCTCTTGCCAGATTCCAAAAGAGGTGATTACAGTCAGCGCTGACTGCTACATCGGTTCGAGGAGCGACGTCATGCTGAAACAGGCCATCAAGGCCTACAAACGCTGGCAGTACCGCGGCGGCCGCCCGCAGCGGTGGTCGCGCATGGAGAACCGGGTGTGGGCCATCGCCTTCGCCGCGGGCCTCATGCCGAAGCGGGGGGCCGCCCTGGAGCTCCGCGGGCGCAAGTCGGGCCGGCTCATCACCTTCCCGGTGGCCATCGCCGACCACGAGGGCGAGCGGTACCTCGTGGCCATGCTCGGCGAGAAGACGAACTGGGTGCTCAACGCGCGGGCGGCCGGCGGGCGCGCGGTCCTGCGGCACGGCCGCCGCGAGGACGTCCGCCTGGTCGAGGAGTTCTCCGACCGGCGCGCGGCGATCCTCCGCCGCTACCTGGAGGTGGCGCCCGGCGCCCGCCCCCACTTCCCGATCAGCCGGCGAGCGCCCCTGGAGGACTTCGAGGGCATCGTCGGCCGCTACCCGATCTTCCGCATCACCCAGGCGTCCGACCCCGCCCCGTCCACCGCGTCCCCGCACGCCCCCGCGGAGGACCGATGAGCGCCCTCCACGATCTCAGCGCGACGGAGCAGGCGGACCTGATCAGGTCCGGGGAGATCAGCCCGCTCGACCTCATGCGGCACTATCTGGAGCGGATCGAGCGCCACGACCGCCGCCTCGGCGCCTTCATCACCCGCACGCCCGAGGCCGCGCTGGAGGCCGCCGAGCGGGCGACGGCCCGGGTCCGGGAGGCGGCGGACCCGCGGGAGCTGCCTCCCCTCTTCGGGGTCCCGACCGCCATCAAGGACCTCCACCCGACCGCGGGCGTCCGCACGACCCTCGGCTCGGCGGCGCTCTCCGACTGGGTGCCGGCCGCCGACGGCCACGCCGTCGGAGCGATCAGGGACGCCGGGATGATCTCTGTCGGCAAGACCAACGTGCCCGAGTTCGGCATCGTCTGCTACACGGCCAACGACCTGGCACCCGACGCGCGGACCCCGTGGGACGAGACCCGTTCGGCGTCGGGGTCGAGCGGCGGGGCCGCGGCGGCCGTCGCCGCCGGCCTGCTCCCGGTCGCCCACGGCAGCGACGGCGGCGGGTCCATCCGCACGCCCGCCGCGACGTGCGGCCTCATCGGCTTCAAGTCCAGCCGCGGGATGATGTCGACCGCGCCGAGCCTGTCGTGGAGCGCCTACATCTCCGAGGGCCCGCTCGCCCGGACGATGGCGGACGCCGCGGCCTTCCTGGAGATCGTCACCGCGCCCAACCCGGGCGACCCGCACAACCGGCCGCTTCCCCGCGGCTCGTACGTGGCGGCGCTGGAGCGGCCCCCGGGCCGGCTCCGCATCGCGCGCACCGCGCGGCCGGGCGGGGGCGGCGCCGTCCATCCCGACTGCGTGGCCGTGTGGGAGCGGGCGAGCACGGCCCTCGCCGACCTCGGCCACGAGATCGTCGACATCGATCCGCCCGACGGTCCCGTCTTCGACACGATGGCCGACCATCTGCTCACGCTGTTCGGCGTCTCGGTCAAGGTGGCCGCCGACACGGTCATCCCGGCCGAGCGCCGGGACGAGCTGCGGCCCCTGTCGAAGTGGCTGGTGGAGAACGGCGGGCGGACGTCCGCCGCCGAGGTGGAGCTGGCGTACCGCACGCACATGGCCGTCGCGAGCCGGATCCTGCTCGCGCTCGAACCGTACGACGCGCTCCTCACCCCGACGACCGCGGATCCGCCCACCCCGCTCGACTGGCTCAAGGCCGAGGGCGATCCGGTGGAGTCCTACCGCCGCATCGCGTCCTGGTCGGCGTTCACCCCCGCCTACAACCTGAGCGGGCAGCCGGCCGTGAGCCTGCCGTTCGGGCACGGCGCCGGCGGCCTGCCGATCGGCGTGCAGCTCGTCGGCCGCCGTTTCGAGGACGACCGGCTCGTGGCGCTGGCGGCCCAGCTCGAACAGGCCGCGCCGTGGAGGGACCGCCACCCCGCCATCTGGACGGAAGGCTGAGCACCGGCGCTCCCTCCCCCGCAGGCCGTCATGACACGCGAAGAACGGAGATCGTCATGTCCACGCCCAGGCACACCTATCGGGTACTGCCCCCGCAGCGCATCCAAGGGGCCGACCTGCCCTGGCCGCACGAGGTGCACATCGCGCTCCCGCCGTCGTACGACGATGAGCGCACCTTCCCCGTCCTTTGGGTGACGGACGCCTCGCTCGCCTTCCCGCTCACCGTCGGGCTGATGAACGCGCTCGGGATCGTGCAGGAGATCCCCGAGCTCATCGTGATCGGTGTCGGCACCCCCGGGGAGAGCGACCTCGCCGAGTTCAACCTGCGCCGGACGCGCGACTTCTACCCGGCGCCCCGGTGGGTCAACGCGGGGCCGGGCGGCGCGCAGATGGAGGCGGTTCTGTCCGACGACGTCCTGAAGGCCGGAGGGGGCGCCGCCGCGTTCCTGTCCTTCCTGGTCGACGAGCTGCGCCCGCGGCTGGCGGCCGAGCTCCGGTTCGGAGACGACCACGGCCTCGCCGGGTTCTCCGCCGGCGGCCACTTCGTCGGCTACGCCCTGCTCTCCCGTCCGGACGCGTTCGGGCGGTACCTGGCCGGCAGCCCCGCGCTGAGCGGATGCGAGGACCTCCTGTTCACCCTGGAGGCCGAGTACGCCGCGACCCACGACGACCTGCCGGCGAGGGTGTTCCTCGGCGCGGGCGAGGCGGAGCTCGCCGACCCCTACGTGGCCGCGGCCGACGTCGTCGGGTCGATGACCCGCATGGCGCAGGTGCTGCGACTGCGCGGCTACCCGTCCCTGGAGCTCACCTCCCGGCTGTACCCGGGCCAGACCCACGGGTCGGCGGCGTCCTACGCGCTCAGCGAGGGCCTGCGGACGCTGTACCCCATGACTCCCCCGAGCATCGATGAGCGGCTCGGGTCCATCGGCGTGAGCCGGTCGCCGGCCGGCGGCCGGTGAAGCGCCGCCCTCCGCCAGCGGATTTCGAAAGGCGTGTCGACGTGGGAAAGCTGGACGGCAAGGTCGCCATCGTCACCGGGGCCGGGCGCGGCATCGGTGCCGAGACGGCGCGCAAACTCGCCTCCGAGGGCGCGGCGGTCGTGGTCAACGATCTGGACGAGGCACCGGCGCGCGAGACCGTGGCCGCCATCGTGGCGGCCGGCGGCGATGCCGTGACCCGCGTCGGAAGCGTCACCGACGACGGCTTCGCGGACCGTGTCGTCGAGACGGCGGTGCGGTCCTTCGGCGGCCTGGACATCATCGTGAACAACGCCGGCCACACCCGGGACTCCGTCATCCAGAAGATGACGGACGAGCAGTGGGACGCGGTCCTGGACGTGCATCTCAAGGCGCCGTTCCGCGTCCTGCGCGCGGCCCAGCCGGTCATCTCCGCCGCCGTGAAGGCCGCCAGGCAGGCCGGGGAACCCGTTCCCTGCCGCAAGGTCGTCAACGTGTCCTCCATCGCCGGTCTCGCCGGCAACGCCGGGCAGGCCAACTACGCCGCCGCCAAGGCGGGCGTCGCGGGCCTGTCCAGGACGCTGGCGAGAGAATGGGGCCGCTACAACGTCACCGTCAACACCGTCGCCTTCGGGCGGATCGCAACGCGGGACGAGGTGGGCATCAACCCGGGCGTGCTCTCCGCCATGGAGCACATGACCCCGCTCGCCCGGGCAGGCTCCCCGCGGGAAGCGGCCGGCGCCGTCTACCTGCTGTGCGTCCCGGAGTCCGACTACATCACCGGACAGACCCTCGTCTGCGACGGCGGGTTCACCATGTGACGCCGCCACCGGTGGACCTGTGCGGGCGGTTCGGGGACCGTGGGGAATGGGAGGTCGTTGATGCACGACGTGGTGCTGCGGGGCGGGATCGTCCATGACGGGCTGGGCACGGAGCCCCGGACGGCCGATGTCGCGATCGACGGGGACCGGGTCGCGGCCGTGGGCCGGGACGTGGGTGCGGCGCGCCGGGTCATCGACGTCGGCGGGCTGATGGTGGCGCCGGGGTTCATCGACGCCCATTCCCACTCCGACATGGTCCCGCTCCTGCCCGAGCCGCAGCCGTTCAAGCTGTTCCAAGGGGTGACGACCGAGATCGTGGGCAACTGCGGCCTGTCGTTCGCCCCGCTGACCGAGCGTGCCCTGCCGGAGGCGCGGACCAAACTGAGCAACCTGTCCGGCGGCGCGGAGCCGCACGTGCGGACGTTCGGGGACTACCTCGACGAGATCGAGGCGGCGAGACCCACGAACCACATGGCCGCCATGGTCGGTCACGGCATGCTGAGGATGTGCGTGGCCGGCATGGAGCCGCGGCTCCCCGCGGGCGGCCTGGAGGAGATGTCCCGTCTGGCGGACGAGTCCTTCGCCGCGGGAGCGTTCGGCCTGTCGAGCGGTCTCATCTACACCCCCGGCGCCTACGCCGCCACGGGCGAGCTCGTGGCACTGGCCACGGTGGCGCACCGGTGGAACCGCGTCTACGCCACGCACATGCGGGACGAGGGCGAGGCCCTCCTGGCCGCGCTCGACGAGGCGATCGAGATCGCCTCCCGTGCGCAGGTCCGTTTGCAGGTCTCCCACTGCAAGGCCGCGGGCCGGGCCAGCCATGGGAAGGCGCCGCTCCTGCTCGACAGGCTGCACGCCGCGCGTGTCGCCGGAGTGGACGTCCGCGGGGACCAGTACCCGTACCTGGCCGGCGGCACCGGGCTGGCCGCGCTGCTCCCCGCCGCCGCGCACGCCGGCGGTGCCGCCGCGCTGCGCGCCCGCCTGCGCGATCCGGACGAGCGGCGGCGCCTGCGCGAGGCGGCCGAAGACCCGTCCACCACGGCCGGTGTCGGGCTCTGGCGGTCGGCGGCGCCGGCGGACATCCTCGTCACGTCCCACACCGACGCGAGGCTCGTGGGCAGGACGCTGGAGCAGCTCGCCGGCGGGTCCGACCCGTGGGACGTCCTGTGCTCGATGGTCGCTGCCGACCCGGGCGCCGCCATGGTGATCACGCTCATGGCGGAGGACGACGTGCGCACGATCATGGCCGACCCGCTGATCGCCGTCGGGAGCGACAACGGCGTCCCGGGAGACTACGGACATCCCCGCACGTGGGGCTCCTTCCCGCGCTTCCTCGGCACCTACGTCCGCGGGCTGGGCGTCGTCTCCTGGCCGGAGGCCGTGCGCAAGATGACGTCCGCGACGGCGCGGCAGTTCGGCCTGGCGGGGCGCGGGTGGCTCGGGCCCGGCGCGATCGCCGACGTCGCCGTCTTCGACCCCGCGACCGTGGGCCACCGCGGAACCTACGAGGACCCCGCCGTCGCTCCCGACGGCATCCCGTACGTGCTCCTCGCCGGACGTGTCGTCGTGGACGACTCGGCCTTCAGCGGCGGGCGGCACGGGCGGGTGCTGAGAGCCGGGTACCGCTGAGGGCGCGGCACCCGGCGCGCCGTCAGCGGTGCGTGAACACCGGAACCCAGGACCCGTCCCGGTCCGACCTGCGGTAGCCGGTGAGAGGGGTGATCCTCCCCTTCAGGTCGACCAGGAGCAGCCGGTTGCGGAACTCGTGCTTGCCCGTGCACTTCCGCGGGTCGCAGCCGATCGCGAACAGGCGCTGATCGTCCGCCCAGGCCTTGGCCTGCTCGATCGGGAGCACCGCCGCCTTCTTCCCGGTGGCCACGTTCGTGATGGTCACGGCCGGGCCGGGCCTCGGACCGTCCGTGGGCAACAGGGTGCCGTTCGGGGACAGGCCGGCCTCTACCTTGTCCCAGTAGTCGGCCTCGTGGGCGGGCGCCGGCCGCCGCTCACCGGACGGGTTGAAGAAGACCTTGGCCGGCACGGTCGCGGTGGGCGCCCAGATCAGGGTTCCGTCCCGGCTCCACCCCAGGTCCTGCCGGTTGTTCGGGTTGTCGCGCAGGGGCGGCATGGGGTGGAACGCGCCCGGCCGGGACGCGCTCTCGGCGAGGTAGTAGCCGGTTCTGGCGGACGCGTTCCGGCGGTGGCCCTGGACGTCGGGGTTCTTGTCATAGGCGGTCAGGAGCAGCCGGCGGCCATCGGGCGACCAGGCCGCCCCGCCGACGGGGTGGTCGACCGGGATCCAGCCGGTGACCTTCTGCGTCCTCATGTCGAGCACCCCGACCCGGGTCGTGGGGAGGGGCCCCTGCAGGACGGCCGCCCGCGCCATTCCGGGGGCGACGCTGACGTACGCCCAGCGGGTCCGCTCGTACGTGCCGGTCGACGGGTTGTACAGGTGCCACGTGCGTTCGAGCGTCCGCCGGCCGTCGTCCGTGCGCGTGCGGAACGTGAAGTAGGCGGCCACGGCCGTGTGCCCGGCGGCGACGAGGTGGCGGGGGAAGGCGCTGCCCGGGTCCGTGCGAAGCGTCGTGTCCGACGACAGGGCCACCGGTTCGAACGCGGGCGCCGAGGGCCGGTGCTCCTGGGCCGGGCCGCCGGCGGACGAGACGACGGCCACGGCCGCCGCACCGACGAGGAGCGCCGTCGCCCCTCCCGTCAGCGCCATCTTGAAGGGGCGGCGCCGGGGGCGTGCGCGCAGCGCCCGGTCGGCCAGGTCGGCGGGAACCCGTGCCTCCGCGGCCCAGTCCTCGCACGCGCTCTTGACGATCGATTCCGTCTTCATCGCCCGACCTCCTCGGCCAGTCCGGATTCGTCCAGTTCGGGAGCCAGCCGGCGCAGGCGCGCGAGGGAGCGGTGGGTCGTGCTGCGCACCGTGCCGATGCTGCATCCGAGGATCTGCGCCACCTCCGCCTCGGGCCGGTCTTCCAGGAAGCGGAGCGCCAACACCATCCGCTGCCGGGGAGTGAGCCGGGCCAGGGCGCCGCGGACGGCGAGCTTCAGATCGACCGCCGACAGCTCGTCCCGTGCGATCTCCTCGGGAAGCACCCCTCGCCGCGTCTCGCGCTGCCTCCACTTCAGCCGCCTGAAACTGGCCTGCTGCCTGTACATCACCCGCCGTACGTAGGCCTCCGGGTTCTCCACGGCGGTCCAGCGGGCGGCTGTCTTCGCCAGGGCGATCTGCAGGACGTCCTCCGCCGCGTGCTGGTCGCCCCCGGTGAGCAGGTACGCCAGGCGCATCAGCGCCGCCGATCTCAAAGTCACGAACTCACGGAAATGTCGCTCTGTGGCGGCATCCATCGTCACCTCCGGAATGATGTCGTCCCCTGAGACGCCTCCGGAGGCTCGCCACTATGCCTGCGCCGCGGAACTTTTCCGCGGGCGTCCTCAGAAGTGCGCCGGGTCGCGGAGGGTGGCCTCGGCGCCGCCGTCCACGTAGACGACCTGGCCGGTCATGTGGGTGTTGGCCGGGGAGACCAGCCAGCGGAGCGCCTCGGCGATCACCTCCGGTTCGGCGTGGCCGTTCAGCGGCATCGGGACGGCCTCCTTCATGATCTCCAGCATCGCCGCGTCCTCGAACAGCGGACGGGTCATCGGCGTCCTGACGACGCCGGGCGCGATCGCGTTCAGCGGGATGCCCGCGCCCGCCCACTCGGGCGTGGTGCAGGCGCGGCGCAGCCACTGGGCGAGGGCCGACTTCGACGACGGGTACAGCAGGCCGCCCGCGCCGCTCTCCTCGACCTTCGTCGCCGCCGCGATCGCCGCCGGCTCGTCCCGGTCGAGGCACGCGCGGACGACGTCGTCGTCCACCGGATGCGTGCCGGAGATCGAGGCGACCACCGCGGCGCGCGGCGCCTCGGCCTCCGCCAGGAGGTGGCGCAGCCCCTCCAGCAGCTCGACGGCGCCGAAGAAGTTCACCCTGACCGGCGTGACGGTGAAGTCGGAGACGCCGGCGCAGGCCACGGCCGCGTCGAGCCGCCCGCCCGCTTTCTCTAGCGTCTCCTCGACCGCGCGCGCCCGGCCGTCGGGGACGCCGAGCTCGGCGCACACGTCGGTGCGGTGTAGATCGATCCCGATGACGGTGTCGCCCGATTCCCGGAGGATCGTGCTGAGGGCCTCGCCGATGCCGGAGGCCGCGCCGCTGACGGCGATGGTGCGTGCCATGGCGGCACGGTAGCCGCGGCCCTGACGGTGCGCCGGAACCGTCCCGATCACCGGGAGCTCACCACCGACCTGGGCCTGCTCCACTGCCCACACTGCTGCGCAATCGCACCGTCCGACGCATGGGCCGTATGTGGCCACGCTGATGGTCATCTTCCCCTCGCGGTGATACGAGTGACGTGATTGACAACGTTGTCGTACACCGGACGGTGCGCAGTGCGATCCCGCCATTCCCTCACCCGCAGAAGTGTTCTCGCCGCCACGGCGGGCCTGGTCGCCGCCGGCGCGGTCCCGGCACCCGCCCACGCGGAACGGCTCTCCCCCGGCCGCCCGAAGGACTGGCGGCCGGTGGCCAAGGACGTGCGCCGCGAGATGCTGCACACCTGGAACTCCTACAAGCGGCTCGCCTGGGGGCACGATCACCTGCTGCCGGTGAGCGGCGGGCACAGCGAGTTCTTCGACCAAGAGCATCCCGTGGGGCTGACCATCGTCGAGGCCCTCGACACGCTCTACCTGATGGAGCTGGACGACGAACTGGCCGAGGGCGTCGCCTGGGTGAAGCAGAACCTCGATTTCTCCGCCGTGAACGCCGACGTCCAGGTTTTCGAGACCAACATCCGGATGGTGGGCGGTCTGCTGTCCGGCCACCTCGCCACCGGTGAGCGGGCGCTGCTCCGGCATGCCAAGCAGATCGCCGACATCCTCATGCCCTGCTTCGACCGGTCGCCGACCGGCATCCCGTACCGCTTCGTCAACCCGAGCACGGGCGAGATCAGCGGGGTGACCAACCCGCTGGCGGAGGTCGGCACCATCATCACCGAGTTCGGCACGCTCTCCCGGCTGACCGGCGACCGCAGATACCACAAGGCGGCCAGGAAGGCGATGAAGGCGGTCATCGAGCGGCGTTCCGACCTGGACCTGCTCGGCACGGAGATCAATGTCGAGACCGGGGAGTGGGTCAACGACACCGCGACCGTCCACCCGCCGGTCGACTCGTTCTACGAGTACGTCTGGGACGCCTGGGAACTGTTCGGCGACAGGGAGTTCCGCGACCTGTACCGGATGCTGACCCGGGCCATCATCAAGCACGAGGCCACCACCATCAACGGTCACCTGTGGTTCGCCCAGGTCGACAAGGACGACGCCGGGCAGGTCACGGCCGAGCAGTCCGAGCTCGGTTCGTTCTATGCGGGCCTTCTCGGCCAGAGCGGCGAGCGGCGGCTCGCCGACGCCTACCTCGCCTCGTGGACCTCCGTGCTCGACCGGTTCCCGGTGCTTCCCGAGGGCTACGACCCCTCGACCGGTGCCGCGACCTCGAAGGGCAACCAGCTGCGGCCCGAGTACGTCGACTCCTGTTTCAACCTGTGGCTGGTCGCCGGGCCGGGTCATCCCGCGTCGGAGCGGTACCGGAAGCTCGCGTACGACTACTACCTGCGGCAGAAGAAGCACTCCCGCGTCCCCAACGGGTGGACCATCATCGACGACGTCACCGCCTCGCCCGTGACGCACGGCGATCTCACGTCGGGTTACTGGTGGTCGGAGCAGATGAAGTACTGGTACCTCATGTTCGCCAAGGCACCGCGCTTCGACTACCGGAAGAACTACCTCTCCACGGAGGGCAACGCTTTCCGGGGACTGCGCCGACGCTAAGGCCTACCCTTGCCACCATGTCGTTCGCCGCTCTGCCCTCGGTCGCGTCCTGGCGGCACGAGGGAGCCCGCGAGGGGTTCGAGGTCGCGTTCTTCTCCGCCGACTCCCGTGGTGCCCGGGTCGAGGGCACCACGGCGGCCACGGAGGACGGCACGTCCTGGATCGTGGACTACGCGATCCAGCTGGACGCCTCATGGCTGACCAGGTCGGGGCGGATCACCGGACGCAGCGGCGGCTCCACCACCGTCACGGTCATCGAGGCCGATGGTGCGGGGAACTGGCAGGTCGACGGGATCGAGGCACCCCACCTGCAGGGGTGCCTCGACCTGGACCTGGAGGCGTCGGCGATGACCAACACCTTCCCGGTGCACCGGTTGCGCTTCCCCGGCGAGCGGCCGGTCGCCGCACCGGCGGCCTACGTCCGCGCGGTCGGGCTGGACGTGGAGCGGCTGGAACAGACCTACTCCCGTTCGAGCGAACGGGAGTACGACTACGCCGCCCCCGTCTTCGACTTCGCCTGCCGCCTGGTCTACGACCGGCACGGCCTCATCGTCGACTACCCCGGCATCGCCACCCGAGTCCGGTGACCTCGCGGCGCGCCTGACCGGCCCCGGGGGCGGCTCAGCCCAGTGCCGCTCCGAAGCGGGCCGCGTCCGCGGGGATCCCGCCCTGGCCTGGGACGAACAGCTGCGGCGTCCCGGACGTCCCCGGCCACGGGACTCCGTGGACGGCGCCCTTGCCGTAGGTCACGTCATCGGGGGTGCCGACGAGCAGCCGGCCGTAGCGGCCGGAGAGCGCGGCGCCGAAATGGTCCCCGGCCTGCGGGACCAGGCCGATGCTCTCCTGGGTGAGGACAACGTCGCCGTCCCCGGGCGCGCTCGCCGCCTCGCCGAAGATCTGCACCCTGCCGGCGTCCGCGGCGGTGCCGACGTCCTCGCGGGGGACGCCGACCGCCAGCGGCTCACCGAGGCCGTCCCGCCACGGGCCGCCGATCTCCAGCACGGACCCGAACCGGTCCCCGGTCTCGGCGGCCCCGGCGACGCCGGCGCTGTCCTGGGTGACGCTCCACCGCTGGGGCAGGGGCAGTTCGTCGTCGTCCGTGGCGAAGAGGTGGACCGTGCCGGCGTCTCCGGCCGAGCCGATGTCCTCCAACGGGACGCCGACCGCCAGCCTGACGTGCGACGGGCCGTCGTGCTCGCAGAACGAGTCGAGCGCGAGGCCGGCACCGAACTGGTCGCCGGGTTCGGTCGCGCCGTCCACCCCAGCAGAGTCCTGCGTCAGGGGCGTGTCGCTGTTCAGGTCTCTGGCCAGGTGCACCATGCCGGCCTCGCGGTCGCCACTCAGATCCTCGCCCGGCGCACCCACGACCAGCGTGAAGCCGTCGACGCCGGTGACTCCGCAACTGAAGCCCCCGGGCCCCTGGAACAACTCGACCGCGGCACCGAACCTGTCACCGGCCTCCACGCCGCCGCCGATGCCCGGACTGTCCTGGGTGAGCGCCCCGACGGTCGCCACGTCGCCGGTGTCCCCGTCGAACGTCACGACGCCCGCGGCGCCGGCGTCCGCGTCGCTCCCCACGTCCTCGCCGGGCACGCCGAACGCGAGCGCGGGAGCGGGCCGGAAATCGCCGCCGGTCCTGTTGACGGCGACCCCGGCACCGAACCGGTCCCCCGCTTCAGGACCGCCGGGTATGCCGTGGGTGCCCTGGCGGAGCACGATCCCCGCGCGGCCGCCGCCCAGCCCCTCGGGCGATCCGAAGATCACCTGGATGATCCCCGCGTCGCCGGCGTCGCCGACGGACTCCGAGGGCAGGCCCACCACCAGATCGGCGCGGTCGTCGGAGTCGACGTCCATCGTCCGGATCACGGCGCCGAACCCGTCACCTGACTCGGGGCTCTCACCGACCCCCGGCCCTCCCTGCGCCAGGACGGCCTTCTCACCGGCCCCGGGGCCGCCTTCCGCGCCGTAGAGCACGGTGATCCGGCCTGCCCCCTGCACGCCCCCGACGGCGGCATCGGGGTCGCCGACCACGATGTCGCCGCACCGGTCCCCGTTGAAGTCGGGTCCCTGCGGGGTGCACGCCGCCGCCCGGCCGGGCGCTTGCGCGACCGCCGCTCCGGGCGCCGCCGCCGTTACCGCCGCGACGGCCAACGCCGCGGTCACCACTGCCAGCCCGTCGCGTCCCACCGGAACCCCGTCCGCTCGGTGACGTTCGTCACTTGGGTGACGGGCCAGAAGGTGAAGTGGTTTACCGATCCCGGTACACCACGGGCTAGAGGCGCAGGCGGTAGCCGGTGCCGCGGACCGTTTCGAACCGGTCGGCCCCGAGCTTGCGGCGCAGGTAGCGGACGTAGACGTCCACGACGTTGGAGCCGGGATCGAAGTCGAAGCCCCACACGTGCGCCAGCATCTGCTCGCGGGTCAGCACCTGGTCGGGGTTGCGGCAGAACATCTCGGCGAGGGCGAACTCCCGGGAGGTCAGCTCGACGGTCCGGCCCGGCACGTGGGCCCGGCGGGTGCGCAGGTCCAGCACGAGGTCGCCGACCCGCAGCAGCGTCGGCTCGCGCCCCCCGTCGGCGCGCAGCCGCAGCCGCACCCGGGCGAGGAGCTCGGCGAAGGCGAACGGCTTCGCGATGTAGTCGTCGGCGCCGCCCTCCAGCCCCGCGACGGTGTCGGCCACCCCGTCCCGGGCGGTGAGGATGATGACGGGAAGCGTGACGCGCTCCTCGCGGAGCCGGCGCAGGACGGTGAACCCGTCGCGCAGCGGCAGGCCGACGTCCAGGATCATCAGGTTGAACGCGCCGCCGCGGGCCAGCTCGTAGGCGGTGATCCCGTCCGCCGCCACGGCGGTGCGGAAGCCGGCGCCGCCGAGGCCCTTCTCCAGGAACGAGGTGATGCGCGGCTCGTCCTCGGCGATCAGGATCCGGCCCATGCCGCCTCCTCCCGCGGCTCGGCGTCCAGGACGTCGGGCTCGCCCTGCGGGATGCACAGCGGCAGCTCCAGGACGAAGCGGGCGCCCCCGCCGGGCGGGTGCTCGACCCGGGCACCGCCCCCGTGGGCGCGGGCGATCGAGGCGACGATGGCCAGCCCGAGGCCGGCGCCCTCGGTCGGCCGGGGGCCGGGGGCGCCCCGGACGAACCGGCCGAAGATGCGGGCGGCGTCCTCCTCCGCCACGCCCGGGCCGGTGTCGCGGACCCAGAGCGTCACCGTGGACCCGCGCACCGCCGAGCCCACCTCGATGGTGTCGTCCGGGACGGTGTGCTGGACGGCGTTGGCGGCCAGCTGCATGAGCGCCTGGGTGAGCCGCTGCCGGTCGGCGATCACCCGCACCTCCGCCACCTCGTCCACCCGCCACCGCCGCGTGCCCAGCCCGCGCGCCTTGGCGACCGTCTCGACCGTGAGGTCGGCGAGGTCGACCTCGGACGGGGTGAGGAAGTCCGGGCGCTCGGCCTTGGCCAGGATCAGCAGGTCGTCGACGATGCGGTTCATCCGGTCGAGCTCGTCGATGAGCAGTTCGCGCGTCTCGGCCCGCTCGCCGGGGTCCTCGCCCATCAGCTCCAGATGGCCCCGGATCACCGTCAGCGGCGTGCGCAGCTCGTGCCCCGCGTCGTCGACGAACCGGCGCTGCGCGGCGAAGGAGGCCTCCAGCCGGTCGAGCATCACGTTGAACGTCGAGGCCAGGGCGGAGACGTCGTCGGTGCCGCGCACCTCCAGCCGCCGGGCCAGGTCGGACGCGCCGATCCGCTCCGCCGTCCGGCGCACCATCCGGATCGGCGCCAGCACCCGGCCCGCGATCAGCCAGCCGGCCAGCCCGGCGACGGCGAGCGCGCCGAACGCGGTGACGGCGAGGACCCGCGTCGTCTCGGCCACCTCGTCCCGCTGCGCGTCGCGGAACTCGGCGACGACCAGGGCGGCGCGGGCGGGGTCGCCGTCCATCCGCACCGGGATGACGGCGTACCGGACGCGTCCCGCCGTGCTGTCCGCCCAGCCGTGCTCGGGCCCGTCCGCGCTCGCGACCCGGGCGACGAACGCGGCGTCGTGGTCGAGCCTGGCGGGCGGCGGGTAGGGGCTGCGGCGGTCGGCGCGGCCGTCGACGACGGTGAAGAACGTCTCGCCGTCGTCCGGGAGGTTGTGCCCCAGGTAGGCGGTGAGCAGGGTGCGGACGTCCCGGACCGGACGGCCGGTCTCCGGGTCGACGCCGTTCTGGGCGAACTCGCGCAGCTTCTCGGCCTCATGGCCCAGCTCGGCGGCGATCCGGTCGTCCAGGCGGGCCGACAGCACCGACCAGGTGACCGACACCGACCCGCCGAGCGCCAGCGCGACCAGCAGCAGCATCCAGCCGACGATGCGGGCGCGGGCGCTCAGGCCGCGCCGCGCCTCCCGCGCGCCCTCAGTCGTCGCTGTCTCGGTCATCGGCCTCCACCTCCACCTCGTCATCGTCGTCGCTGGCCGGCGGCACCGGGGACGGAACCGCCCGGACGTCCTCCCGCGGGGCCGGGCCTTCGGAGCGGGCGGGGCCGGTGGGGCCGGTGGGGCCGGTGGGGCCGGCGGTGCCGGCGGCGCCGGTAGGGCCGGTGGGCGGCCTCGCCGGGCGGGAGGCGGCCGGGGCACGGCCGCCGGGCGCGGGCGGCGGGGACACCTGGACGGTGTCGCCGAGCCGCGGCGGATGCGAGTTCTGGGCGTGGGCGAATCCGGCGGCGAGGCCGAGGGTGGCCACGGCCGCCGCCGTCATGCCGGCGATCGCCGCGCGGGTGGCCATGGGGCAACTATCTCCCGGTGGCCCGCCGCTCACGACGGCTCGGCGATGAGAACCCTCTCATTGTGTGCGGATGAAAGTGCTCTCATGGTCATCTCATGGTGATCTCACCCGGCGGGGGCAGTCTCCCCTGAGCAGCAATCCGCCGTCCGAAGGGGTTCGACCGTGCGCACGGATGTCATCTACGGCCTGGCCGTGGACCTGGTCGCGATCACGATCCTCGCGCACCTGATCTACTTCTACCGCCACTACCGGCGGGACCTGCGGCTCGCCTACGTCGCGGTCAACATCGGCGTCTTCACGGTCGTGACGCTGCTGCTCGTCCAGCGGGCGGACCTCGCGATCGGCTTCGGCCTGTTCGGGGTGCTGTCGATCATCCGGCTGCGGTCCAGCTCGCTGACCCAGGAGGAGGTCGGCTACTACTTCGTCTCGCTCGCCCTCGGGCTGGTCAACGGCCTGGCGGCCCAGGCGCCGTGGGTGGCGCTCCCGCTGGACGCGGTGCTGCTCGCCGTGATGTACCTGGCGGACCATCCCCGGCTGCCGCCCCGCACGATGCACCGCGTCGTGACGCTGGACGTCGTGCACCCCCACGAGGGGGCGCTGCGCGCCGACCTTGAGAACCGGCTCGGCGGCACCCTGCTGCGGTGCTCGGTGATCGAGGTCGACTACGTCCGGGACATCACCGTGGTGGACGTGCGCTTCCTTCCCCGCGCCCCGCGGCGCGAGCCCGTGCGCGTGCCGGCCACCAGGGCCTCCGCCCCGGAGGACTCGCTGTCGAGGAGCACCACGTGACGGACACCGCCGCGCTGGTCCGCGCCGCCACGGCGCGCCTGCCCGGCATCGGGCTCGACGGCGTGCTGGCCCGGTCGGCGCTGCAGCTCCGCATGGACCGCAAGTACATCCTGCCGGCGCGCCTGGCGCCCGAACTGCTCGACAGGATCGCCGAGACGCACGCGGTGCTGGAGATCGACGGGCTGCGCTCGTTCCGGTACACCTCGACCTACTTCGACACCCCCGGCCTGCTCACCTACCGGCAGCACGTGCAGGACCGGCGCCGGCGATTCAAGATCCGCACCCGGACGTACCTGGACAGCGAGGAGTGCATGTTCGAGGTGAAGGTGAACGGGGCGCGCGACGCCACCGACAAGCGCCGGATGCCGTACGACCCGGCCTGCCGCACGCGGATCACGCCGCGCGCCGAGGACTTCCTCTGGGAGACGCTGCTGGGCGCCTACCGGCTGAACCCGCCCGCCCCGCTGGTCTCCTCGGCGACCACGTCGTACCGGCGGGTGACGCTCGCCCAGCGCCGCGGCACCGGGCGCGTCACGCTCGACTTCGGGCTCGTCTGCACCCGGCAGGGTGCGCGGGTCCGGAGCCGCGACGACTGGCTGCTGGTGGAGTCCAAGTCGGCGGCGGCGGACTCCCCGGCCGACCGGCTGCTGCGCCGGATGGGCGCCCGCCCGGTCAGCATCAGCAAGTACTGCCTGGCGGTGGCCGTCCTGTACCCGGGAGCGGTCGCCAACCCGTGGCACCGCGTCCTGCGCCGCTGTTTCGACCCCGCCGACGCCGTCTTCGACCGTGCCGGGCACGTCCCCCATTCCGGCGGCTCCGTCTGCGACCGCGGCGCCGGCCGGTCGGCCGCGGGCGTCACGCCGGGCCACTGACCTGCGCCTCCACGAGGGCGTTCCCGGCGGCCGTCCGGTAGTAGGCGGCGCCGGCGCGGTGAAGAGGGCTACTCCTGGAAGCCCCGGCCGAGGGCGCGCAGGGACGTGTCGAGCAGGTCGCCGAGGTCGCTTCCGGGGCGCCGGAGCCACTGCTCGTAGGCGGCGACGGCGGCGCCGAGGCAGGCGGCCGCGACCGCCTGGGGCATCAGGTCGTCCACGGGACGTCCGAGGCGGGCGGCGGCGAACCCGGCGACGACGGCGCGCCAGTCCGCGTAGCGGAGGGTCGAGTGCGCCTGGAGCGCGGGGACCTGGAGGATCAGCGTCATCCGCAGCCGGTGCCAGGGGACCTCGGCCGGGTCGAGCCGGTTGAACTCCACGATCGCCTCGCGCAGCGCGTCCATCATCGGGGCCTGCGGCGGCCAGGCGGCGAACCGCTCGCGCATGCGCTCGAGCTCGCCCTCGAAGTCACCCCAGACCACGTCGTTCTTCGAGCCGTAGTACCGGAAGAAGGTGCGGCGGCCGATGCCGGCGGCGGACGCGATGTCGTCGACCGTCGTCTCCTCGAAGCCGTGCTCGGCGAAGAGCCGCAGCGCGACGCGCTCCAGCTCGGTGCGGGACGTGCGCGGGCGGCGCCCGACGCGGGGCGCGGACGGTCCTGCCACCGGGGCACCCCCTTCCTTTCGGCACTCAGTGCCATTATTGTGGCGGCCACGACACGCGATCGGGCGTGCACGATTTCCAGGGAGTCTCCCATGAGCGACGCTTCCCAGGCCGCGACCGCCTCCACCGCCCCCGCCGACGACGACACCGCCACCGGTCCGGAACTCGTCGAGGAGGACCTGCTCGTCGAGGAGGTCTCGATCGACGGCATGTGCGGCGTCTACTGACCCGCCGATGGCCCGGACACCTGCCGCGAACGACTTCGACCTGGACGCCGCCTGGGATCTGCATCCCCAGGTGGCGGTGCGGCCGGAGCCGTTCGGGGCACTGCTCTACCACTACGGCACGCGGCGGCTGTCGTTCCTGAAGGACCGCAGACTGCTGGACGCCGTCCGCGCCCTGGCCGACCAGCCCCGGGCCCGGGACGCCCTGCTCGGGGCCGGCGTGCCCGAGGACGACCTCGGCCGGTACCGGACCGCGCTGTCCACGCTGGCGTCCTCCGACATGCTCGTCCGGCGGCCCTGAGCCGTCCCACCGAAGGAGCACCATGGTGAGCAGCACCGCGACGGCATCCCGGCCGGCCACCGGCCGGCTGGTGGACCACTTCCAGCACGGGCTCCAGGCCCCGATCTGCCTGACGTGGGAGCTGACGTACGCGTGCAACCTGGCGTGCGTCCACTGCCTGTCCAGCTCGGGCCGCCGGGACCCGCGGGAGCTGACCACCGCCGAGGCGAAGAGCGTCATCGACGAGCTGCAGCGGATGCAGGTCTTCTACGTCAACATCGGCGGCGGCGAGCCCACGGTCCGGTCCGACTTCTGGGAGCTGGTCGACTACGCCACCGAGCGCGGCGTCGGCGTGAAGTTCTCCACCAACGGCGTGAAGATCACGCCGGAGGTGGCGGCGAGGCTGGCCCGCAGCGACTACGTGGACGTCCAGATCTCGCTGGACGGCGCGACGGCGGACGTCAACGACGCGGTCCGCGGCCAGGGCTCCTACGCCACCGCGATCCGCGCGATGGAGAACCTGCACGAGGCCGGGTTCCGCGAGTTCAAGGTGTCGGTCGTGGTGACCCGGCACAACGCCGGCCAGCTGGACGCGTTCAAGGCGATCGCCGACCGGTACGGCGCCCAGCTGCGGCTGACGAGGCTCCGGCCGTCCGGGCGCGGCGCCGACGTGTGGGACGAGCTGCACCCCACCGCGGCCCAGCAGGAGGACCTGTACCACTGGCTCGTCGAGCACGGCGAGCGCGTCCTGACCGGCGACTCCTTCTTCCACCTGTCGGCGTTCGGGTCGGCGCTGCCGGGGCTGAACCTGTGCGGCGCGGGCCGGGTGGTGTGCCTGATCGACCCGGTCGGCGACGTGTACGCCTGCCCGTTCGCCATCCATGACCGGTTCCTGGCGGGCAACGTGCGGGACGAGGGCGGCTTCGCCGCGGTCTGGCGGGAGTCGGAGCTGTTCACCGAGCTGCGGCGTCCCGACACCGGCGGCGCCTGCACGCGGTGCTCCGCCTACGACGCCTGCCGGGGCGGCTGCATGGCGGCCAAGTTCTTCACCGGGCTCCCGCTCGACGGCCCCGACCCCGAGTGCGTCAAGGGACACGGCGAGGCGGCGCTGCGGTCGGCCGACCGCACCGGGGCGCCGCGTCCGAGCGGCGACCACTCCCACACCGGGCCGGTGCGGGCGCGGCCGGTCGCGCTCGGCATGCCCGCGATGCCCGCCGGGCGCCCGGACCGCTTCTGCGACGAGAGCCCGCTCGCCGGGCACGACACAAGAGGACGATCATGAGCGGTGGATGGTTCGAGACGGTCGTCGAGGCGCGGCGGCGAGCGAAACGGCGCCTCCCGAAGTCGGTGTACAGCGCGCTGCTGGCGGGGTCCGAGCGCGGTGTGTCCTACGACGACAACACCAAGGCGTTCGCCGAGCTGGGGTTCGCCCCGCACGTGGCCGGCCTGTCGGCCAAGCGCGATCTGGAGACCACCGTCCTCGGCCAGCAGATCTCGCTGCCGGTGATCATCTCCCCGACCGGTGTCCAGGCCGTGCACCCCGAGGGCGAGGTGGCGGTGGCGCGGGCCGCCGCCGCGCGCGGGACGGCGATGGGGCTCAGCTCGTTCGCGAGCAGGCCTCTGGACGAGGTCGTCGCGGCCAACCCCCAGGTGTTCTTCCAGATGTACTGGATGGGCACCAAGGACGAGATGGCCCGGCGGATGGAGCAGGCGCGCGCGGCCGGGGCGAAGGGCCTCATCGCCACGCTCGACTGGTCGTTCTCCCACAGCCGCGACTGGGGCAGCCCGTGGATCCCCGAGCGCCTCGACCTCAAGGCCATGGCGAAGCTCGCCCCGCAGGCGGTGACGCGCCCGCGCTGGCTCTACGAGTACGCCAAGACCAGGCGCCTTCCCGACCTCACCACGCCGAACCTCGCCGATCCAGGTGCGGAGCCTCCGACGTTCTTCGGCGCCTACGGGCAGTGGATGCAGACCCCTCCCCCGTCGTGGGAGGACGTCCGCTGGCTGCGCGAGCAGTGGGACGGGCCGTTCATGCTCAAGGGCGTGTGCCGGGTGGACGACGCCCTGCGCGCGGTGGACGCCGGGGTGAGCGCGATCTCGGTGTCCAACCACGGCGGCAACAACCTCGACGGGACGCCGGCGCCGATCCGCGCGCTGCCCGCCGTCGCGGACGCGGTGGGCGGGCAGGTCGAGGTCCTGCTCGACGGCGGCGTCCGGCGCGGCGGCGACGTGGTCAAGGCGCTGGCCCTCGGCGCGAAGGCCGTCATGATCGGGCGCGCCTACCTGTGGGGCCTCGCCGCGAACGGGCAGGCCGGCGTGGAGAACGTGCTCGACATCCTGCGCGCCGGGATCGACTCGTCCCTGCTGGCGCTCGGCCGCTCGTCCGTCCACGAGCTGACGCCCGGCGACGTGCTCGTCCCGCCGGGGTTCACGCGGGCGCTCGGCGCCGTGGAGGAACCGCGGCCGTGAGCGCGGCGGGGCGCCCGGTCGCGGTGGTCACCGGCGCCGCCCGGGGCATCGGCGCGGCGGTCGCCGGCGCGCTCGCCTCCGCGGGCTACGACCTCGTGCTCGGCGACGTCCCGAACCCCGGCGCGGTCGAGGGGCTCGCCTACCCGCTGGCGACGGCGCACGACCTCGCCGAGGTGGAGAAGCACTGCCGTGGGCTCGGCGCGGGGGTCGCGGCGCTGCCCTGCGACGTCCGGTCGCCGGCGGACGTCGCGCGGCTCGTGGACGCCGCGGACGGCCGGCTCGTCGCCGCCGTGGCCGTCGCCGGGATCATCGGCGCCGACGGACCCGCCTGGGAGCTGGACCCGTCCGACCTCGACCGCGACCTGTCGGTCAACCTGCACGGGGTGGCCAACCTCGCCCGGGCGGCCGTGCCGCGCCTGCTGGACGCCCCGCGCGGCCGGGGCCGCTTCGTCGCCGTCGTCTCCTCGGCCGGGGAGCGGGGGCTGCCGCGGCTCGCGTCCTACGTCGCCGCGAAGCACGCGGCGCTCGGGTACGTCCGCGCGCTGGCGGCCGACCTCGGGCCGACCGGTGTCACGGCCAACGCCGTCCTGCCCGGCAGCACCGCCACCGTGCTGCTCGACCGCACCGCCGGCGTCTACGGGCTCTCCGGCACCGGCGAGCTGGCCCGGCACCAGCGGCTGGAGCGGCTGCTCGACCCCGCCGAGATCGCCTCGGCGGTGGTGTGGCTGTGCTCGGACGGCGCGTCGGCCACCACCGGCGCGGCCCTCCACGTCGACGGCGGTTTCACGGGATGAGCCGCCCGCTCGTCGACGCGACCTGGCCGGAGGCGGAGAGGCCGGGCCGGGTCCTGCTCGTCCCGGCGGGCTCCCTTGAGCAGCACGGTCCGCACCTGCCGCTGGACACCGACACCCGCATCGCCTCCGCCGTCGCGGCGCACGCGCACCGGGCCCGCCCGGCGGCCGACCTCGGCCCCGCCCTCCCCTACGGCGCGAGCGGGGAGCACGCCGGCTTCCCCGGGACGCTCAGCATCGGCACCGAGGCGCTCACGCGGCAGGTCGTCGAACTGGTGCGGGACGCGTCCCGGCACTGGCCCGCGCTCGTGGTCGTCAACGGGCACGGCGGCAACGTCGACGCCCTCCGGCAGGCGGCCGAGCTGTGCTCTTGGGAGGGGCGGCGCCTCCTCGTCCACCACCTGGACGTCCGCGGCGGCGACGCGCACGCCGGGCGCACCGAGACCTCGCTCCTGCTGCATCTGGCGCCCGAGGCGGTCCGCCTGGAGCGCGCCGAGAAGGGGGCCACCGAGCCGCTGCCCGCCCTCATGCCCCGGCTGCGGGCGGGCGGGGTGCGCGCGGTCAGCCCCAACGGCGTCCTCGGCGACCCGGCCGGCGCGAGCGCCGCCGAGGGCGCGCGCCTCTTCCAAGCCCTGACCCGGTCACTTCTCGACAGGCTCGACGATGAACTCGGCTAAGACCCCGATGCCCGCCGATTTCCGGCTCCGCCCCGACCCGGGCCTGGCCCCCCTTGAGGACGGGCGGGTGCTGCTGGGCGGCGCGCCCGCGCGCATCGTCCGGCTGACCCCGGACGGCGCCGCCCTCGTGCGGAGGTGGTGCGACGGCGCCCCGGTGGGGCCCGGTCGCGGCGGCGGGCTCCTCGCCCGGCGGCTCGTGCAGGCGGGCATGATGCACCCGGTCCCGCCGGAACGGGCGGCCGACCCGGCCGAGGTGACGATCGTCGTCCCCGCCTACGGGCGGGCCGAGCAGCTCGCCGGATGCCTGGCCGGGCTGGGGGCGGACCACCCGGTCATCGTGGTGGACGACGGCTCCCCCGATCCCCGGCCCATCGCCGAGGCGGCGGACCGCGCGGGCGCCCGGCTGATCCGCCGCGACGCGAACGGCGGGGCGGGCGCGGCCCGCAACACCGGCGCACGCGCGGCCCGGACGCCCTTCATCGCGTTCGTCGACTCCGACTGCGTGCCCGAGCCGGGCTGGCTCGGGGCGCTGCTGCCGCACGTCGCCGACCCGGCCGTCGCGGCGGTCGCGCCCCGCATCACCTCGCATGTCACCGGCTCCGGGGTGCTGGCCCGCTACGAGGCCGAGGGCTCGGCCCTGGACATGGGCGGCGCCGAGAGCATCGTCCGGCCGCGCTCGGCCGTCTCCTACGTGCCGAGCGCCGCCCTGGTCGTCCGGCGCGCCGCGTTCGGGGCGGGCTTCGACGAGGGCATGCGCGTCGGCGAGGACGTCGACTTCGTGTGGCGGCTCGCGGCCGGGGGCCACCACGTCCGCTACGTCCCCGAGGCCGTGGTGGCGCACCGGCACCGGACGCGGCTGCGGGCCTGGCTCGCCCGCAGGCACGACTACGGGACGTCGGCCGCGCCGCTGGCGGTCCGGCACCCCGAGGAGCTCCCCGCGCTGACCATGTCCGGGTGGAGCGCGCTGGCCTGGGGCCTCGCGGCGGCCGGCTCCCCGGTGGCGGGGCTCGCCGTCACCGCGGGCGGCACGGCCCTGCTGGCCCGCAAGTTCGCCGCCTGGACGGACCGGCCGTGGCCGCTGGCGGTCCGCATGGCGTCCGGCGGCACCCTCGCGGCCGGGGAGGTCCTCGGCCGCACGGTGACCCGGACCTGGTGGCCGCTGGCCGTCCCGGTCGCGGTCGCCGTCCCGCGCCTGCGCCTCCCCTTCGCGGCGGCCGTCCTCGGGCCCGCGGCCGCCGCGCTCCGCCGGCAGGGCGGCTCGTCCCTCGGCCCCCTGACGTGGACGGGCCTGCGCGTCCTGGACGAGTTCGCCTACGGCCTCGGCGTCTGGCGCGGCTGCGTCGAGGAACGCACCATCGCCCCGCTCGTCCCGCGGCTGTGGTGGACGTCCAAGGACGGGCTCGGCTCCCGCTCCGGGTGAGGCCCCGCCGTACACGGGACACCGGTAGCGTCGGGGCCATGCGGCTTCATGTGGGGTGCGCGATGTGGACGCACGCGCGGTGGCAGGGGCGCTTCGTGCCGCCGTCGCTGCCGCCGGGCGAGCGGCTCAGGGCCTATGCGAGCTGGTGCGACGCGGTGGAGGGCAACACGACCTTCTACGCGACGCCGTCGCGCGCCACGGTGGAGTCGTGGGCGGAGCAGACCGCCGCGGACTTCCGCTTCGTCCTCAAGCTGCCGAAGCAGGTCACGCACCAGGGCCGGCTCGCCGGGGGCGGCGAGGAACTGCGGACGTTCCTTCACGCGATCGAGCCCCTGCGGTCGCGGGCGCACGCCCTCTGGGTGCAACTGCCCGGATCGTTCGGCCCCGGAGATCTCGGGACGCTGGCCGGCTTCCTGCGCGGGCTCCCCGCGGAGCACAGGTACGCGGTCGAGGTGCGCCACCGCGCGTTCTTCGAGGACGCCGGGTGCGTCCGCGACCTCGAACGGGTGCTCTCGCGGGTGGGAGCCGAGTGGGTTCCGTTCGACACGACCGTGTTCTTCCAGAGCCGTCCGACCAGCGACGCCGAACGCGACGCGTGGACGAAGAAGCCGCGCGTACCGCGCCGTTCGGAGGCGCTGACGGACCGTCCGATCGTCCGCTATCTCGGACGGGACGACACCGAGCGCACCATCGAGGGCTGGCGGTTCTGGGTCGGGCGGGTCACCGAATGGCTGCGGGAGGGACGCTCACCGACCGTGTTCGTCCACACCCCGGACAACGCCGACGCGCTCGACCTCGCCCGCCGTTTTCACGCCGAGGTGAGGGCCGGCGTGCCGGAGCTGGAACCGCTACCGGAACCCGTTCCGGCGGAGCCGCCCACGCTCTTCTGACGGGCGCCGCGGTCAGGGCGGGTTTCCGTCAGTCGCGCGGATCCAGCATCGCCTGGGTCGCCTCGTCGACGATGTCGCGCATGGCCCGCTCGGCGGCTTCCGCGTCGCCGGACTGGACGGCCTGCGCCACCTCCGCGTGCCAGCGGATCGCGATCGGCTCGGGATGCGCGGGCATCAGGTGGTGGTGGGTGCGGCCGGCCAGGACGGCGGCGACCACGCCGCTCAGCGCGCCGATCATCTCGTTGCCGGACGCCTCCAGGAGCGTCCGGTGGAAGAGGATGTCCGCGGTCAGGTACGCCTCCAGGTCGCCGGACTTGCCGTGCACGGCCATCTCCATGACGGCGCCGGTCAGCGTCCCGCACTGCGCGGGGGTCGCGCGGCGGGCGGCCAGGGCGGCGGCCATCGGCTCCAGCCCGCGGCGCAGCTCCCCGAGGGAGCGCAGCTGCTCGTCCCGCCCGTCGCCGTCGAGCCGCCACCCGATGATCTGCGGGTCGAAGAGGTTCCATCCCTGCCGCGGAGCGACCGTGACGCCGACCCGGCGGCGGCTGGTCACCATGCCCATCGACTCCAGGACCCGGATCGCCTCCCGGACCACCGACCGGGACACCCCGAGCCGGGACTCCAGCTGCTCGATTCGCAGCACCTCGCCCGCGGGCAGCTCCCCGGACGTGATCAGCGTGCCGAGCGTGTCGAGGACGCTGCCGTGCAGTCCGGTCTGAGGGGTCTCCGTCATGCCCCAATCATCACACGAAGCAGGGGGTCCACCCCATAAAGATATGTTTTTTCCGGCTTCATCCCTTGTAAAGAGCAGGTCATAAGCGTCACACTCGGGCGACCATCGTCATTTGCACCGCTCCCAGGAGGATGACGCCATGCACTCGATCGTGCTGGCCGCGGAGCCGGCCGCGTCGAGCGGGCGGCTGGTGCCGGCCGCGCTCGCCGGCATCGCGCTGATCGTCGTACTGATCACCTACTTCAAGGTGCACCCGTTCCTCAGCCTCACGCTCGGCTCGGTGCTGGTCGGAGCCATCGCGGGGCTGCCGATGGCCGACACCATCGAGGGGTTCGGCAAGGGGTTCGGCGACACCGCGGCCGGCGTCGGCGCGCTGATCGCGCTCGGCGCGATGTTCGGCAAGCTGCTGGCCGACTCCGGCGGCGCGGACCAGATCGTCGACACCATCGTCGGGCGGTCCGGGCGCCGGTTCCTGCCGTGGGCGATGGCCCTCGTCGGCGCGCTGATCGGCCTGCCGATGTTCTTCGAGATCGGCCTGGTCCTGCTGATGCCGGTCATCTACCTGGTCGCGCGGCGCTCCGGCCTGTCGATCATCGCGGTCGGCATCCCCGCCCTGGCCGGACTGTCGGCCATGCACGGGCTCGTCCCGCCGCACCCCGGCCCGCTCGTCGCCATCGACGCCCTCAAGGCCGACCTCGGCCTCACGCTCGGCCTCGGCGTGCTGGTCGCGCTGCCGACCGTCGCGGTGTCCGGCCCCGTCTTCGCCCGGTACGCGTCCCGCTGGGTGGACGTGGCGCCGCCGGAGTTGTACGTCACCGACGCCGCGGACGACGACGAGGAGGTCACCAAGGGCGAGGTCACCAAGGGCGAGGTCACCAAGGGCGAGGTCACCAAGGGCGAGGTCACCAAGGGCGAGGTCACCAAGGGCGAGGTCACCAAGGGCGAGGTCACCAAGGGCGAGGGGCGGCGGCGCCCGTCGTTCGCCGTCACGCTGCTCACCGTGCTGCTCCCCGTCGTCCTGATGATGGGCAAGGCGTTCGCCGACATCCTGCTGGACGAGGGCGACCGCGTCCGGACCGTCCTGGACGACCTCGGCACCCCGCTGGTCGCGCTCCTCATCGCGGTCGTCGTCGCGATGTTCACCCTCGGCCTCGGCGCCGGCATGAACCGGCAGTCGATCTCCGCCTCGGTCACCGCGTCGCTGCCGCCCATCGCCGGGATCCTGCTGATCGTCGCGGCGGGCGGCGGCTTCAAGCAGACGCTCATCGACACCGGGATCGGCGACCTCGTCGCCGACTGGGTCAAGGACAGCGGGTTCTCCGTGCTGTTCCTGGCCTGGCTGGTCGCCGTCCTCATCCGGCTCGCCACCGGGTCGGCGACCGTCGCCACGGTGACCGCGGCCGGCATCCTCGCCCCGCTGGTCAGCGGCCTGGACAGCGGCGAGACGTCGCTGCTCGTCCTCGCCATCGGGGCCGGCTCGCTGTTCTTCTCCCACGTCAACGACGCCGGCTTCTGGCTGGTCAAGGAGTATTTCGGGCTCACCGTCGGGCAGAACATCAAGACGTGGTCGCTGATGGAGACCGTGATCTCGGTGTGCGGCCTGGTGTTCGTCCTCCTGCTTAACCTGGTGGTGTAGATGACCTATCCCGAGCCCCGCTACTTCGCAGACGGCGGCGAGGCGAGCGCGACGCTGCGCCCCGCCGGTGCGCCGCCCGACCTGCTCGTCGGCCCGGCCGACGACGACCGCGTCCACCGCGGCACGCAGGTCCACTACCTGGCGACGGGCGGCACCACGAAGGGCGCGTTCGGGCTCTACCGGTGGGAGATGGGGCCGCGGCCGTCCGGCCCGATGCCCCACTTCCACCGGACGATCACCGAGTCGTTCCACATCCTGTCCGGCACGGTCCGGCTGCACGACGGGACGGGCTGGAGGGACGCCCATCCGGGCGACTTCCTGTTCGTCCCCGAAGGGGGCGTACACGGGTTCCGCAACGAGTCGGGCGAGCCGGCGTCGATGCTCCTGCTGTTCACGCCGGGCGCGCCGCGCGAGGCGTACTTCGAGGAGCTGGCGGAGATCGCCACGACCGGACGGCGGCTCAGCGACGAGGAATGGACCGACCTCTACCGCCGCCACGACCAGTACATGGTGTGACCACGAGGGGGCCGACGCTTACCGGCCCGCCTTGGCCTTGCCGGCCTTCCCGGCCTTGGCGCGCGCCTTCGCCTTGCCCTGCTTCTTCTTCGCCGGGGCGGAGGCCGCCTTGGCCTGCTTCGCGTTCTTCTTCTTCGCGTCCGGCCCCTTCTTGCCCTTCTTCGCCTTCTTAGGCCGGGACGGCTCGACGGCGACGGACACCACCGGGGGCGCTTCGGCGGCGGCCTTCCCCTCGGCGGCCGGGGCGCTCGCGGCGACCCGGGTCCGGAACGTCTGGCCGGAGCGGAACCGCGGCACCTGCGCGGCGGGCACCTCGACCGGGAGGCCGGTCCGCGGGTTGCGGGCACTGCGCGCGGGCCGCGCCAGCCGGTCGAACGTCCCGAACCCGGTCACGATGACGCGCTCCCCGGCGGACACCCGGTCCATCACGGTGCCGAACACGGCGTCCACGTGCCGGCGGGCGGCGGCCTCGTCGCTCCCCGCGCGTTCCGCCACGGCCCTGACCAGTTCGGTGCGGTTCATTCGCCATGCCCTTCACTCCGGCGACAGGTAGGGGCAAGGGTAGCCGCGCCGACGGCGTCCGGACGGTCATCCTCCGATGAAGCCCTTGGACTTCAGCCAGGTCTCGGCCACCTTCTCGGGCTGCTCGCCCTCGATGTCGACCTTGCCGTTCAGCTCCTGCAGGACCCCGTCCGTGAGCGCCGCGGCGATCGGATTCGCGATCTTGCCGAGGGCGGGCGCGTCCTTGTAGACCTGCTCCCGGACGGTGAGCGCCGGGTTGTAGACGGGGAAGAACCTCTTGTCGTCCGGGACGGAGGTCAGGCCCAGCGCCTTGATGCGCCCGTCCGTCGTCGCCACCTCGCCGAAGGCGCAGGGCTTCCCCTTCCCGATCGCGTCGTAGATCGCGCCCTCGGCGAGCGTCGCGACCGCGGACTTCGGCAGCGTGAACCCGTAGGCCTTCTGCAGGCCGGGCCATCCGTCGCTGCGTCCGGCGAACTCGCTCGCGACGCAGGTGGACGCCTTGGCCGGGTCGCGCTTCGCCAGCGCCGCGTAGTCCGACAGGTTCGCGATCCCGAGCTGCCGCATCGTGGTCGTCTTCACCGCGATCGCGTAGGTGTTGTTCGCGGGCGCGGCGTCCAGCCACCTGATCTTGTTCTTCGCGAGGTCCTGCTCGGCGACGGCCTTGTACTGCCCGGCGGGATCGCCGATCGGCTCGGTCTCCTTGAGGTAGTTGATCCAGGCCGTCCCCGTGTACTCCCAGTACATGTCGATGCTGCCGGACGTCAGCGCGGCGCGGGTCGTGTTGCTGCCCTGGAGCCCGCACTTCTCGTTGACCGTCGCGCCCGCCGAGCGCAGCGCGAGCGCGGTGACCTGGCAGAGGACGAGCTGCTCGGTGAACTCCTTGGACCCGACGGTGACGGTGACGCCGTCCAGCGAGTTGCCCTTGGCCAGGCTGCCCGCCTCGGCGTCGGTACCGCTGGAGCTGAAGCATCCCGCGGTGAGGGCGGCGGCGGCGAGGGTGGCGGCGGCGGAGAGCGTGCGCATGGTGACTCCTCAGGTGGTTCAGATCCCGCGCGGACGCAGGACGTACTCGGCGATGCCGATGAGCCAGTCGGCCGCCATCGCGAGGACGGCGGTCAGGACGCTTCCGGTGAGCAGGATCGGGGTCCGGTTCAGCGAGATGCCCGTGTTGATGAGCTCCCCGAGACCGCCCGCGTTTGTGAAAGCGGCGAGCGTCGCACTCCCCACGTTGAGGATCACCGCGACGCGGACGCTGGCGAGGATCACGGGGACGGCCAGCGGCAGCTCCACGCGGAACAGCACCGCCGTCCTCGACAGCCCGATACCGCGCCCGGCGTCGACGAGCGAGCGGTCCACGCCCCGCAGGCCGACCATCGTGTTGCGGAGCACCGGCAGGGCCGACACGAGGATGAGCGCGATCACCGCCTTCTGGAACCCGATACCGACCGTGACGGCGAGCAGGACGAGCACCCCGATGGACGGGACGGCCTGCCCCACGTTCGCGAGCGCCAGGAACGGCGCGGACAGCCGGCGCAGCCGCGGCCGGGTCAGCAGCACGCCGAGCGGGATCGCGATCGCCAGCACGAGCGCCGTCGACACCGCGACCAGCTTGACGTGCTGGACCGTCTGACCGGCGATCTCCGACCGGTTGATGGAGCGGCGTTCGATCGCGTCCAGGTCCAGGCCGCGCACGTACACGTAGAGCGCCACCGACACGAGGACGAGGAACAGCGGCGTCACGAGCAGCCCGGCGAGCGAGCGGCCGCCCGTCTCCGTCCGCTCCGGCACCGCCGTGACGGTCATGGCTGCCGCTCCGGCGCCTGCCGGACGATCGCCGACCAGGACACGGCTCCCGCCGCCCGCCCGTCGCCGTCCAGGACCGCCGCTGTCTCCGAACCGGCCCGCAGCATCGCGTCCAACGCCTCGTACAGGGACTGGTCGGCCCGGACGGTCGCACCGCCTCGGTGGTCGCCCTCGACGGGCTTCAGCTCGACGGACCCGACCTCCACGAGCCGCAGCCGCCGCATCGCGGCCCCCACGCCCACGAACTCCGCGACGAACGCCTCCGCCGGCTCGGCGAGGATCGCCGCGGGAGTGTCGTACTGGACGAGCCTCGCGCCCTGCCCGAGCATCGCGATGCGGTCGCCGAGCTTGAGCGCCTCCGTGAGGTCGTGGGTGACGAGGACGATCGTCTTGCGGATCCGCGCCTGCAGTTCGAGGAACGCGTCCTGCAGGCGCTCCCTCGTGATCGGGTCGAGGGCGCCGAACGGCTCGTCCATCAGCATCGCCGGCGGGTCCGCGGCCAGCGCGCGGGCGACGCCGACGCGCTGCTGCTGCCCGCCCGACAGCTCCTTCGGATAGCGTTCGCGATAGGTGCCGGGGTCGAGGCCGACCATGTCGAGCAGCTCGTCGACCCGGGCGCGTACACGCTTCTTGTCCCAGCCGAGCGTCCGCGGGATGAGGCCGATGTTGGCGGCGATCTTCATGTGCGGGAACAGCCCGACCTGCTGGATGACGTAGCCGATGCGGCGCCGCAGCCCGTCCGGGTCGACCCGGGTGACGTCCTCGCCGCCGAGCAGGATCCGTCCCGACGTCGGCTCGATCAGCCGGTTGATCAGGCGCAGCGTCGTCGTCTTGCCGCAGCCGGACGGGCCGAGCAGCACGACGATCTCCCCTTCCCGGACGCCGAGCGTGAGGTCCTCGACGGCCGCGGCGTCCTGGCCCGGGTACCGCTTGCTCACCCCCTCCAGCCGGATCATCTCCGTCATCGCAGCCCCCTGGAGGTGGTGAACCGGGACAGCACGACGAACAGCACGTCCAGGACGAGCGCCAGGACGGCGACGCCGAGCGTGCCCGCGACCGTGTCGTTCAGGGCGTTGGCGCCGCCGATGCGCGACAGCCCGCCGAAGATCAGCTCCCCCAGCCCCGGCCCGGCGACCGCCGCCGCGATCGCCGCGATCGCCACCGTCATGATCGTCGCGACCCGGACCCCGGTGAGCACGACCGGCCAGGCCAGCGGCAGCCTGATCCGCAGCATCCGGCTCGCCCGGCCCATCCCCATCCCCCGCGCCGCCTCCTCGACCGCGCTCGGCACGCCTTCGAGACCGGTGATCGTGTTGCGCAGGATCGGGAACACCGCGTAGAGCGTCAGCCCGGTGATCGTCGGGGCCAACCCCAGCCCGAACACCGGGATGAGCAGGCCGAACAGCGCCAGGGAGGGCACGGTCAGCATCGTCCCGGTGACCCCGAGCGCCAGCCCCCTAGCCCGCGGCCGCCCCTCGACGGCGACCCCGAGCCCGATCCCGAGCACGGCGGCGATCGCCACGGCGATCAGGACCACCTCGGCATGCTCGGCCATCATCACGCCGATCGTGGGCCAGCGGTCGGCCAGGTACTCGGAGAAGCTCACCGCCGCCTCCCGTCACCGCACCACGCGGCGGGAGCCCGCTCCAGGACGGAATGACTCTCGTGTCCCATACCACCAGAGGCTGCCTGCGGATGATCACTAAAACAAGACCAGATCGTCCGAATCATCCACGCGGCCTCACCGGCGCACCTCCGCCTACAGCCCGCTCGGCCAGCGGACAGACCTGGGTACGGCGCGGCAGACTCGGCCTGCGCGGCGACAGGCGGCCCGCCCCTACCGGCCAACCGCAGAGAACGGCGTGCTCGGTGACCGCCCGGCTAGGGACTATTTCCTTGGGTTGATCAGCAGCCGACACTGGTGACGGTAACCCCCTGAGAGGAGCACCGAGGTGTCGTACGCCTTCGATCCGGAACTCGCGCCCTGGATCGCGACGATCCCGCAGCTTTCGATCGCCGACGTTCAGCAAGTCCGCCGGAACGAGGCGGAATTGTTCGCGCGCGCTGAGAAGTACGAGCCGCCGGTTCCGGTCGAGACCCGCGACATCACCGTGCCGGGCCCGCGGGGCGCACCCGAGGTCCAGGTGCGGATCTTCGCCCCGGCCGACCGGGACGGCGACCTGCCGGGCCTCGTCTACTTCCACGGAGGCGGGTTCGTCATCGGTAGCGTCGACATGTCTCAGGACGACACCGCGGCCATCGCGGCCGAGGTCGGCGCCGTGGTCCTGTCCGTCGAGTACCGGCTTGCCCCCGAACACCCGTTCCCGGCCGGCTTGGAGGACTTCTACGCGGCGCTGACCTGGACGGCCTCGCACACGGCCGACCTCGGGATCGCCCCGGACCGGCTCGCGGTAGGCGGCGAGAGCGCCGGCGCCGGGCTCGCAGCAGCAGTCTCCCTGTTGGCGCGCGACCGTGGCGGCCCGGCACTTTGCTTCCAGCTTCTCGGCATCCCGGATCTGGACGACCGGCTCGCCACCCCGTCCATGCGCGCCTTCGCCGACACGCCGATCTGGAATCGGCCCAACGCCGAACTGAGCTGGGATTTCTACCTGGGCAAGGGGGTCCGGGGCACCGACGGCGTCTCCCCCTACGCGGCTCCGGCCCGCGCCGAAGACCTGACCGGGCTGCCGCCCGCCTACATCAACACCTGCGAGTTCGACCCGCTCCGCGACGAGGGCCTGAACTACGCGCAGCGGCTCATCCAGGCAGGCGTCGCGACCGAACTGCACCACTACCCCGGTACCTTCCACGGCTCCACCAGGATCAAGGAGGCGGGCGTGTCCAAGCGCATGCGCGCCGACCGCCTGGACGCCGTCCGCCGCGCGCTGCACCCCACCGGCTAGCTAGAGCTCCAGGACGAGGCGGGAACCGCGGGCGCGCGACACGCAGATCATCATGAAGCCGCCGTCCGCGCGCTCCTCCTCGGTCAGGACGGAGTCGCGATGGTCCGGCTCCCCGTCGAGAACGGGCGTCTCACACGTCCCGCACGTCCCCTCGCGGCACGACGACAGGACATTGACGCCCGCTTTCTCGACAGTCTCCAGAATTGACCGTCCAGCCTCGATCCGCAGTGTCCGACCACTCAACGCGAGCTCGACATCGAAGGCCTCGTCCACTCCCTCGACGGCCTTCGGCGAGAACCGCTCAGTCCTCAGCCCACCGACTCCGAGCGCACCACAGCACTCCTCGGCCGCAGCCAGCATGGGTTCCGGACCGCAGCAGTACACGAGCGTGCCGGACGTCACCTCACGCAGCGCCCCCTCAAGGTCGAGCAACCCGAACTCATCCTGCGGACGTATCTCGACCCGCTCGCCGTAAACACTCAACTCGTCCAGGAAAGCCATGGCAGAGCGCCGCCGCCCGCCATAGAGAAGTCGCCACTCAGCACCCGCTGCCTCCGCCGCCGCCACCATCGAAAGAATCGGCGTGACCCCAATACCCCCAGCCAGGAACAGATAGCGCGGCGCTTCCTTCAAAAGAAAATGATTACGCGGCCCGCGCGCAGTAAGCCGATCCCCCACCTGAACCCGCTCGTGGACGAACGTGGACCCAGGCCCCTCCTTCAACACACCGATGCGCCACGTCCCCGCATCACGCGGATCCCCACACAACGAGTACTGCCGGATAAGCCCGTCCCCCAACACCAAATCAATATGCGCCCCAGGCTCCCACGAGGGCAGCCCGTCCTCCCCCACCGCACGAAGCGTCAACCCCACAACCCCATCAGCAAGAACCTCCTTACCCTCAACCAAAACCAGAACGTCCCCCTCCACAAAGACCACCTCCCAAGAAAACCGACCACCAACAAATGCCACTACCCAACCTGCTGAACGGTCCAGTTCCACACGCCCCGACGTAAGACACCCACTCGAACTTCCGAGGCCGCCGTCCACCACCGCGCATCGGAATCCCGCATGCCATTGCCTTGAGCACGTCGACAACAAATCACCTCAGCTACCTGCTCCGCCGACGCCGAGCCACGGTCGGGTAGCGCCGACCTGGTCGACGCCGTGCCCGGTGACCGCCCACGAGGGCCAGGACGCCGGGGCGGCCTGATCCCGACGATCGTTCGTGGTCGGAGGCTCAGTCAGCGCCGCTTCCGCAGAGTGGAAGAACCCGCGCCAGGGCGCCGCTCGTCCAGCGAGGATCGCAGGAACCGCTTCCGCCCATGCGACCGCATGGCCCCCGCCCGCGGCCCCTCGGGATGGACGCGGCCCACTGGCTTCCCAGGGCCGCGTCCATCCCGCGCGTGCTACTCCCGACAACGGCCGCGCGCGTGGGCGCCCCTGCCCTGGCCATCCACCCCCACAAGCCGGCATCAGGCCCGCTTCGGCTACGGATCCAGGGTTCGAGGCATCATCGGATCGGACGGCCACTGGGCGACATCGGCCAATGTGCCAACATCCCTCGGGACCGACGCTGGCCCGGCGACGTCCTGCAGTGCAGCGTGGATCGCTGCACCTCGTACGCGTGGATTGCCGCGCCCGTACGCGTGAATTGCCGCGGAGCCCAGTACGGCGTGGGCCGCGGAGCCCAGTACGGAGCGGGTTGGGGGCACCCGCAAGTTCGCAGGGGCCTGGCCACGCGTGCGGCGGTCGGGCGGTCGGGCGGCGGGCGGTCGGGCGGCCGGGTGGTCGCGTGTTCGGGGGCGGGTGTGTTGTGAGGACGATGCGGGCGGGGCACGTGTCGCCTGGCGCGCGGATTTGGACCAGGATGGCCACGGGTACGAGTCCGGGGCGGTTTGATCGAAGTGGCGCTCCACGTCTGCTGAGCAGGAGCTACTGGAAGGGACATCGGTATGAGCGACCGGGACGTGCTGGGGCTGATACGGCAGATCTGTCTAGCGCTGCCCGAAACGACGGAGAAGCCGTTCGGCGGTCATACCGCGCCCTCCTACCGGGTTCGCGACAAGCTCTTCGTGATGACCTCCGAGAACGGGCTCTCCATGACGTTCAAGGCCGGACCCGGCGTTCAGGAAGCGCTCGTGGCGGAGGCCCCGGAACAGTTCTTCGTCCCGAAGTACGTGGGTGCGAAGGGCTGGGTCGGGGCGCGGCTCGACGTCGACCAGGACTGGGACGAGATGGCCGAGCTCATCGAGGACAGCTACCGTCTCATCGCGCCGAAACGCCTGGTCGACCTCCTCGACCGTGACTAGGGGTCTGCTGAACAAGAGGTGATGTGGGCGGGAAGGGCGCCGACAAGGCCGTCTGTGCGGCCGGTTGGGTCAGGCCCCGTGGGGGTCGACAGAGTGGTCGCCCTTCCCGCGTGGTCCAGGTTGGTGGATGGTTGCGGGGCTGTGCAAGGGGTGCGGGCCGGTCGGTGGCCTGCTGGTCAGGTCAGTGCCCAGCCCTGGGTGGTGTGGGTGAGGCCGAGGTTGAGCATTCGGCGTAGGTTGAGGCCGGCGATGCGCAGGTTGAGGGGCCCCGAAGACTTCGGACAGCTCTATTTGCGGTTACTTCACGCTGCGAGCTGCTGTTCTAGGTGCTCTGCATAGACCTGGTTCGGGGTCTTATAGCCGAGTCCTGAGTGGCGTCTGCGAGA
>NZ_JBDPLY010000032.1:0-117363 GCF_039871695.1 Actinomadura sp. B10D3
TTTGTCACACAAAGCAACGATCACGGCGGCCGTCTCGCATGTCCGGCACTCCACCCGATCGTGATCATCCCGGGCGCCCCGCCGACCAGCAGCATCATCCCCACAGCCACGATCTACAGCTGCCGTAGCTGATCGATTTTTTGGTGATCTCCGCGCCTACGACGCGGGACGCGGGGTCGGCGAAGTCGGGTTTCAGGTCGCAGACCCAGGTGGCGTGCCGGTCGCCGGTGAGGACGACCGGGTTCGCCGTCCGGCCGGAGCCGAAGAAGTCCAGCAGGCGCCGGCGTTGCGCGCGATAGCCGTCCCAGTTGTCGAAGTCGTAGACCTGCTCGGGGCCGGCCATGCGGTCATTGGACGCCCACATCACCTGGTTGGCCAGCAGGTTCCAGCGGGTGCCGGAGCGGGACATGCCGTCCACCAGCCACTTCTCCTGGGCGGCGCCGGTCATGGTGCGGGTGGGGTCCTCGGCCTCGGCGAGCGTGGCGGGCTGGTCGCTGCGGTACTGGCGAGTGTCGAGGACGTGGACGGTGGCGAGGCGGCCGAAGGCGAGCCTGCGGTGCAGCCGCATGTCGATGCCGCGCGGACAGGTGGACCGGCGGAGGGGCATGTGCTCGTAGTACGCCTGGAACGCGGCGGCACGGCGGGCCAGGAATGCGGTGTGCGGCTGCTGGTCCGGGTCCTGGGGGATCTCGTCGGCCCAGTTGTTGTCGAGCTCGTGGTCGTCCCACGTCGTGAGCCAGGGGAAGGCGGCGTGCGCGGCCTGGAGGTCGGGGTCGGTTTTGTACTGCGCGTGCCGGTTGCGGTAGTCGGCGAGCGTGTAGGGCTCGTCGGTGCCCTCATGGGTGCGGACGGTCGTGGTTCGCGGGACGGATTCGTAGATGTAGTCGCCGAGGAAGGCAACGAACGCCAGGTCTTCCTGCGCCAGGTGGTGGTAGGCGGTGAAATAGCCGTCCTGCCAGTTCTGGCAGGACGCGAGGGCGAACTTCAGCCGACGTTTGACGGCCCCAGGCGATGGTGCCGTGCGGCTGCGGCCGGTGGGTGACAGCTCCCCGTCGACCCGGAACCGGTAGAAGTACTCGCGGTCGGGATGCAGGCCGCCGACCTCCACGTGCAGCGCGTGTCCCTGGGCGGGGCGCGCCGTCTCGGTGCCGCTTGCGCGGATCCGGTGGAAGCGTTCGTCTTCGGCGACCTGCCACGCCACCGGGACGGGACGGTCGGGCATGCCTCCGCCGTCGACGGGACGGGGCGCCAGCCGCGTCCACAGCACGAAGCCGTCGGGCGACGGGTCACCGGACGCCACCCCGAGCGTGAACAGGCCACGCGGCAACGGGACGCCGCCGTACGAACGGACCGCGGCGACCGCCCCGTCCTGCCCCGGCAGCGCGGGGCCCAGCAGGACGTGGCCGGCGGCCAGCGCCGAGGCCGCTCCGCCGGTGGCGAGGAACCGGCGGCGAGGAAACTGTTCCGACATACACCCTCCCTGTGATCGACACAGGAGGATGGCCCGGTGGTGGTTAACGGGGGCAGGTGCGCATGCCGACGCGGAAGCGACAACAGCGCGAACAACGCCCAGAGTGGTGCTAGCGTTCTGAACGGGCGCCGCCGCGCGTGAACACCGGGAATGACAGGCCGGCGGCCGCGGTGTTCGGTCCCACGCGCACCGCTACCCGGATGGCTCCGGCCTTGGTCGTCGGGAACTGGCCCTTGGGCGCGCAGCGCGACAGATACGCCAGCCCTTGCTCCAGGTGCGTGCGCGGGCCCGGGTCGAGGTGGCGGGCCCACGAGGGCTCTGTTTCCTGGCGTAGCCAGGCGTAGCAGGCCATCGCATACCCGAACTCAGGTTCGGTGAGATATCCGACCCGTGAATAGCCGTCGTTGCGGGCGGCGTTCAGCGCGCGTTCGTCGAGATAACCGAGGGGCCGGACGGAGAAACCCGGTGTGCCGTCCGCGAATCTCAGTGCGGCGTTCGTGCTGAAGATCCCGAAACCGAAATAGACGGTGAGGAGATCGGTCAGCCGTTCGTGGTCCTTGCGCCCGGTCGTGATGCGCCCTTCCCCGAGGAGCCGGACGTGGCACAGTTCGTGGGCGGTGATCGCCGTCAGGTACTCGGCGTCGGACGCCTCGCCGACGTCCAGCCCGATGACCGGCCGGCCGTCGCGGACGTAGTAGTGCCCGACCGCGCGCTTGCCGTCCTTGTCCTCCTCGTCCCGCAGGTCGAAGAACTCCACGGTCAGGTCGGACGGCTCCAGCGACATGACCGTGCACACGCCGGCGATCAGGCGGTTGATCTGCCGCGGCGTCCCCGTGTACCCGGACGCCAGGCTCGGCCCTGGAAGGACGATGCCGCCGAGCAGCGGCTCCCGGCCGAACTCGCTCGCGAACCACGTCATCGATGCCTCGATCCACGCCTGCTGCGGTGCGCCGACCGGGCAGTCCTCCTTCTTCACCCGCAGCCAGGGACGGGTTTCCTCCGCGTTCTCGTTCATCGCTCTCCCGATGGTCATGCCGGACGGAGCGTCTGTGCGGCGGACCGTTTCCGGCGTCGGCTGAAAGAGATGCACGAGCTCCGCGGGGTGCGCCCGGGGAAGAGGGGCGGCGCTCGGCTTCGCCGGATTCTGATGGCTTCTCGACTCACCTGTCAACAACTGTGAAAGAAATGCATGGGTGGTGGAGCTGAAATGGGACGAGCCGGATTCGCCTGCGGTGTGAACAGGTGGACGAGCGGGAGGACGGCGGGGCCCCGCTCCGTCGTGCCTCCGCGCGCCGGGTGGCCGGATGCGGGTGTTCGCTGGACAATGCGGCCTGCTGATGGCATGCATTCAGCAGGTCCGCCGCCGTCCTGAGATGAGGGGTCCATGCCCGACGTCGCCTTCTCGGTGCTCGGGTCGGTCGAGGCGAACGTCGGTGACCGGACGGTGGCTCTGGGCGGCGGGAGGCAGCGGGCCCTTCTGGCGGCGCTGCTGCTGAGCGCCGGCCGTGTGGTGTCCGTGGACCGGCTCGTGGACGAGTTGTAGGTGAGCGCGCCGTCCTCCGCCCGTACCCAGGTGCACACGCTGGTGCACCGGGTCCGGCGGGCGCTGGGTGAGGCGGCGGAGCTGCTGGAGACGCGTCCGCCCGGATACCTGCTGCGCACCGGGGCGGCGCAGGTTGATCTCGCCGTTTTCGCCGACCTTGTCGACCGGGCCAGGGCGCACGTCGGGGTGGGTCGTCTGGCGGAGGCGGCCGATGCCTTCCGGGAGGCGCTCGGCGTCTGGCGTGGTCCCGCACTGGACGGGGCGGACGGGGCGTTCGTCCCGCGTGAGGCCGCGCGGCGATAGAGCAGTGCCTCGCCGTCGAGCTGGACCTCGGGCGGCATGGGGCGATCGTGGCGGAGCTGGCCTCGCTCGTTGACGAGCACCCTTCGCGAGGAACTGCGGGCAGGGTTGATGCTCGCCCTCTACCGCTGCGGCAGGCGTTCGGAAGCGCTCCAGGCCTTCCGCGACGGCTGGACGCTGCTGATCGAGGAGACGGGCCTGGAACCGGGCGAACGGCTCCGCGATCTTCATGAGGCGATCCTCAGGGACGAGGTGGAGCCCTGGCGCACCGAACCGGACCCGCCGCCGAGTCCGCCCGAGCCCGAGCCCGACCGTACGTGCGCAACACGCTCCAGTCGGACCGGTGGCTGACGCCGCCGCGTGCGCCGCAGGTGACCGGGCGGCGCGGCTACGACCCGGCGGGCGCCGCCAGCCTGATGCGGACCACGCTGATCGCGGAGATGTTCCGCGGGCAGCGGAGCCTGCTGATCAGCCCGGAGACGAAACCCGCGCGGGGGAGCGGATGAGCGTCTACTCCATCGCCTGCGAGGTGGCGCAGTGCCTGGCCAAGTCGCCCGAGGCCCGCCGCCGCGCACTCCAGGTGTATCCGGGCGACGCGATGTTCACCGCCGAACTCTGGGTGGACGGCCACGACCGCCCGCGCCGGCTGACGGTCAACAGCGAGTTCATCACCGGGAAGAACAAGATGGGCCTGTCCGTCGACTTTAAGGCGGCGTTCGTCTTCCACGACATCGGCACACCGCAGCAGATCACCGCCCCGGAGAACTGACGCACATCTGGGCGGCGCCGAAGCCATTCGGTCACGCAGGACCGTCCTGCCCGGAGAACGGAGGCAAAGCGCGTTGCTTGGCGTGCAGGATCGCGGCCATCGTGAACGAGTCGGTTATCTCGCCTTGCCCGAGCATGAGATCGAGCCGTTGCGACGAGACCAGTTCGATGTGGTCGATGCCCTCCTCGCGGATCGAGAAGTCCGGCCGGCCGACGGCGGCCCAGAACAGACCGACCTTGCTTCCCGCGACGCCGGTGTCGGCGTAGACGTCCCCGAGGAACTCGACCGATTCGGCCGGGACGCCGATCTCCTCCTCCACCTCCCTGCGCGCGGTCTTCTCCGCGGGCTCGCCCGGCTCGGGAAATCCCCGCGGGATCTCCCAATGCCATTGGCGCGTGGCGTGCCGGAAATGCCGCAGCAGGACGATCCGGCCGTCATGGACGGGGAGGACGGCCGCCCCGGCGTGGCCACCGGAATGCAAGGCCCGGAGGTAACCGCCGGTCCGGCCGTCCGGGAATGCGACGGGGTCCCGTAGCAGGGTGAGGTACTGGTCCCGGTAGCAGATCCCGTACGGGCCGCCTTCGGGTGGGAACTCGTCCAGAATCACGCTCCCGGCGCCGGGCGGATTGGCGAACAGATCCGGCCGGCTCCGGCGCAGCAGGTCGTACTCCTCGAAAGGCGTGGTCATTCACCCTCATTCGACAGGTCGGCGCCGTCGTCCACAGAACCTCGCTCGACCGCCTGCCTGGACAGGAAGCCGATCAGTTTCCTGGCCTCCCGGTACGGGTCTTCCATCCGCATGTCCAGCAACTGTGCCGTGGTCTCGATCCGGTGACGCGTTCTGCTCGCCAGGAACCTGCCCAGGCCGAGGCGCAGCGTAACCCGGGCCACGCGGGTCCCCGCGAGGCTGGCGACCTCCCCGGCCACCTCGTAGGCGACGGCGTCGCCCGGCATGTACAGGACGTTGACGGTCACGGCCCCGATGTCGATGGCGATTTCCGTCAGCCCGCCGAACCGCCCGCCGGAACGGTCGTTGCGGACCTCCTCCGCCTTCCGGAGCATCGCGAGATAGGCCCGGCTGATCTCGACGACACCGGTGCCCGGATCGGCCAGGGCCTGGATGGAGGGCGCGTTGATGACCCTGGCGAGCGCCGTCTTGTACGCGTGCCATTCCGGTTCGTTGCGGACCCGCCACGTGTCGGCCAGGGAAAGGCGGTCGAGGGTCGGCACCGCTTCGAGAAGGCCCTGCACGTCCTCGAAGCTCAGGTTCCGCAGAAGCCTGATCAGCTCGTCGGCGTCCGTCGACTCGGTCGCCGCGCCGTCTCGCCGCCGGCGGACCTGCGCCAGCCCCTCCTGTAAGGCGGTGCGGCGCGGCGAATTGCTCGGCGTCAAGGCGAAGACGTCGACCGCGTCGGCGAGGTTCGTGGCGTATTTCAGGTCGACCAGCTGTTTCACGATGGGCATGTGCGGCAGGCCGGCGTCGTACTGCCGCTCCGCGACGTTCCCGCCGTCTCCGACGACGAATCTCTCGTAGAGCCTCTGCCGCACCACGGGCCGCCCGGCGTCCAGCTCGTCGAACGCCCATCGCGCGACCTCCTTGAGACGTCCGAGGGCGCTCTTGGCCTCTTCCTCGTCCAGGCCGAAATCGCGCTGCAGCGCCGGCACCTTGAAAT
Organism: Actinomadura sp. B10D3; assembly: GCF_039871695.1. NCBI lineage: Bacteria > Bacillati > Actinomycetota > Actinomycetes > Streptosporangiales > Thermomonosporaceae > Actinomadura > Actinomadura sp. B10D3. Next base: position 5,757 of record NZ_JBDPLY010000032.1, read on the forward strand.
GGAGGAAACCCGTGAGGAACTCGCCGAACGTCCGGTTCATCTCCTCGGCGAGCAGAGCGTTCTCGGTGTCGTCCCAGGACAGCCTCAGGCACGACATGGCGGTGCTCTCCGCCATCCGCCGCCACGCCTCGATGCCCTCGGTGACCTGGAAATGCGGGCCGGCCGTGGGCAGCGGCCCGTCCTCCGACAGCAGCATCGGAATGATCACGCCGCTCGCCAGCATCTCCCGGAACGCCTTCTGGTCCGGGCCCTTCTTCGCGTAGTCCTGGTAGACCTGCGGGTTGTTGTAGAGAAAGGCGCGGTTGATGAGCACCTTCTCGGCGTTCAGCAGGGCCCGCAGGTACTCCCGCCGTGATCTTCGCGCCTGCTTCTCCAGCACATCCCGGCCGACCCGGCCCGCCCTGAGCGCCTCGCCGAGAAGATCGCGATCGAACCACTGATTGTCCAGCGACTGCGGTACCGCGGTGATGGTCTGGCGCAAGTCCGCGGAGATCAACCGGGTGAAGCTGACGTCCCCAACGTTGCCGACCGGCATAGAACCCCCTTGGCTGCGGAAACAGCTCACACCCTAGGCGGGAAGGCCGCCGGTGCCGCGGGAAAATCGGGCGCCGACCGGCCGTGGCCAAAGGTGACGGCGCACGCTGAACAGATGTATGCCGCAGCGGTGTGGTTCCTTTGCCGAATTCCTTACCGGCGTGGTCAGCCGACGACGCGTTTGATCATTCCATCGGCGTCCGGGTCGATGCCCCAGGTGAAGACGGTGCGCGGGTGGATGCGGATGACGTCGGCGGTCACATGCGCATCCTGGCCCGCGTCCACTACGGCGGTCTCGGCACGTCCGCGGATCTCGACGCCGCGCACGCGCCACGGCGTGATCGAGGCCAGGTCGTCGACGACGAACGCCACCCGGTCGTTGTGGCGAAGGTTGCGGTACTTGCGGCTCTCGGCGAGCCTGTATCCGCGGATATCGATGGTGCCAAGCTCGGCGTTGTAGCTGAACCCGACGGGATTGTTCTGCGGGTCGCCCTTCGGGCCCACCGTGGCCAGCCGGCCGAGCCGCTGCCCGGCGAGGTACTCGCGTTCAAGATCGGTAAGGCTCATGGTGCCCAGCCTGTAACCTCAACCTCCCTTGAGGTCAAGCGCGCCGATCACGGCGCGCAGGCGCGGGGACATCGCGTCCGGCAGCGCGTCGAGCGGGTACCAGCGCGCTTCGAGGATCTCCGCCGCGTCCAGGTCGAGCCGCCCGCCCACGATCCGCGCCTCGTAGTACGCCTCGACGCGGTGCCGGAAGCCGCCGGCCAGCCCCAGCGGCCGCGGAACGACCTCGACTTCAAGGGACGTCTCCTCGCGCACCTCGCGCCTGACCCCGTCCTCAGGCCGCTCGCCCGCGTTGACGTACCCGCCCGGCAGGCCCCACGCCCGGTACTCGGGCCACAGCCGGTGCCGCAGCAGCAGGATCCGGCCCTCGTCGTCCTGGACGATCCCGCCCGCGTACAGCAGGAACGTGTCGTGCCGCAGCCGCGCGAGCCGCCACTGCACCCGCCCGCCCAGCCGCCTCCAGACCCGCGCGACGATCCGGCCGAGGCGCCCGCGCAGCCGGCGCGGCACGCCGACCGGGATTCTCATGATCGAATGCTAGCCCTCGCCGTCCCCGCGGCCGGACGAACGCCTGCGGCCGGCACCGCGCGGGACGTGGTCCTCGTCACACTCCCCGTGATCGGGATCCAGCGGCGGGCCCGGCTCGTCCCACAAGGAAACGCAGACGAACCGGGAGGCTTTGTGACCACGACCGCGATGGAACCGACGGCCGAGAGCGCATCGGCTCCGGAGAGCCGCTCGCCGCTCCGGCTCCTCCGGAAGGTCGGCGTCGCGATCGCGGGCGTGGCCCTGATCGTCGCCGGCTGCGTCATGCTCGTCCTGCCGGGCCCCGGCATCGTCGCGATCCTCGCCGGCCTGGGCCTCCTCGGCACCGAGTTCCCCACGGCCCGCCGCCTCAGCACCCGCCTGAACGCCTACGCCCGCACCGCCTGGAACAAACTCCGCCGCAAGAGGCCCTGACGTGGACCACACCCGCTTCGCGGATCGCCGCGAGCGCCGTGGCGGTTCCGACGGAAGGCGTCGCGTGAACCGCCGCGGTCATGAAGGACCTTCAAGGCGACCTGGCGGCCGTCCGCATCCTCGGCGAGGTAGACGACGCCCTGACCGCCTTCTCCCAGGCGCCCCGTCAGGCGGTAGCGCCCAAGGCTCTCAGGGTCTCGGGACGTCAAGGGCCTGCTCGCCGTCATGCCAGGCCCCAGCGGTTGGACGCTGAAGAGGGATGCACCTGTGGCTCGACCTTCCTTCGTACCGCAAACTGCGGAAGCGCTGGGAGCCATGGCGCGCCCGACCTTCGTCACGTTGCTGGACGGCCGACGAGCCCTGAGCGTTTACCGACGTGCGAGAACAGTGATGGCTCGCCCGGCCGCGCCCACCCGGGGGCGAGGGTTACATCATTTTCGGGTGGGGTGGGAGTTTTACGAAATTTGATCGTGGGTTGGAGATTGTTATCTCTGTCTGCGGGCGTGGGTGGGGTGGGTTTCTGGCTGCGTTGACTGCTGCGGAGTTCTTCTTGTGAGTGCGGCGCCAGGGGTGGTGTTCGTGCTTGGAATCGTGGGCGGCGGTCGTGATTGCTGAGATTCTCTGCCTTCGGGAGGTCGGCCTGTACCTGCGGGAACCCGGGTGGCAGGTGGAGGTTACAGGGACGGGTGTGGTCACCGGGGCCACCGGGATCTGTCGTGGAATGGTTGTTGCCTCTTGTGGGTTGACGGGCTGAGATTCTCGTATATTTCGGATTTCAATGGCGAATAGTGACAAATAGTGTTGATCAGTCGGTGGCTTGGGGGAATGGCGGTACGGGTATGAGTGGGGCAACCGAATTCCGCCCGTCGCTCCGGAGTGCAGATGCGTCCATCCCGCCCCTGTCTGTCCGCTTTCGGTGCGGTGACCATCGCCGCCGCCTCTCTGCTGTGGGCCGGGTCCGCCTCGGCGGCCGCCACCAACTACGTCGCACTGGGGGACTCCTACTCGTCCGGCACGGGGGCCGGGAACTACGACCCCGGCAGCGGGTCGTGCAACCGCAGCGCCAACGCCTACCCGAAGCTGTGGGCGGCGGCGCACGCCACCGACTCGTTCAAGTTCGTGGCGTGCTCGGGGGCGACGACCGCGAGCGTCGCGAGCGGGCAGCTCGGGGCGCTGTCGTCTTCGACGACGCTGGTGAGCCTCACCGCCGGGGGCAATGACGCGGGCTTCGCCAACGTCATGCAGACGTGCGTCCTGGAGTCGACGTCAAGCTGCCAGAGCAGGGTCGCGCAGGCCGAGAGCTACATGCGCAACACCCTTCCCGGCCGGCTCGACTCCCTGTACTCGCAGATCCGGTCCAAGGCCCCGTCCGCGCGCGTGGTGGTGCTCGGCTACCCGCGCCTCTACAAGATCGTCGACGTGTGCGTGGGGCTGAGCAACGCCAAGCGCACCGCCCTGAACGGCGCCGCCGACACCCTCGACGGCGTCATCGCCTCGGCCGCGGGCCGCGCCGGGTTCGTCTGGTCGGACGTCCGGGACGAGTTCGCCGGGCACGAGCTGTGCTCCGGGGACGACTGGCTGAACGCGGTGACGATCCCGATCGGGTCGTCCTACCACCCGACCGCGCTCGGCCACCGGTCCGGCTACCTGCCCGCCATGACCGGCTCCGCCCGCCTGGCCCTGAAGAAGCTGGCCTGACCGGCGAGCAGCGCGATCGCGCCGGCCATCAGCAGCGCGCTCACCCAGACGGGGGAGCGGTAGCCGAGGCCGGCGCCGATCGCGGTGCCGCCGAGCCACGGGCCGATCGTGCCGCCGACGTTGAACGCGGCCGTCGCGAACCCGCCCGCCAGCGTCGGCGCGCCGGCCCCCTGGTCGAGGACGCGCGCGATCAGCGCGGGGCCCGTGCCGAACGCCAGCATCCCCTGGACGAAGACGAGCGCGACCGCCGGCGCGGGATGCGCCGCCGCCAGCGCGAGCGCGGCCCATCCGGCGGTCAATGACGCCATACCGCCCGCGATGAGGGCCGCCGGGCGCCGGTCGGCGATGCGCCCGCCGAGGGTGACGCCGACGAAGGACCCGACCCCGAACAGTGCCAGCAGCGCCGGCACCCATGCGGAGCCCAGGCCGGTGACGTTCGTGGCGAGTGGCGCCAGGTAGGTGAAGGTGCAGAACGTCGCGCCCTGGAACAGCGCGTTCACCGTGAGGGTGAGCAAGAGCCGGCCGTCGGCCAGCGCGCGCAGTTCCTGACGGGCGCCGCCCGCCGACGGGCGCTCCTCCGGGATCGCCTTGGCGATGGCGGCGATGGCGGGAAGAGAGACCAGCGCGACCGCCCAGAAGGCCGCGCGCCAGCTCCACGCCTCGCCGAGCAGCGCGCCGGCGGGCACGCCCGCGACGCAGGCGACGGTGACGCCGCCGACCACGACCGAGGTGGCGCGGGCGCGGGCGGCGGGGGGTGCGAGCGCGGTCGCGGTGGTGAGCGCGACGGCCCAGAACCCGGCGTTGGCCAGCGCCGCGACGACGCGGGTGGCCAGCAGCAGAGCGTAGCTGGTGGTGAGCGCGCCGATCACGTGCACGGCGACGAAGACGCACAGGAACGCCAGCAGCGCCCGGCGGCGTGGCCACCGCCGGGCGAGCAGCGTCATCGACGGCGCGCCGATCACCATGCCGATGGCGAAGGCCGAGGTGAGCAGGCCGGCGGCGGGGATGGAGACGTGCAGGTCGGCGGCGATGCCGGGGACGAGCCCGGACAGCATGAACTCCGAGGTGCCCTGGGCGAACACGGCCAGCCCGAGGACATAGACGGCGAAAGGCAAGGGAGACTCCCGAGACGGCGAACAGGACGGCTGACCGGTGGGGGCTGTGCCGGGATGGCCGTCCGGTGTCGTCACGGACGGCGGTGGCGGAAGGAGATCCCTCGCGTCAGAGGGCGAGGACAGCCCGCCTCGGGCGGCCCGCAGGAAGGGGGCCGCCGGGAGTCAGCGTCTATCCGACTCGGGGCTGGACATGGTCCTCAGGCTAGCAGCGGCCGCGACCCGGGTTGACAGAACATTGTTCTGGAGTGCTAGAATAATGTTCTATGACGGAGGCGGGGCGGGCCCGGGTGCTGCGGGCGGCGCTGGAGCTGTTCGGGCGGGACGGGGTCGCCGGCACGACGCTGAGCGGGCTCCGGACGGCGAGCGGGGTCAGCGTCGGGAGCTTCTACCACCACTTCGCCGGCAAGGAGCAGGTGGCGGAGGCGCTGTTCGTGGAGTGCGTCTCGATGTACCAGGACGCCTTCCTCGCCGAGCTGAAGGCGCATGACGGGGCGCGCGAGGCGGTGACCGGCGTCGTCGCCTTCCACGTCCGGTGGTGCAGGGAGAACCCCGGCCGGGCGCGGTTCATGTTCACCGAGCGTCCGGCGGGGAGCGAGGCGCTGGCCGCGCGCAACAGGATGTTCTTCCGCGAGGTCCGCGGCTGGTGGCGGGTCCATGCGCGCCACGGCGCGCTGGCCGACGTGGACGCGGTGACCGCGTTCGTCCTCTGGCTCGGTCCCGCGCAGGAGCTGTGCCGGATGTGGTTGAACGGGCAGGCCCCGGAGCCGGACGCCGGGCAGGCCGGATGGCTGAGCGAGGCCGCGTGGCGGTCGGTGGGAGGCGAACATGCTGGTTGACGCGTGGATGCAGCACGGGACGGTCCGGTTCCTGCAGCACGAGATGCTGGATTCGCTGTGGCGGTGGACGGGGCAGCGTCCGCCCGAGGAGGAGATCCCGGTCGCGGCGACGGTCGCGGCGATGGACGCCGGGGGAGTGGACGTCGGCCTGATCAGCGCCTGGTACGGCCCGGAGGGCGACCTGGTGAGCAACGACGAGGTGGCGTCGTTCGTCGAGCAGGCCCCGGACCGGCTCGTCGGGATCGCCTCCGCCGACCTGCGCAAGCCCATGGAGGCGGTGCGGGAGCTCCGGCGGTGCGTGCGCGAGCTGGGGTTCAAGGGCCTGCGCGTGGTTCCGTGGCTGTGGGAGCTACCGCCGACGGACCGCCGCTACTACCCGCTGTTCGCCGAGTGCGTGGAGCTGGGCGTCCCCTTCTGCACGCAGGTCGGCCACACGGGCCCGCTGCGTCCGAGCGAGACGGGACGGCCGATCCCGTACATCGACCAGGTGGCGCTCGACTTCCCCGAGCTGGTCATCGTCGGCGGCCACATCGGCTACCCGTGGACGGAGGAGATGGTCGCGGTGTGCCGCAAGCATCCGAACGTCTACATCGACACGTCCGCGTACACGGTGCGGAGGTACCCGCCGGAGCTCGTCCGGTACATGACGCAGGACCGCCACCACAAGGTCATGTTCGGGACGAACTACCCGATGATGACCGCCGAGCGGGCCCTCGCGAGGCTGGACGACCTCGGCCTCGGCGAGACCGCGAAGGAGGCGTTCCTCGCCGGCAACGCCCGGAGGGTCTTCGGCCTTTAATGATCTACAACGTAAAGGTCAGCGCCGGAGCGTCCGGCACGCGAGGATCCCCAGGGGGACCGGCGCCCAGAAGGTGATCGCGCGGAACAGCAGGACGGCGTGCAGGGCGGGGCCGGTGCCGATGTCCAGGGCGGCGAGCGCGGCGACGAGCGCGGCCTCGGTGGAGCCGACACCGCCGGGCGTCGGGATGGCCGAGCCCGCCGCGGCGCCCACCAGGTAGGCGGCGACGAGGGCGAGGGCGTCGGCCGGCCCCGCCGCCGTGCCGGGGATGGCGAGGACGCTGAGGGTGAAGGCGAGGCCGAGGGCGAGCGTCGTCCCGGCGGACGCGCCGAGGACGACCGCGAGGTCGCGCGGGCGGCGGCACAGGTCGGCGAACCCGGCGGCGGCCCGGCGGGCCGGGCCGGAGCGGAGCGCGCGGCGGCCCCACAGCACCGCGGCGGGCAGCAGCACGCCGCCCGCGACGAGCAGCGGGAGGGGCGGGACGAGGTCGGCGGCCTGGGCGGCGTGGTGGCCGAGCGCGTCCAGCATCCGGTCGTTGGCGGCGCCGGGCAGGAGCACGGTGCCGAGCCCGAGGACGGCGCCCATCAGCAGCAGGTCCGCGGGGAGGCCGGCCACCTGCAGGACGGCCACCGCCACGGCGGCCCGCGGGAGCGGCAGCCCGCGGCAGACGAGGTAGCGGGTGTTCACGGCGACGGCGCCGAGGCCGCCCGGGGTGATCCGGTTGGCGGCGGACGCGGTGAACTGCGTCATCGTCGTCGCGACCAGCGGGAGCGGCCGGCCCGCCGCCCCGCGCAGCGCGATCGCCGAGAAGACGTAGTGCAGCAGGGACAGCAGTACCAGCGGCGCGAGGAAGACCCACCGCATGTGGCCGATCGCCGCGGCGGCCGGCCGTAGCGGGCCGGCCGCCACGAGCGCGGCCGCGGCAAGGGTGGCCGCCAGGACTCCGAGGACGGCCCAGCGGGCCCCGCGGGTCCGCGGGACGGAGGGGAGGGCGGGGGCGTCGACGCCAATTCCGGTGACCTTGGCGGACGCCGCGGTTTCTGCGGGGGCGGCGATCGTCTCCACACCTCAGTGGTCGGCTACTCGATTGAAGAGTATGCGACCTCTGGCACCCCTGGACGCGAACGTTGGGTGACCTGTGATCCACAAAGCGCGCAGGTCACGTGCGGATCAGGCCGTCCAGCCGGGCTCGCGGCCGAGGTGGCGCAGGAGGGCGGCGACGTCGTCCTGCCCGGTGTGGGGGAGGGCCGCGGCGTAGGCGCCGTACTGGCGCAGCGGCTCCACGATCTTCCGGGCGACGCCGAGCAGCGTCCGTGAGATCTCGGGGGTGAGCGGGGACGGGCGGCCGGTGGCGACGGCGATGTCCCAGGCGTGGACGGCGGCGTCGAGCGCGGCGGCCCCGGCGCCGGTCTCGGGCGCGAGGGAACCGGGCGGCACGGGGACGGGGACCACGGCGGCGTCGCGGCCGATGGTCGCCCAGGCGGCGGCGCAGGCGGTCAGGGACGGCTCCAGCAGGTCCATCGCTGAGCCGTCGAGCGTGCCGGACGGCTGGAACGGGTCGTAGCCGGGGCCGGGCTCGCCGGTGATGGCGGCGGCGAAGGCGAGCTGGTCGCCGGCGGCGTGCTGGACGACCTGGGCGACGTCCCACCGGCTGCACGGGGTCGGACGGCCGAGGTCCTGGTCGGAGAGGCCGCGGACGGCGGTGCGCAGCATGTCGTGGGCGGTGTCGAGGACGGCCCGGCCGGAGGTCTGGTTCATGCCACCGATTCTATCAGAACGGAATGATTCGTTCCACTCGAACTTTTCTCCGCGCCACGGCCCCTTGGTCCACTCCCGAGATTCTTTTCACACTATGATTAGGGGCCGCTACAGGACGTGACCAAGGTTCGACGGGGGAGAGTGACGACCATGACCAGCGCTCACCAGCGGCTGGGCGAACGCATCAGGGTGTTCCGGGGCACGCGGGGCGGACGGCGGCCGGCCACCGCGAAGGCCCCCGGCGACCGGGCGATCATGCTGACCTGTAGCGACTACCTGGGCCTGGCCGAGCATCCGGCGATCACCGAGGCCATGATCGCCTGCCTGCGCGCGTCGGAGGGCGCCGCGCAGGCCCCCGGCCCCTGCCTGCCCGAGGACCACCCGCAGGTCGTCCTCGGCGAGCACGTCGCGCGGCACATGGGCGCGCGGGCCGGGGTGCTGTGCCCGTCGGGGTGGGCCGCCAACACCGGGCTCCTCCAGGTGGTCGCCGGGCCGGACGTCCCGGTCTACCTGGACGTCCTCGCGCACATGTCGCTGTGGGAGGGGGCGCGGGCGGCGGGCGCCGAACTGGCCTACTTCCGCCACAACGACCTGGACCACCTGCGGCGGCGGATCGAGGTGGGCGGTTCGGGGGTGATCGCCGTGGACGCCGTCTACAGCACCGACGGCTCGGTGTGCCCGCTGGCCGGCCTCGTGGAGGTGGCCGAGGAGTACGACTGCCTGCTGGTGGTGGACGAGTCGCATTCGCTCGGCACGCACGGGGAGCGCGGCGCGGGGCTGGTCGCCGCGATGGGGCTGACGGGGCGGGTCGACTTCCGCACCGCGAGCCTGGCGAAGGCCCTGCCGGGCCGGGCGGGGCTGATCACCTGCGACCGTCCCGGCTTCGCCGACTACTTCGCGCACACCGCGCTGCCCGCGGTGTTCAGCTCGACCCTGCTGCCGCACGACGTGGCGGGCCTCGCGGCGGCGCTGAAGGTCGTCCGCAAGGAGGGCTGGCGCCGGGACCGCCTGCGCGCCGTCACGGCCCGGCTGCGGGACGGCCTGACGAGCCTCGGCTACCGCCTCGTCAAGTCCGACTCGCAGATCATCGCCCTGGAGACCGGCTCGGAGGCCGACGCGACCATGCTGCGGGACGCGCTGGTCCGCCGCGACATCTTCAGCGCGGCGCTGTTCCCGCCGTCGGCATCGGTGGGACGCACCCTGGTGCGCCTCTCCGCCCATGCCGCGCTGAGCGACGACGACGTCTCCCGGATCCTCGCGGCCTGCGCGGAACTCCACCCCCGGCTGGCCGTCCCCGCGTCGGCCCCCGCGGGCTAGGCGGCGGGCTGGTAGCGGCTCTGGCGGGTCTGGGCGCCGATGTAGCGGAGCATGCTGCGCAGGGCCCAGTGGTTGAGGCCGGTGGGCATCATTCGGTAGCCCTGCCGGTTGGCCAGGGCGAGGGCGGCGAACCGGGCCTGGTCGAGCGGCGACCAGGGGATGTCGAACCGCTCCCGGACGAGCGGCGGCAGGCAGCCGAAGGTGATCAGGCGCAGCGGCCGCTCGATGACGAGGCGGCCCGCGCGGTCGAGGCGGGGGCCGCCGACGGGCAGCAGCGTGACGGTGTCCGAGCCGTGCTTGGCGATCTCCAGCGCGCGGGCGGCGGCCGGGGTGAGTTCGAGCGTCCTGGCGCAGATGTGCCAGAACTTGGACTGGAACGCGGCGTAGTCGGCGGGGACGGGACGCATGCTGACGCCGTAGCGGGAGTACCAGGTGACCGTCTCGGCGTACATCTGCTCGTGATCCTCGGCGGTGAGGGTGCCGGGGTGGAAGATCTCGGCCGCCTTGAAGATCTCCCAGGTGAAGGTGGCGTGCGCCCACCAGAACGTCTCGGGTTCGAGGGCGTGGTACCGGCGGGCGTGCTCGTCGACGCCGCCGATGGCGCGGTGCAGGTCGCGGATGGCGCGGGCGCGGGCGGCGCCGTCCGGGGTGAGGATCGTCGCCCAGATCTGCGGGACGGACCGGTGGATCCGCTCGAAGGGGGCGTCGAAGAACGCGGAGTGCTCGCCGACCCCGGCGCCGATGCCGGGATGCATGAGCTGCATGAGCCCGGCGGCGGCGCCCGGGAGCAGGGAGCGCATGTCGGCGGCGTGCCGCCACAGCAGCGTTCCGGGAACGAGCGGGGCGTGGGGGACGGTGCGGGGAGCCGCGGCGGTGGCGACCGACGGGGGTGAGGACGAGGCGGGCATCGCACCTCCAGACCAGCGATCACTCGACCCCAGAGTAACGCGGATGAGACAAGAGTCAAAGATTGTCACACGTCCAAACCCGCTCCGAACGCACCGAGTGGACTAACTCTTCTTGTACACCGCTACCGCGCAGGCGCTGCCCAGGCCGATGTTGTGCTGGAGGGCGACGCGGGCGCCGCCGACCTGGCGGTCGCCGGCCTTGCCGCGGAGCTGCCAGGTGAGTTCGGCGCACTGGGCGAGGCCGGTGGCGCCGAGGGGGTGGCCCTTGGAGATCAGGCCGCCGGACGGGTTGACGACCCATTTCCCGCCGTAGGTGGTGGCCTGGTCGTCCACGAGCTTGTGGCCTTCGCCGACGCCGGCCATGCCGAGGGCCTCGTAGGTGATGAGCTCGTTGGCGCTGAAGCAGTCGTGGAGTTCGATGACGTCGACGTCGTCGATGGTCACCTGGGCCTCGTCCATGGCCTTCCGGGCGGCGCGCTGGGAGACGCCGAAGCCGACGACCTGGATGGAGGAGTTGTCCTCGAAGCTCTCGGGGGTGTCGGTGGCGATGTGGTGGCCGGCGATCTCGACGGCCTGGTCCCACAGGTCGTGCCGGTCCAGGAACCGCTCGCTGACGACGAGCGCGGCGGCGGCGCCGTCGGAGGTGGGGGAGCACTGCAGCTTGGTGAGCGGGTCGAAGATCATCGTGGCGTTCTTGACGTCGTCGAGCGTGTACTCGGTCTGGAACTGCGCGTAGGGGTTGTTGACCGAGTGCTTGTGGTTCTTCCAGCCGATCCAGGCGTAGTGGTCGGGGGTGGAGCCGTACTTCTCCATGTGCTCGCGGCCGGCGTTGCCGAACATCTGCGGCATGGGCGCCTTGTCGAGCTCCCATTCGCGGCCGGCGGTCATGGAGCGCAGGTGGTGGTCGATGATGGTGACCTTGGACTCGCCCATGCCGGCGCCGAGGGAGCCCTTCTTCATCTTCTCCATACCGAGGGCGAGGGCGCAGTCGGCGAGCCCGCCGCGGACGGCCTGGCGGGCGAGGAACAGGGCGCTGGAGCCGGTCGCGCAGGCGTTCATGACGGTCATCACGGGGATGCCGGTCATGCCGGTCTCGTAGAGGGCGCGCTGGCCCATCGACCCGTACATCGAGCCGGCGTAGGCCATCTCGATGCCGTCGTAGCCGACGCCGGCGTCCGCCAGGGCGTTGCCGACGGCCTCCTTGGCCATGTCGGGGTACTCCCAGTCGCGGGAGCCGGGCTTCTCGAACTTGGTCATGCCCACGCCGACGACGAAGGTGCGGTTGGCCATGGGGCTCGCCTCCTGTAACCGAATCCAGTTCGGTACACGATAACGCGCCGGGCCGCGCGGCGGCGGGCGGCCTCCCGATGGCCGGGACGCCCGCGCCGGGCCGCCTGGTCAGGCGGACGCCTCCTCGGCGAGCGCTGCGGCGAACGCGTCCACGTCGTCCGGGGTGGTGTCGAAGGAGCAGACCCAGCGGACCTCGCCGGTCGACTCGTCCCAGGTGTAGAAGGGGAACCGCTTGCGCAGCCGCCCGGCCACGTCCCCGGGCAGGATCGCGAACACCGTGTTGGCCTGCACGGCCTGCGTGACCCGGACGCCGGGCACGGTGCGGGCGGCGGCCTCCAGGCGGCGGGCCATCGCGTTGGCGTGCCCGGCGTTGCGCAGCCACAGGTCGCCGTCCAGCAGCGCGACGAGCTGCGCGGACACGTACCGCATCTTGGACGCCAGCTGCATGCTGGACTTGCGCAGGTACGCCAGGCCGCGCACCGCGTCCGGGTTCAGGACGACGACGGCCTCGCCGAGCAGGAGCCCGTTCTTGGTGCCGCCGAAGGACAGCACGTCCACGCCCGCGTCGGTGGTGAGGGCGCGCAGCGGCAGGCCGAGGGACGCGGCGGCGTTGGCGATCCGGGCGCCGTCCATGTGCACGGTCAGGCCGCGCTCGTGCGCCGCCGCCGCGACGGCCGCGGTCTCCTGTGCGGTGTAGACGGTGCCGAGCTCGGTGCTCTGGGTGATCGACACGACGGCGGGCTCGCGCCGCTGGATGTTGCCGAAGCCGGTGGCGTGCCGCTCGACCATCTCCGGTGTCAGCTTGCCGTCCGGCGCCGGAACGGTCGCCAGCTTCAGCCCGGCGATCTTCTCGGCGGCGCCGCACTCGTCGGTGTTGATGTGCGCGGACTCCGGGCAGACCACCGAGCTCCACCGCTCCGACAGCGCCTGCAGCGACACGACGTTCGCGCCCGTCCCGTTGAACACGGGGAACACCTCGGCCTGCGTGCCGAAATGCCGCCGGACGACCTCGCGGAGCCGCGCGGTGACGACGTCGTCGCCGTAGGCGGGCTGGTGCCCGTCGTTGACCTCGGCCAGGGCGGCGAGGACGTCCGGGTGGACGCTCGCCTGGTTGTCGCTGGCGAAACCGCGTGTCGCGGGCGGGCGGGATTCGGGCGGCAGAGTCATGCGTCCATTGTCCAGGACGCCCGGTTTCCGGCCTGCCAGGGGAGTGCCGCGCTCAGGCCGGGCGGTCGGTGATGTTCTGCACGGGCGCGGTCTCGGCCGGCGGCGGCTCGGCGGCGCGCAGCGCCATCCGGGCGCGCATCGCGTCGAGGTCGTCGCCGAACCTGGCCACGGTGGACTGCAGGTCGCGCCACAGCCCGGTGCGCTGCTCCAGCTGGGCGAGCTTGGTGCGCAGCTCGCCGATGCGCCGCTCGGCCGACTCCAGCCGGGCCTCGTGGCCGGCGGTCTCGCGGCCGGTGCGGATCAGGCTGGTCGCGACGGCCGCCAGGTCGCGCTCGGTGTCGTCCATCCGCTCGTCGATGCGGGGCAGCAGCCGGTCGTTGAGCTGGCCGACGAGCGAGTCGAGCTCGGTGCGGATCGCGCGCACCTCGGTGCCCTGGTCGCGGACGGCCTGCTCCAGGACCGCCACGCGCTCGATATAGTCCGGCAGGAGCCGGGCGAGCCGCGCCGACCGTTCCAGATCCCGTCCCGCTCTGACGAGAAGGCCGGCGCCTTCGCGCAGATGGCGCTCCGCCTCGGCGGCGGCGCGGCGGACGAGACCTGGGATCATGGTCATGGCGCTCCCTCCACGGGGCGGGCGGCTGGAATCTCCTTAAACTGTAGGCGAACCGACCGTGAACCTTTTGTGAACTCAGGAGTTTATTCAGGGGAGCGGACGTGCTTTCGGACGGGCCTCGGACGCGGGCCCGGGGCGGCCGGCGCGCCGCAGGCGCACAGGCCCCGACGGACGATGAGCCAGGCGCGTTCGGCGGTGTAGTCCGTCCGGCTCAGGGCCGGGCGGACGCGGTGGCAGGTCAGGCAGAGCATGCGTTCCGACGTCCTCCCCATAGTGCGGGGAGCGGCGCCGCCCCGCACGCATTCCCCCCGGACGCGCACGAGGCGGCGGGACCCTTGGGACGGCCCGTCGGCTCCCCGGCAGCGACACGGTAGGCGCCGCCACGTTGCATGCAGGTTGCGACCGTCTCATCACTCTGTGTGTCCGAATCCGGCCGGGAGAGATCCCGGGAATCGGTTGCGCCGCCGCCGGGGTTGGACCGATCCTCAGACGGCCGAGGGTCTCCGCGGGAAAGGGCTGATCGTGGTGCACGAGGCGGTGCCGGTCCGGCAGCCGATCGCCGAGTCGTGGCGCCGGTCCCGGGACGCCGGCGTCGACGCCGGGGTGGCGGCGGCGCCCCTGGTGTTCGACCGGGACGTCCTCGCCGACGCCCGCGCCGCGCACCCCCTCGAACGGCACCTGCCGATGCTGGAGGCGCTGCTGCGGCAGGTCGCCGACGAGACCGAGCACCTGATGGTGATCACCGACGAGACCGGCAACGCGCTGTGGACGCAGGGCCCGCCGGCCGTCAGCCGCGCCGCCGACGCGATCGGGCTGACCGAGGGCTTCCGCTGGGCGGAGGACGCCGTCGGGACCAACGGGATCGGCACCGCGCTCGCCACCGGCCGGCCCGAGTACGTCTACGCCGCCGAGCACGTCGCGCACGTCCTGCACGGCTGGTCGTGCGCGGGCGCGCCGGTCACCGACCCCGACAGCGGGCGGATCGTCGGGTGCATCGACGTCAGCGCCACGGTGGACACGCTGCATCCCGCGACCGTCGCGCTCGTCGCCGCCGCCGCGCGGCTGGCGGAGTCGCGGCTGGAGAACGAGATGCTGGCCCGGGACGAGCGGCTGCGCGAGCGGCTGCTGCCGCACCTGCGCGGGCTGCGCGGTGCCGGCGCCCTCGTCACCCCCACCGGCCGCATCATCGCGGGCGAGCGGCTGCGCGGCCGGCGCGTCCCCGTCCCGGAACCGGGCGGCACGGTCGTCCTGCCGGACGGGCGCACCGCCGTCGCCGAACCGCTCGGCGAGGCGTTCCTGCTGCGGCTGCCGGGCCTCGTCGGCCGGGTGGACACCGGCGCGCGGGCCGGCCGCGACGCCGCGGCGCCGCCCGCCGGCGACGCGCCGCTGCTGACCCTGACGCTCCTCGGCGCCGGGCAGCCGCACGCGCACCTGGACGGGCGCCGGTTCGACCTGACGCTGCGGCACGCCGAGATCCTCGCGCTGCTGGCGCTGCACCCGCGCGGGCTGAGCGGCGACCGGCTCGCGCTCTACCTGTACGGCGACGACGGCAGCCCCGCGACCGTCCGGCCCGAGATCCACCGGCTCCGCCAGCAGTTCGGCGGCATCGTCCGCGCCCGCCCCTACCGGCTCGGCTGCGCGGTGGAGGCCGACTTCCTCACCGTGCGGCGGCTGCTCGACGGCGGTGACGCCGCCGCCGCGGCCCGGCTGTACGGGGGCGAGCTGCTGCCGCTGTCCGACGCGCCCGGCGTCCGCGCCGAACGCGACGAGCTGGCGGTGCGGGTGCGGCGGCAGGTGGTCGACCGCGGCGGGGCCGAGGCGCTGTGGACCTACGTCCAGACCGAGCCCGGCCGCGCCGACCTGGAGGCGCTGGAGCGGCTCCGCGCCGTCCTGCCGCCGGGCGATCCGCGGCTCGCCGCGGTCAGCTCGCGCCGCGCCCGGCTGCTCGGCGGGGAGCCGTAGGCGCCGGCGTCCCCGTCAGGTGGGCGCAGTCGTTGTAGCAGACGGCGGCCAGGCCGGTGCCGTCGTGCCGCCACCGGGTGACCGAGGCGTTGGCGACCGGCTCCTTCTCGATCGCCATGACCTCCTTCTCGGTCAGCTCCTCGACCAGGTACCGGGTCATGACGACGATCGCGTCGTGGGTGACGACCAGGGCCCGCCCGCCGGGGGCGCCGTCCTGCAGGTCGCGGTAGAAGCTGCGCAGCCGCAGCGCGAGGTCGGCCCACGACTCGCCGCCGGGCGGCCGGTAGTAGAACTTGCCGAGGCGCCGCAGCCGGTCGGCCTCCTCCGGGAACCGGTTCTGGACGCCGCGGGCGGTCAGGCCCTGGAGCGCGCCCTGCTCCCGGTCGCGGAGCCGCTCGTCCACCTTGATCCGCACGCCGCCGGGGTCATGCGGGGCGGCGTAGGACGTCTGCGCGAGCGCGATCTCCGCGGTGTCGACGGTCCGCAGGTAGGGGGAGGCGATGACGACCGTGGGGCGCTCGTCCTCGGGGAGCGCGGCGAGCCAGCGGCCGAGCGTCGCCGCCTGCGCGCGGCCGGTGTCCGACAGCGGGACGTCGGCGTCCCGCTCGGGGATGCCGGCCTCCTCGGCGTCGGTGCCCTCCACCGCCTGGTAGGCGAGGTTGCCGGTGCTCTCACCGTGCCGGGTCAGGGTCAGCCACTGCAGCGCGTTCACGCCCGCCATGCTGCCATGCCCGGCGGGGTGCGGACGCCGGTGCGGTGACGCCGTCCTCTACAGCCGGTAGTACTCTCGGTGCCGTGACGGACGTCCTGGCCGCCGTGACCATCGCGGCCGCGCTGCTGACCGCCTGCTACGCCCTCGTGACCGCGCTGCGCGGCCGGGCGATGGGCGTCGCCGACCTCATCGCGCTCGGCGTCCTGGAGGCGCTGCTGATCGCGCAGGCCGTCGTCGCCGTCGTGAAGCTGTCCGGCGGCGACGGCCCGGACGGCCCCGCCACCTTCGTCGGCTACCTGGTCGGATCGCTGCTGATCCCCGTCGCCGGCGCCGGCTGGGGCCTGCTGGAGCGGACCCGCTGGGGGCCGGGCGTGATCGTCGTCGCCGGCCTGGCGGTCGCCGTCATGGTCGTACGGATGGACCAGCTGTGGAGCGGCACCGGTGCCTGAGCCCGAGCACGAGGACGTCCGGGAGCCCGCGGGCGGGAGGCCCGAGACCCGCGCGGGCGACGGCGCCCGCGCCGGCGCCGAGACCCGCGCGGGCGCCGCGGGCCGGCCCGGCGGCACCGCGGGCGGGCCGGGACGGCTGCTGGTCGCCGTCTACGCGGTCTTCGCGCTCGCGGCCGGTGCGCGGGCGGGCGTGCAGATCGCCACGAAGTTCTCCGACGCGCCCGTGGCCTACCTGCTGTCGGCGCTCGCCGCGGCCGTCTACGTCCTGGCGACGGTCGCGCTCGCGCGCGGCGGCCGGACGTCGTTCCGGATCGCCGTCGCGGCCTGCTCGACCGAACTGGCCGGCGTGCTGGTCGTGGGCACGCTCACCGTCACCGACGCCGCGGCGTTCCCCGACGAGACCGTCTGGTCCATGTTCGGGCGCGACTACGGGTTCGTGCCGCTGGTGCTCCCGGTCCTCGGCCTGCTGTGGCTGCGCCGCACCGCCCGCGAAGGTGGCGGAGCCTCCGCGGGCGGTGGGCGCCCTGTGAACGGCGGCGTGTGAGCCCCCCGGCCACAGGTGTTCAGAAGTCGGTCGCCGCGGCATGTCCTCGCTCCGCTCCGTCATGCGTGCCCGGTGTGGGGGGGCGACCCCCCACGCCCCCCGGCAAGTGCCGCGGCATGCCCTCGCTCCGCTCCGTCATGCGTGCCCGGTGTGGGGGGCGACCCCCCACGCCCCCCGGCAAGTGCCGCGGCATGCCCTCGCTCCGCTCCGTCATGCCGCGGCGGTCAGGTGGTGTCCGCCGATCGGCAGGGCGAGGACCGCGGCCCTGGTGATCGCCTCGACCTCCTCGGGCGACCGGTCGGCGACCGGGTTGCGGAGCATCCAGCGGATCAGCCGCAGCGGCGGCGCGAAGACGATGCCGTCGGCGGCGAAGGGCGACCGGACGAGCTTGCCGCCGTGCACGGCCAGCACCGGAGTCACCGGCACCGGCGTCTCCGCGACCCGGGAGATCGCCGCCGCGGCGGCCTCGGCCCGCGCGGTCAGCCCGGCGACGAGCTTGGACTGGGTGCGGCCGTCGACGAACAGCCTGCCGCCGTGCTGGGAGATCTCGGTGCCGGGGGCCCACGCCTCGTTGTGCACGAGCCAGACCCCGCCGGGCCCGATGACCAGCTCGTCCGCGGTGCCGTGCCCGGGGACCGCCCGCCCGTACAGGACGCGGTGACCGCGGCGCTCCAGCGTGTGGCGCAGGAAGCGGTTCATGCGCTCCTCGCCCCGCAGCCCGAGCCGCCACACCCGCGACGCGTTATGAATGCGCCAATGGACGAACGTGTCCGCGGACGCCACCAGAACGCCCATCAGGATTCCGAAAACGGGGTTGACGAGCATCGCGCACAACACGAGCGCCGCCGCCGACAGAAAGGCGCGCGTCCGCAAACGCCCCTTTTGGCCGCGCTGCCAGAGCTCCTCGTACACCGCCTGCGGTGAGCCGCCGGTGAAGGCCGGACGGTCCCTGAGATAGATGGAGCTGCCGAACATGGGAACCTCCCAGCACCTGCGATGACAGCCTCATTATGGGGAGGCTCCCGGCAATGGCGCTACGGTTCGCAAGGTGACTTAAATCAAACTCCGAAGTCAGTCCCGACCTTGACGGCATTGCGTGCCTGGTCAATCGTGCAGGGTTGGCACGGACGATTCGCGGGAAAACCCAGAATAGGCCGGGCGGAGTGCATGAAAGGCACGGTGCAAGTATCACCGCAACAAACACAGCCTTTTTCGCCGCAATTCATCGGGGCCGTTCCCGGGCCGGTGCGCCCGGGCGGCACACTGGGACGATGCACCTGAGCGCCGCCGAGAACCTCCCCGTCCGCCACGCCGTCCCCGCCCTGCGCGCGGCCCTGGACGACGGCGGCACGGCGGTGCTGGCCGCGCCTCCCGGCACCGGCAAGACGACCCTGGTCCCGCTCGCCCTCGCCGGGCTCGCCCTCGGCGGCCCGCACGCCGCCGGGACGGTGCTCGTGCTGGAACCGCGGCGCCTCGCCGCCCGCGCCGCCGCCCGCCGCATGGCCTGGCTCCTCGGTGAGCGCGTCGGCGGCCGGGTCGGCGTCACCGTGCGCGGCGAGTCCCGTCCCGGCTCCCGCGTCGAGGTCGTCACCACGGGCGTCGTCCTGCAGCGGCTCCAGTCCGAACCCGACCTCCCCGGCGTCGGCACGGTGATCCTGGACGAGTGCCACGAGCGGCACCTGGACGCCGACACCGCGCTGGCGTTCCTGCTGGACGTCCGCGCCACGGTCCGCCCCGACCTGCGGCTGGTGGCCGCGTCCGCCACCGCCGACACCGGGCCCTGGGCACGGCTCCTCGGCGGCGCGCCCGTCGTGGAGACCGAGGCGGCGCTGCACCCGGTCGAGACGGTCTGGGCGCCGCCGCCGCGCCCGGTCCCGCCGCCCCACGGCATGCGCGTCGACCCGGCCTTCCTCGCGCACGTCGCCGCGACCGTCCGGCGGGCCGTGGCCGAACGCGACGGCGACGTCCTGTGCTTCCTGCCCGGCGTCGGGGAGATCGCCCGCGTCGCCGGGATGCTCGTCGGCGCCGGGGCCGACGTCCTGCAGATCCACGGGCAGGCGCCCCGGTCCGTGCAGGACGAGGTGCTCGCGCCCTCCTCCCGCCGCCGGATCGTGCTGGCCACCTCGGTCGCCGAGTCGAGCCTCACCGTGCCCGGCGTCCGGACCGTCGTGGACTCCGGCCTCGCCCGCGAGCCCCGCACCGACCACGCCCGCGGCCTCGGCTCCCTCACCACCGTCCGCGCGTCCCGCGCCACCGCCGCGCAGCGTGCCGGCCGCGCCGGGCGGGAGGCTCCGGGCGCGGTGTACCGGTGCTGGACGGAGGCCGAGCACGACCGCCTCCCCGCCCGGCCACGCCCCGAGATCGAGCTGGCCGACCTCGCCGGCTTCGCGCTCCAGGCGGCCTGCTGGGGCGACCCCGGCGCGAGCGGCCTCGCCCTGCCCGACCCGCCCCCGCCCGCCGCCATGGACGCCGCCCGCGCCACCCTGCGCGCCCTCGGCGCGGTGTCCTCCCGAGGCGCCACCGACCGGGGCTGCAGGCTGGCCCGCGTCGGGCTGCACCCGCGCCTCGCCCGCGCCCTGGTCGACGGCGCCGGCGAGGTCGGCGCCCGCGCCGCGGCCGAGGTCGTCGCGCTGCTCTCCGAGCCCCCGCCCCGCGCCGCCGGCGACGACCTGACCGCCGCCTGGCGCGCCCTGCGCCGCCGCGGCCGTCCCGCCGACGCCCACGCCGCCCGCTGGCGGGACGAGACCGCCCGCCTGGAGAAGGCGCTCGCCTCCGCGTCTCCGGGCGGCGGGCCCCGCGGGCGGGACGAGGACGACCGGGTGGCCGGAGTCGTGGTGGCGCTGGCGTTCCCCGAACGGGTGGCGCGCAGGCGGGGCGGCGGGTACCTCATGGCGTCCGGGACGGGGGCCGTCCTCGCGGACGGGTCGGCGCTGGCCGGAGTGCGGCCGGAGTGGCTCGCGGTGGCGGCGGCCGACCGCCCGGCCGGGTCGGCGTCGGCGCGGGTGCGGCAGGCCGTCGTGATCGGCGAGGACGTGGCGCGGTCGGCCGCGGCGCCGCTGCTCGGCGCGGACGAGGAGGTCGCGTGGCGGGATGGGGACGTGGTCGCGCGCCGCGTCGAGCGGCTCGGCGCGATCGAGCTGGACGTCCGGCCGCTGCGGGGGCCCGACCCGGCGGCGGTGCGGGCCGCGCTGCTCGACGGGGTCCGCGCCGAGGGGCTGGGCCTGCTCACCTGGACCCCGGCGGCCGCCGCGCTCCGCGAGCGGCTGGCGTTCCTACGCGGCGCGCTCGGGGACCCCTGGCCCGCCGTCGACGACGCGGCGCTGCTGGAGCGGCTCCCGGAATGGCTGGCGGGAGCGCGGCGCCGCGCCGACCTGGCACGGGTCGACGTCGCCGCCGTGCTGCGGGGGCTCCTGCCCTGGGAGCAGGCCGCGCGGCTGGACGAGTACGCGCCGGAGCGGATCGAGGTGCCATCGGGGTCGCGGATCCGCGTCGACTACTCGGGCGAGCAGCCCGTCCTGGCCGTGAAGCTGCAGGAGCTGTTCGGCTGGGAGGAGGTGCCGAGGCTCGCGGGCGGGCGGGTGCCGCTGGTGGTGCACCTGCTGTCCCCGGCTGGGCGCCCGGCCGCGGTCACCGCCGACCTGGCCTCGTTCTGGCGCGAGGGCTACAAGGCGGTCCGGGCGGAGCTGCGCGGCCGGTACCCGAAGCACCCGTGGCCCGAGGACCCGGCACGGGCCTCCCCGACGAAGCGGACGAAACGGGCTAGCGGGAGTTGATCAGTACCTCGATGCCGTCCAGGACGCGGGCGAGGCCGAACTCGAAGGCGCGCCGGGGCGCGACGGCGGCGTTGTACTCCTGCCCGGCCGCGGTGCCGACGCGGGTGCCGATCGGGTAGTCGGCCTCGTCGACGAGCTCGGCGAGCAGCGGCGCGGTGGCCTCCCACCACTCCAGGTCGCTGATGCCGCTGCGGCGCTCGGCCTCGGCGGCGTTGACCGAGACGCGGGCGGCGCTCTCGGCGAAGCCGGTGACGAGCGCGACGACCGAGTCCATCTCCACGTCGGTGAGGCCGAGGCCTTCCACGGCGCGCAGCTCGAACTCGTACTTGGCGAGCGTGTTAGGGCCCATCGGCGGGCGCGCGAGCGTCACCCGCAGCAGCCACGGGTGGCGGTGGTACAGCGCCCAGCCGTCCTCGGCGATGTGCTCCAGCCTGGCCCGCCACGTGTCCTGTTCCGGAGGCGTCAGCTCACCGAACGCGCGGTCGACCATGACGTCGATCAGCTCGGCCTTGCCGGGGACGTAGGTGTAGATCGACATGGGGGACACGCCGAGCTCGTCGGCGATCCGCCGCATGGACGGCGCCTCCAGCCCCTCGGCGTCGGCCAGGGCGATCGCCGTCCGGACGATGTCCTCCGGGGTCAGTCGCGGTTTGGGCCCCCGCCTGGAGCGCGCCTTTACGCCCCACAGGAGCTCCAGACTGCGTTTCGGGTCCCCGCCCCCGCTGTACTCGGTCACGCCGGGATCCTCTCAGGGATGAAACTCTGTACTCCGTACGCTATATTGGCCGGGACAGTAATTCCGTACAGCGTACATAGTTTGGAGGACGGGGTGACGGAACCACGGCTCGCGGTGGCCGCCGAAGGCCTGCGCAAGCGCTACGGCGACACCGAGGCCCTGGCGGGGCTCGACCTGCGCGTCCCCGCCGGCACCGTGCACGGGCTGCTCGGCCCGAACGGCGCGGGCAAGACCACCGCCGTCCGGATCCTGACCACGCTCGCCCGGCCGGACGGCGGCACCGCCCGCGTCGCCGGGCACGACGTGGTCCGCGAGCCGGACGAGGTGCGGCGCCGGATCGGGCTCGTCGGGCAGCACGCGGCGGTCGACGAGATCCTCGGCGGCCGGCAGAACCTCGTCATGTTCGGCCGCCTCCACCACCTCGGCGCGAAGGAGGCGCGGCGGCGCGCCGACGAGCTGCTGGAGCGGTTCCGGCTGGCCGACGCGGCCGCCAAGCCCGCCGGGGAGTACTCGGGGGGCATGCGGCGGCGGCTCGACCTTGCCGCGTCCATGATCCTCGCGCCGCCGGTGCTGTTCCTGGACGAGCCGACCACCGGCCTCGACCCGCGCAGCCGGGGCGAGGTGTGGGAGGCGATCCGGGCGCTGGTCGGCGGCGGCACGACCGTCCTGCTCACCACCCAGTACCTTGAGGAGGCCGACCGGCTCGCCTCCGGCATCTCGGTGATCGACCGCGGCCGCGTCATCGCCGAGGGCACCCCCGACGCGCTGAAGTCGCGGCTCGGCGGCGACCGCATCGAGGTCGTCCTGGACGATCCCGGGTCGCTCACCGCCGCCGCGGGGATCGTCGGGAAGGTCGCCTCCGGCGAGGTGGACGTCGACGCCGAGGCCCTGCGCGTCGGGGCGCCGGTGTCCGGCCGGGCCGCCGCGCTGACCGAGACCGTCCGGGCCCTGGACGAGGCGGGCGTCGCCGTCGCCGACATCGGCCTGCGCCGACCCACCCTGGACGAGGTGTTCCTGCACCTGACGGAGAAAGAGGAGGTGCCCTCATGAGCGTCCAGACGTTGCGGTGGGCCGTTGCCGACGGGCGGACCCTGACCGGGCGGGCCCTCGCCCACTGGGCGCGCAGGCCGGGCGAGGTCGCGGTCGGGCTGCTGTTCCCGGTGATGGTCGTGCTGATGATGGGCTACCTGTTCGGCGGCCAGATGGACGTGCCCGGCGGCGGGAGCTACCGCGCGTTCATCGTCCCCGGCATGTTCGCCCTCACGATGGCGTTCGGTGTCGAGACCACGTTCACCGCGGTCGCGAGCGACGCGGCCAAGGGCGTGACGGACCGGTTCCGGTCGATGCCGATGTCGCCGTCCGCGGTCGTGGTGGGGCGCGCCACCGCCGACATGCTGCACTCGGTCGTCGCCCTTGCCGTCATGGCGGCGTGCGGCGTGCTCATCGGCTGGCGCGTCCACGACGGCGCCGCGCGGGCCCTCGCCGGGCTCGGGCTGCTGCTGCTCCTGCGGTTCGCGCTGATCTGGCTCGGCGTCTACCTCGGCCTGGTCGCCAAGGGGCCGGAGTCGGTGGCGGCGATCCAGATCCTGGTGTGGCCGATCGGGTTCCTGTCCAGTGCCCTGGTCGCGCCGAGCACGATGCCGGGCTGGCTCGGCGCGATCGCCGACTGGAACCCGATGTCGGCGACCGTGACGGCGTGCCGCGACCTGTTCGGCGACCCGGTCACGGGCGGATCGTGGGCGGCGCAGCACAGCCTGGCGCTCGCGGTGGCGTGGCCGCTGGTGATCGCGGCGGTGTTCGTCCCGCTGTCGGTCCGCCGCTACCGCGCCCTCGGCCGCTAGGGGAGCAGGGACGCCCGGTGCCGCGCCAGCGCGAGCGCCGGGTAGCACGCCTCGGGCAGAGGCTCCGCGTGTCCCTTGCGGGGGGACGACCCCCCACGCCCCCCGGGACTCGAAGCATCGAGAGCCGCGCGGAGCCTCGCCCCCACGGCCGCGGCCTCGTACGGCTGGACGACGCACAGCTCGGCCTGCATCGCCTGCCGCGCGGCCGACATCAGCGCCGGGACGTCGCCCACGATCACGACCTCCGCCGGGACGTCGCCGTGGGACAGCCGGACGGCCAGCGCGTGCATCCCGGCGGTTCCGGCGTCCTCGT
This sequence comes from Actinomadura sp. B10D3, assembly GCF_039871695.1. NCBI lineage: Bacteria > Bacillati > Actinomycetota > Actinomycetes > Streptosporangiales > Thermomonosporaceae > Actinomadura > Actinomadura sp. B10D3. The sequence continues at coordinate 29,646 of NZ_JBDPLY010000032.1, forward strand.
AGCGGAACTCGCAGACCAGGCGGTCGCCGTCCAGCGGCCCTTCCTGGATCAGCCACGCCTGGCCGGGGACGGCCCGCCCGAGCGAGCCCTCCCAGGGCGCCGCCGGGACGTCGCCGAGGCCGTCCGCCGCGCGCCCCGCCGCCCGGCGGGCCTCCGCCGGGCCGATCGCGGCGAGCGCCCGCAGGAACGTCCGGGCGCCCGGCGTCGCCGCCGCCCGCAGGCAGCCGATCAGGTCGCCGAGCGCGGCACGCCGCCCCTGGGCGTGCGGGGCCGCCGCCTCAAGATCGCCGAGCCGCGCGGACGTCCACACCTCCGCCTGCAGCGGGCCCGGCAGCGCGGGCAGGGCGTCCGCCTCCCGGACGTAGGCGGCGTACACCTCGCGCAGCCCCGGCAGCATCAGCCCGGGGCCCGCGGACGGCCGGATCGCACTCACCGCACCAGCCTATGAGACCCGTGCCGTACGTGACGCAGCCCCATGGGACGTGACGCAGCGGCGCGTCCGCGCGGCCGGTGCGGCCGGGCCGGCGTGGACGCGCCGCGGGTCCTGGCGAAGCTCGAGTCTAGGCGGGGACGGTGAGCAGCGTGCGGCCCTCGCCGATCGTCCGGACCTCGAACCGGCTGATCTCCTGCGGCCGCAGGGCCGTGCCGCCCTGCACCGCGAGCCGCGGCTGCGCCGAGCCCGGCAGCCCGTAGCCCTTGGCCGGGACGGCCCAGCCGACGACGGTGTGGGCCTTGCCGTCCTTGCCCACCGCGACCAGCTCGCAGCGCAGCGGCCCGTCCACCTTGCTGAGCTGGAGCCCGACGCGGCTGCCCCACGCCTTCTGCTGCATCGCGACCGTGCCGGTGACGCCGGTGCCCTCGTCGGAGGCCGACATCAGCCGGCCCTCGCGCATCAGCGCGGCGGTGTCGCCGTCCTGACCGGCCGGCGCCCGCTCGCGGTCGGCCCCGAGGGTGAACCCGGTGCCGGCCGCGCCGCCGAGCAGCACGATCCCGGCCGCCGCGGCGGCCAGCGACCTGGCGGCGCGGTGCCGCCTCCGGCGGCGGATGCGGTGCCGCATCATGTCGGTGACCACCGCGGGCTCCGGCGGCGCGGGCATCGCGTCCACCGGGTCGTCGATCGGGCCGATGCCGTCCAGCGTCTCCGCCAGCCCGCGGAGCGCACCCAGCTCCTCGTGGCAGGAGTAGCAGGTCGACAGGTGGGCCTCGAAGGCGCGGCGGTCGGGCTCCTCCAGCAGGCCGAGGGCGTAGGCGCCGACGTCGACGTGCGGCATGTCCGGCGCTCTCATGGCGTCACGCCCCTCTCCTCCAGGGCGACGCGGAGCGCCCTGAGCGCGTAGTAGACCCGGGACTTCACGGTGCCCACGGGGATGCCGAGCTGCTTGGCGGCCTCGTTGACCGAGCGGTCCCGGAAGAACGTCTCGTTGAGGATCTCGCGGTGGGCGGGGGACAGCGCGAGGAGTGCTTCGGACACGACGACGGAGCGCAGCAGATCCTCCAACCCGTCGGGCACGCGCATGTTCTCCAGCGGGCCCTCGCCCGCCTCCTGCGGCCGTGCGTTCTTGCGGCGCTGGTCGTCGATGACGATCCGGCGGGCGACCGTCGCGAGCCACGGCAGCAGGGAGGCCGCGTTCTCGTCGAGCTGGTGCGCGCTGCGCCACGCGCGGATCATCGTCTCCTGCACGACGTCCTCGGCCCAGTGCCGGTCGCCGCCGGTGAGACGGAGGACGAACGACAGCAGCGGACGGCCGTACACGCGGTACAGCTCGGTCACGATCACCTGGTCGTCGACGCCCCCGGCGGGCTGCGGGCCGCGGAACCAGCTCCACGGTCCGGGAGGGCGTTCGCGGGTGGCCGACGCGGCGGCCGGTGATCTGTGGGCCATCGGGGGTCTCCGGGCGGGTGCGAGGGGAGGGTCGACGCGGTGACCGTGGGTGTCACGTTGGGAGGCAGTACGGGACCCCTGGGCCCGCCGGTTCAACTGAGACCGCTTCGAGGTGAATTTTCCAGTTGATCCCTTACTAGTTCGCCACCTTTTCCTTACCCCTGGGGCCGGGCGTCCCCCGGACCGCGTCTCAGGTTCGCAAGGGGGACGGCAGGATCCGAACGCCCGCGCCAGGGTCTTCGTCGGGGGGCACATTCATTCCGGTGGTGGAGCGAATGAGGGCGCCGAGCCCATTTGCCCAACCGATGACGAGGGGCGGCAGAGTGAAGGGAAACGGGGAAGCACAGCTCAGCTACCGCCTGCTGGCGGCGGTGGACATCCAGGGGTACAGCCGGCGCGACACCCGCGAGCAGTTGCGCGCGCAGCGGCTGCTCTCGGACGCGCTCGACCGCGCGGCGCGGGGCGTCGGCCTCGACCGCGCCGGCTGGGACAAGCAGGTCGGCGGGGACGGGGAGCTCGCCACGCTGCCCGAGGGGGTCGACCCGGCGACGGTGGCCGGCGACTTCGTGATCGGCCTCGACGAGGCGCTGGGCGAGGCCAACGAGGACGCCGGCCGGTTCCGGCTGCGGGTGCGGCTGGCGCTGCACCACGGCACGCTCACCGCCGGGCCGTTCGGCCCGGCCGGCGACGCGCCGATCGTCGTCCAGCGGCTGCTGGACGCGACGCCGCTGCGCCGCCTGCTGGCCGACGACGAGGACCGCGACCTGGCCTACGTCGTGTCGGACTCGCTGTTCGACGACGTCGTGCGGACCGGGTTCTGCTCCCTGCCGCCGGGGGAGTTCCACGCGGTCAAGGTCGTCGCCAAGGGCGCGTCGTTCCGCGGCCACATCCTCACCGGCTGCGCGGCCCGCCCCGGCGCGCGGTCCGCGCGGGGCGGCCCGGACCCGGGGCTCGTCCCGCACGCCCGCGTCCTGGACTTCCCGGCCCTCGCCGTGAGGTGAAGGCAGGGCGAGCGAGTCCGCGGCCGGGCGGAGGGCCGCTGGGTCGCCGCCCGTTCGCGCAGCGCGCCCTCCAGCCGGTCCAGGCCGGGCGTCCCGGGGTCGGCGTTCAGGTCGTCCGCGTGCAGGCCGTCGCCGACCCTCCTGTAACTGTCATGTAGCCTTTGACCAGTGACAGGCTGGCTCGGAAGGGTGTAACTGGTCAAGTGGACTTCAACAGTCATACCGATGTCGTGGTGGCGTCCACCGTGAAGCTCGTCAACGGGCTGACCGAGGGGGAGCGGCGCGGCCGGCCCTACACGCTGCCCACCGGGGAGGGCCTCGTCGCCGTGGCCACGGAGGTCCTCCAGGGCATCAGCGGGCGCAGCGGCCTGACCGCCGACGAGGCCGCCGAGCTGGCCGCCGTCGCCCGCGAGCTGCGCGTGGTGTTCGAGGCCGTCGCCGCCGGCGACGTGGACACCGCCGCCGGGCAGCTGAACCGGCTGCTGGCGCAGACCCGGGCCAGGCCCCGGCTGGAACGCCACGACGGCCAGCCGTGGCACCTGCACTTCCCCGGCGCGGGCGGTACCCTGACCGCCGACTGGGGTGCCTCCTGCGCGACCGGCCTCGCGGTCGTCCTCGGCGGCGAGATGTACGACCGCCTCGGCGTCTGCACCGCGCCGCACTGCGACCGCGTCTACGTCGACACCTCCCGCAACGGCACCCGCCGGTTCTGCGGCACCGCCTGCCAGAACCGCGTCAAGGCCGCCGCGTTCCGCGCCCGCGCCCACTCCTCCTGACACCCCGCCAACGGCGGTGTAGCGTGTGGCGATGATCCAGGCCACCGCCACCACCACCGCCGCGCCCGAGGATCTGTTCCGGCACCTGGCCGTCCCCGAGGCATGGGGGGCCTGGGGCAGATTCCCCACGTCGGCCAGGCAGGCGCGCAAGGGCGACACGACCACCTACGGGGTCGGGACGGTCAAGAAGATCTGGCCGGCCAGCGAGCAGACCGTCGCCTACGAGCCCTACACGCACTTCGGCTACATCGCGCTGAAGGGGCTCCCCGTCCGCCGCTACCGCTCCGACGTCCACCTGGAGAACGGCGAGCAGCCGGAGAACGGCGGGCAGCGCACGCTCATCCGGTGGGAGGCCACGTTCGAGCCGCTGATCCCCGGAACCGGCGCGCTGGTCGGGTTCGGGCTGCGGCTGATGCTGAAGACGTTCGTCAAGTGGCTGCCCGCGCACGTCGAGGACTGCCCCGCCGACTGCCCCGCCCGTCGCGCCGGGGACATCTGACCCCAGAAGGGCCGGAGGCCGCGCGACCCCCCGCGCGACCTCCGGCGAAAAAGGTGCAGGCCGAGAGCACCCCGCAGTTCCCTCGGCCTGCACGACCTTGGCCCCCCTCGGACCCCTCTCAGGCGGGGTCCGGGCCGTAGACCTCCCACAGCTCCCCGGCGAAGAACCTGCCGAAGTCGAGCAGCTTGCCCGCCCCGTCCGGGCCCGACGTGCGGAACGTCGTGAGCTGCCGCGCGAAATCCGTCAGCTGGATGTGCAGCACGCCCGCCGCGACGATCTCGGCCGCCTCCTCCTCGTCCTCGCCCACGTGCCCGTCCAGCAGCCGCACGTAGAGCGTGCTGGTGTCCGGCCAGATCCGCGTCGGCGGCCCGTGCAGGACGTTCTTGTGCCCGCTCAGCGTGCGCGGCCTGTCCTCCCCGTCGGTGTAGAACAGCCGGTACTTCATCAGCCGGCGGTCGTCCTCGGTGTCGGCGACGAACAGGTTGAACGTGCCCTTCTCGACCGGGCGGCGACCGCCGTCGCCGGCCGCCTCCACCCAGCCCTCGGCCTTCGCCTCGTGCTCGGCCTCGGCCAGGAACCGGTCGGTGTCCTCCGCGGTGATCGTCAGCCGGAACGCCAGGTGCCGCCGCCCCTCGGCCAGCTCGCCGATCCGCGAATCGGTCTCGCCGTAGGTGACGAAGCCCTTCATCTCCTCGGTGAACGACAGCGACGTACGGCCGGCAGCCGCATGGGACGGTCCCCCTGTCCCATCGCGACTCCCCGATACCGGACCGTACGCCGTGTGGGGGGACGACCCCCCACACCCCCCGGAAACCGACTCGTACGCCGTGTGGGGGGACGACCCCCCACACCCCCCGGAAACCGACTCGTACGCCGTGTGGGGGGACGACCCCCCACGCCCCCCGGAAACCGACTCGTACGCCGAGCCGTTCTCCCCCCCGCCCCCGCCTGGCGAGCCGGGTCCCCCGACCGGCTCGGCCCCCGTGGCGGACGGGACGGTTGTCGTGGAACCGCTCGCACCCCGTCGTGCGGACGAGCTCTCTAGCAGCCGCGTCGCCAGCCGATCGGCGTGCGCGGCGATGGTGAGCGAGGGGTTCGGGCCCACCGGACCCGGCATCGCCGCCCCGTCGGCGATGTACAGGCCCGGGAACCCGAACACCTCGCCGAAGGCGTCGCAGACGCCCTCGTCCAGGTGGGCGCCCATAGGGGCGCCGCCCAGCGGATGGACCGTGATGATCCGCTTGCGGAACCACATCGGATTGTCGGCGTAGTGGGCGCCGAGCACGTCCGCGATTCCCTGCATCGTCCTGCGGACCCGGGCGAACAGCTCCTCGCTGGTCTCCGCCGTCCAGTCGGCGGCGAGCCGGCCGTCCTTCAGCCGCAGCCGCCCGTCGGCGGTGTCGCGCCCCATCCCGAGCAGCGGCAGCGAGCTGACGGTCAGCGCCCCGTCGCCGATCAGGTCGGAGATCTCCTTGGACAGGTTGGTGTCCGGCGCGTCCCGGAAGAAGTCGGTGAACCGGTTCCACAGGAACTTCACCGCGCGCTCGAAGTCGTTGCCGACGTCGAAGCCGTCGACGATCCAGTCGGTGAACCCCGGGTACCCGCCGTCCTCGATGTAGGCGCCGCGGCCCGCGCCGGACACGCCGTCCAGCTCGTCCGGCAGCCGGATCGCCGTGGTGATCACCGGGCCGCGGCTGGCGTTCAGCGGCCGGACCCGGTTGCGGTCCTTGGCCCGCATCAGGAACGTCAGCAGGTCGCCGTTGCCGCTGAACCGGGTGCCGAGCGCGTCGCTCAGCCCGGGGAACGCCTCCCGCGACTTCAGCAGCAGGAACGTCGTGCCGTAGGTGCCGGCGCCCAGGACCAGCCGGTCGCAGGAGATCGTCTGGATCGGCAGGCGGGGCTTCTTGGCCCGCAGGTCCGCGTGGTGGACGTAGTCGACCTCGTACCCGCCGCCCGGCCGCGGCCGGATCGCCTTGACCTCGTGGGAGGTGCGGATGTCGGCGCCGTGGTGCGCCGCGGCCGACAGGTAGGTGTGGTCGAGGCTGTTCTTGGCGCCCTCGTTGCAGCCGATGTCGCACTCGCCGCACAGCCGGCACGTCCGCCGGGGGGCGCCGTGGATGTTGCCGTACCCGGCGTCCACGATCGGCAGGCTCAGGCCGGGCGTGCCGCCGGGCCGGGAGGCGAAGCTGACCGCGAGCGGAGGCAGCGTGCACTGCAGGCCGAGCTCGGCCGCCGCGTCCTGCATCGCGTGCGTCTTCGGAGTGTCGTCGAACGGCACCTGCTCCAGCGGGTACGGCGTCGCGCCCATCATCTTCTCGACCGCGTCGTAGTGCGGGTCGAGGTCGGCGCGGGAGATCGGCCACGACTCGTACCCGCCGCCGGGCAGCGGCTGGTCGTGGACGAACCAGCGCTCGTCCTTGCGCAGCAGCACGTTCGCGTAGATCAGGGAGCCGCCGCCCAGCCCCGAGGAGACGACGGAGTCGCAGCCCTTGAAGCTCCACACGTCGAACATCCCGTACAGCCCGGCGGCCGGGTCCCAGAACGCCCGCCCCATCTCCGAGGGCGAGCGCGGGAAGGCGCCCGGCGGGTACGGCTGGCCGCGCTCCATCAGCACCACCCGCCGGCCCGCCTCGGCCAGCCGGTAGGCGGCGACGGATCCGCCGAAGCCGGACCCGACCACGACGGCGTCCACGTGCTCCATGCGTCAGCCCGCCTTCCGCTTGAGGAAGTCGAGCACCTGCGGCAGCACCTCGATGTCGATGCTCTTGCCCATGAAGACGTCCTGGTGGCCATAGCCCGGCAGGATCGCCAGCTCGTGCCGGCCCGGCGCGATCCTCTCCAGGGTGCGGTGGCAGACGATGTTGGAGTCGGTGAACACGTTGTTGCGGTCTCCGGTGAGGAACAGGATCGGCGTGGCGACCTCGGCGGCGCCGGCCAGGTAGTCGTCCGGCAGGCTCGCGTGCCGGGGAGAGCGGGGGGCGTACTTCACCGCGCGGCCGGCCTTCACCATCGCGTGGATGTGCCGGTAGTAGTGGACGTTGCACGCCCCGAACAGGTCGGGCAGGCGCCCGTGCGTGACCGGCGACATCTTCTCGTGCGTGAAGATCGGCTCGCCGCCGCCCCACATGAAGCTGAGCATGTGGCAGGCGGGCTCGGAGCAGTCGCGGTGGAACGGCGAGACGGCCTTGGCGAGCGTCCAGCCCCGGGTGAGCACGGGTGCGGCGCCGTAGCGCGGGTCGAGATGGCACGGTCCGACGACGTACTCCATCAGCGCCGGCCCGTACGCGAGCTTGACCCTCGACCAGAGCGGCGTCCGCGGCGTCAGCGAGACGCTGTTGCAGACGAGGCTGGTGACCCCGGTGACGGTCCCGGCGAACAGGGCCATGGAGAACGAGATGGCGCCCAGGCAGTGGGAGATCACGTGCACGCGCCGGTCCCCGATGTGGCGGCGCAGCTCGGCCATCGCCGCCGGGTGGTCGAAGAGCGCGATGTCGTCGAGGTTGTAGCGCTGGGTCTCGGCGTTGTAGGGGAACCGGCCGCTCATCCGGAAGTCCAGCGCCCACACGTCGCCGAACCCGGCGTCGTGCAGGTAGTTCACCAGGTTGGTGTGCTCCGGCATGATGTACATGTCGCTGGACGTCGTCAGGCCGTGCACCAGCAGGACCACGTCGTCGCAGTCGGCGCGGCGGAACCGGCTCAGGGTCAGGCCGAGGCCGTCCCCCGTCGCGAAGGGGTGCACGGACACCTCGGCGTCGCCGACGCCCGCGTGCGTGAAGCGCGCGATCCGCTGCTGGTCCATGGTGATCCCTCCGGCGTTTCCGACGCCCCAACCTTGCCAAACCCGCATATCGGCGCGGCATCGTGGAGAACCCGTACTTACGTGCGCCGCGGGGTTTGGCGCGCGTACGGGACGTACGTGATGTAAGAGTCGGATCTAGTCGGAACGGTTCATTGCGGTCGCGACACCGACGCGCGAGGAGACGCCGATCTTGGCGAACACGCGGGAGAGATGGGTCTCCACCGTCCGGACGCTGAGGAACAGCTGCTCGGCGATCTGCTGGTTGCTCTTGCCCTCGGCGACCAGCAGCGCGATCTCGTGCTCGCGCGGCGACAGCCCGAACGGCAGGTCCTTCCCGGCGGTCTTCGGCCGGCCCTGGGGCGCGGGCGTGGTCGGCACCCGGACGCCGAGGCGGCGCTGCTCGCGGGCGGTCTGGGCCAGCAGCCCGCGCATCCCGCACGCCTCGAAGATCTCCGCCGCCGCGCGCAACCGCTCGCGGGCCGCGGCGCGCTCGCCGGCGGCCGCGTGCGCGAGGCCGGCGGCCAGCTCGGCGCGGCCGGCCTCGGGCCGGCGGCCCGCCTTCGCGAGCAGGCCCGCGGCCTCCGCGGCCAGCGCGGCCGAGCCGGCCGGGTCGCTCGCCCGGACGGCGTGCGCGCGGGTCAGCCTGGCCAGCCCGATGTCGCCGGTCAGCGCCGGGTTGGCGATCGTGTCGGCGATGCCGGCCCACGCGTCGGCGTCGTCGTGGTCCTCCTGCGCGGCGCGGACGGCCGCCAGCGCCTCGGCGCAGATCACCAGCGTGCTGAAGTCCAGGCCCTGGGTGCCGTCGCCGCACGCGGCGATCAGCGCGGCCGCGCCCTCCTCCAGCCGCCCCTCGTTGATCACCGCGATGGCGCGTGCGACGTGCGCCATGTGGGTCCACCACTCGCCCGAGCCGGTGTCGTTGGCGACGGCCTCGTCCCCGGCGCGGACCGCCCGCTCGTGGTCGCCGATCCAGCTCGCCGTGAGGCACTGCTGGATCAGCCCGTAGGCCAGCACCTCCTTGGACCGCAGGTCGCGGCCGACGGCGGTGGCCTCGTCGGCGACCGCGGAGGCCTCCTCCAGCCGCCCGACCTGGGCCAGGACGCGCGACTGCCCGGCCAGCATGTAGCCGAGGATGAAGGTCTGGCCCGTCGTCCGGGTGATCGACACCAGCCGCTCGACGTGCCGCAGCGCCTCGTCGTACATGCCGAGGAACGACTCGGCGAACACCAGCCAGGCGAAGCAGTCCAGGCAGTCGGCGAAGTCGTTGTCGGACGCGGCGGAGAACAGCTGGTCGGCGGTCCGCGCGTAGGCGATCGCCTCGTCGATCTCGCCCCGCCCGTACGACACGATCGGGCGCATCGACGCCACCGCCGCGGTCAGCCCGGGGCCCCAGCCGGGGTCGCGCTCGGGGATGCTGTCCAGGACGGCCTGCGACCCGCGGGTGTCGATCTTCTGGATGCGGTCGGCGACGAGCCGGATCCGCAGCAGCACCGCCTCGGGCGTCTGCCGGTCGGTGATGCGGCGCAGCTCGTCCAGCACCAGGGCGCGCGCCTCGTGGATCCGGCCGAGCTGGCGCTCCATCACCGCGCACATGTGCACGGTGCGGGCGCGGCGGACGGTGTCGTCGGGCGGCAGCAGGCCGAGCAGGGTGCGGGCGCTGTCGCGGCCCTCCTCGGCGTGGCCGCTGACCGCCTGCGCGTGGGCCAGCTCGACCAGCAGCGCGAGGCGGTCCGGGTAGGCGGCGTCGGCGCCGTCGGGCATCAGGTCGAGGGCGGCCTGCAGCCAGTACGCGGCGGTGCCGGGTGCCTGCTGCGCCACGACGCGCGCGGCCTCCACCAGCGTCCGGATCGCCTCGGCGTCGCCGAACCGCGCCGACCGCACCACGTGATGGGCGCGCACGGCGGCCGGGGCGCCCAGCTCGGCCAGCCGCGAGGAGACCCGCGAGTGCGCGGCGATCCGCCAGCCGGCCGCCGTGGAGGCGTAGGCGACGTGCCGCACGAGGGGGTGCCGGAACCGGAACCGGCCGCCCGGCGCGGGCCGCACCACGTCGTGGCCGGTCAGCACGTCCAGGGCGGTGAGCGCGGCGTTCTGCTCCATCTCGGCGGCGACGGCGGCGAGCGCGGGCTCGAACACGTCCGCGGCGACGGCGGCGCCGCGCGCCATCCGCAGCGCCTCGGGCGGCAGCGCGCTCAGCTCCACCTGCAGCGCCGCCCGCACCGGCGGCGGCACCTCGGTCAGGCTCGCCACGCCCTTCTGCCAGCTCTGCCGGTCGATGCCGTCGCCGCCCGCCGGGGCGGCCCCGTCGGGCATCTTCGACAGCGCCTCCAGGTAGAAGGGGTTGCCGCCGCTGGCCTTGAACAGGGCCCTGCACCGGGTGCCACTGACGTCCGGGCCGAGGAACTCCCTGACCTCGCTCTCGCTGAGCGGGTCGGCGGCGATCCGCACGCCCTGCGGGCCGGCCGCGTCCACCAGCGCCGCCAGCCGCGGCGAGGCCTGCGCGGGCCGGTAGGCGACCGCGACCAGCACCCGGCCGCGCGGCGGATGCCGGACGAGATGGTCCAGCAGCTCGATGGTCGCGTCGTCGGCCCAGTGCAGGTCGTCCAGGATCAGCACCAGCCCGGACGGCTCGGCCAGGTCCTCCAGGAGGTGCCGGACGGTCCGGTGCAGCTGGTAGCGCGCCGTCCGGGACTCCGGGGAGGCGGCGGGCGGCTCGCCGGTAATGTCGGCGAGCGCCGGGAACACCGTGCCGAGCAGCCGCAGCGCGCCGGGCGACAGGTGCAGGGTCTGGTCTTCGAGGTGGTCGTCGAGGGCGTCGACCACGGCGCCGAACGGCATCTCCTGCTCGAACTCGGCCGCCCGTCCCGCCACGCACGGCAGCTTGCGCGCGCCCGCGGCGTCCGCCAGCTCGTTGAGCAGCCGCGACTTGCCCGCGCCGGGCTCGCCGACCATCGCCAGGAAACCGTAGCCGCCCTCGGCCGCGTCCAGCACACGGTCGATCTCGCGCAGCGCGTCGCGCCGGCCGACCAGCGGAGCGTTGCCGGGCCGCCCCCCGGCGCCGCGGGCCGCACGACCCTCCATGCTCACACCCCACCAGGCGGTCGATACGCCGTGATCCTGCTCGTCGTCGTGGTCCCTGAGAACTGGCGGACTTACCTTATCGGGTGGAACGTCAATAAGGGGGGGCAACACGCCCCCGCCCGCGAGGGGTCCCCGCAGGCTCGTCTCCTCCGTCCATTAGCAATGAACGGCCCTCGGGCGCCCCATGTCAACCTTGGGAAGGTAAACCGTCCCGGCACCGTGACATCGGGGTGCCCTGAGGCACGGGTCAGCCCTCCAGCCCCAGGCGGGCGGCAGCTTCCCTCCAGCGCGCCTCGTCCCCGGACGGTGTGTAGCGGCGGACGTCCTGGGTCGCGGCCACCAGCGCGCGGCACTCGGCCAGGTCGCCGACCGCGCCGTGGGCGCGGGCCTGGATCAGGACGTTCCCGAGCGCGGTCGCCTCGACCGGGCCCGCCACCACCGGCAGGCCGCTGGCGTCGGCGGTCAGCCGGCACAGCAGGTCGTTGCGGCTGCCGCCGCCGACCAGATGGACGACGTCGACCTCCCGGCCCGAGAGGCGGGACGCCTGGCGGAGCGTGGCGCGGTGCGCCAGGGCGAGGCTGTCCAGGATGCAGCGGACGGTCTCGGCCCGGGTCGACGGCTCGGGGAACCCCCGGCGGCGGCAGTGCGCGGCGATCCGGGCGGGCATGTCGCCGGGCGGCAGGAACTCCGGGTCGTCGGGGTCGACGAGGGAGCGCAGGCCCGGGACCTCCGCGGCCTCGGCGAGCAGGGCGGGCAGGTCCGGACCGCCCCAGGTGCGCAGGGACTCCTGGAGCAGCCACAGCCCCATCACGTTCCGCAGGTAGCGGACCGTCCCGTCGACGCCGCCCTCGTTGGTGAAGTTGGCCTTGCGGCTCGCCTCGGTCAGGACGGGCGCGTCCAGCTCCACCCCGACCAGCGACCAGGTGCCGCACGAGATGTAGGCGAACCGGTCCGTCGTCGCGGGCACGGCGACGACCGCGGACGCGGTGTCATGGGAGCCGACGGCCGTGACGGGCAGGGCGCCGTGGCCGGTCTCGGCCGCCACGTCCGGCCGGAGCGCGCCGATCACCGAGCCGGGGTCGCGCAGCGGCGGGAGGATCGCCGCCGGCAGGTCCAGCCGGTCGACGAGCTCGCGCGACCAGGTGCCGTCGCGGACGTCGAGGAGGCCGGTCGTGGACGCGTTCGTCCGCTCCGCGCCGATCTCGCCCGTCAGCCAGTAGGCCAGCAGGTCCGGGACCAGGAGAAGCGTGCCCGCCGCGGCCAGGTCGTCCGCCGCCAGCTGGTAGATCGTGTTGAACGGCAGGAACTGCAGGCCGGACGCCTGGTAGAGCAGGTCGTCGCCCAGCTCGGCGCGGATCCGCTCCATCACCCCGGCCGTGCGGCCGTCGCGGTAGTGGACGGGATTGCCGAGCAGGTCGCCGTCCGCGTCCAGCAGGCCGTAGTCGACCGCCCACGAGTCGATGCCGGCCGACACCAGGCCGGACGGCGCGGCGCGCAGGCCGTCCAGGACGTTGCCGTAGAGGCCGAGGATGTCCCAGTACAGGGTGCCGTTGACCCGGACCGGGCGGTTCGCGAAGCGCCTGACCTCGTCCAGGGCGAGGGTCCCCGGCCCGACGCGCCCCGCCATCACACGGCCGCTCGAAGCCCCAAGGTCGACGGCGGCGAATGTCGCCTCGCTCGCCCCGTCCTGCTGGGGGGCGACCCCCCACGCCCCCCGGTTCGCTTCGCTCGCCCCTTCCTGTGGGGGGGCGACCCCCCACGCCCCCCGGTTCGCTTCGCTCGCCCCTTCCTGTGGGGGGGCGACCCCCCACGCCCCCCGGTTCGCTTCGCTCATTTAACGACCAACACCTCCAGCGTCCTCGGACCGTGCACGCCTTCGACTCGCGAAAGCTCGATGTCGCTCGTGGCGGATGGGCCCGACACGAACGTCAGCGGGCGCCTCGGGTCAAGCCGTTCGAGCGCCTCCGGCACGTCCGGGGCGACCTGGTCCGCCAGGACGACGATCAGGTGGTAGTCGGGGACGAGCGACAGCGCGCGCGGCCCCTGCGCGGCGCCGTGGTCGAGCACGATCGTGCCCGTCTCGGCGATGGCGGCGGCGCAGCCGGTGACCGCGCCCGCGAGCCCGTCCAGGGACGGGACCGACGGGTCGCGGACGATCACGTCCCCCGCTGCGGACGTCCACTCCTCCGGCAGATCGGACGGGACGCCGTACGAGCCGGGACGGGCCGAGAGCCGCTCCGCGACCGTCGCGGCGACCTCTGCCGGGGTGACCCGCAGGACCGTCGCCCGGTAGTGGGCGACCCGCTCGGCGAACAGGTCGAGCACGCCGTCCTCGTGGTGGCGGCGCAGGTAGCCGCGGTCGATCCGGTCGTAGGAGGCGGCGACGTCGGAGGCCGGGCGGGCGGGCATCACCCGCTCGATCCGGCCGAGGATCTCCTCGCGTGCGTTCACGTGTCCTTCCCCTCCTCGCGGCCGCCGTTCGTGCGGGCCCACCAGGTGCGGAACGACTCGGGCGGCGGCGCGGGCGCGTCCCGCGTCTCGGTCCACGCGTTCAGCGGGCCGGGCAGCCGCCGGATCCGGCCGCGGCGCGCGACGGCGCGGCGGCTCGCGGACGCGGCGCGCTGCGCGAGCGCCAGCCGGGTGGGGGAGCGCAGCGTCCACCCGGCCGCCGCCATCGCCACCCGCTCCAGCGGATGGCGCGGGCCCTTCTCGACGGCGCGGGCCCGCAGGTGGACGAGCACCTCCGGGATGTCGATCGCGACCGGGCACGCCTCGAAGCACGCCCCGCACAGCGACGACGCGTAGGGCAGCGAGGCGTCCACCTTCGATCCGATGCCCCTGATCTGCGGGGACAGGATCGCGCCGATCGGCCCCGGATACGGCGACCCGTAGGCGTGGCCGCCCGCGCGCTGGTAGACCGGGCACACGTTCAGGCACGCGGAGCAGCGGATGCAGCGCAGCGCCTGCCGGCCCACCTCGTCGGCCAGCGTGTCCGTGCGGCCGTTGTCGAGCAGGACGAGGTGGAAGTCGCGCGGGCCGTCGCCGGGGGAGACGCCCGTCCAGGTGGAGGTGTAGGGGTTCATCCGCTCGGCCGTCGACGATCGGGGCAGCAGCTGCAGGAACACCTCCAGGTCCCGCCAGCTGGGCACGATCTTCTCCACGCCCATCACCGAGATCAGCGTCTCGGGGAGCGTCAGGCACATCCGCCCGTTGCCCTCCGACTCCAGCACGACGAGCGAGCCGGTGTCGGCGACCGCGAAGTTCACCCCCGACACCCCGACCTTCGCCGACAGGAACTTGGCGCGCAGGTGCCGCCGGGCGGCCTCGGCCAGTTCGGCGGGGGAGTCGGTGAGGCCCTCCGGCGCGTCCTCCATCGTGCGCAGGAAGATGTCGCGGATGTCGGACCGGTTCCGGTGGATCGCCGGGACGAGGATGTGCGACGGGCGGTCGTCCCCGAGCTGGACGATCAGCTCGGCGAGGTCGGTCTCGTAGGCGGTGACGCCCTCCTCGGCGAGGAACTCGTTGAGGCCGATCTCCTGCGTGGCCATCGACTTGACCTTGACGACCTCGGTCTCGCCGGTCGCCTTCACCAGGTCGGCGACGATCCGGTTGGCCTCGGCCGCGTCCCGCGCCCAGTGCACCGTCCCGCCGGCCTCGGTGACCTTCTCCTCCAGCAGCCGCAGGTAGTGGGAGAGGTTCTCCAGGACGTGGTCCTTGATCTGCTTGCCCGCCTCGCGCAGCGCGGCCCAGTCGTCCAGCTCCGCGACCGCGGAGGCGCGCCGCCCCCGGATCGTCGTGGTCGCGTGCGCCAGGTTGCCGCGCAACCGGGTGTCGGCCACCGCGCGCCGGGCGGCGTCCGGGAAGGACGGCATCCCGACATAGGTCGGCATCGCTTCGCTCATGACGGGTCCTCCTCGGTGGAGGCCAGGATCTCGGCCAGGTGGACGGCCCGCACCCCCGCGCGGGTGCGGGTGAGCGCGCCCCCGATGTGCATCAGGCAGGAGTTGTCGGCCGCGCACAGCGCCTCGGCCTTCGTCTCCCGGACGGCGGTGACCTTGTCCGCGCACATCGCCGCCGACACCTCGGAGTTCTTCAGTGCGAACGTCCCGCCGAACCCGCAGCACTCGGTGGCGTCCGGCAGGTCGACCAGGTCGATGCCGCGGACCTCGCGCAGCAGCCGCAGCGGGCGGTCGCCGACGTGCAGCATCCGCAGCGAGTGGCACGTCGGGTGGTAGGTGACGCGGTGCGGGAAGTACGCCCCGACGTCGGTGACGCCGAGGACGTCCACCAGGAACTCCGACAGCTCGTACACCCGCGACGCCACCCCGGCCGAGCGCGGCGCCAGCCGGGGATGCCAGTCCCGGATCATCGCCCCGCAGGAGGCGGACGGCGTCACGATCGCGTCGTAGGGCTCGAACGTCTCGGCGAACCCCTTGACCAGGGGGAGCGCCTGCCGCCGGTAGCCGGTGTTGAGATGCATCTGCCCGCAGCAGGTCTGCGTTTCGGGGAACTCGACGTCGTGGCCGAGCCGCCGCAGCAGCCGGACCACCGCCTTGCCGGTCCCCGGGAACATCGTGTCGTTGACGCAGGTGAGGAACAGCGCGACCTTCATGAGGCGGGCCTCCTGCGGGGGGCGGCCCCCCACGCCCCCCGGTTCGCTTCGCTCATTTGCTTCCTCCGGAGGGGGAGCGGCTGGACTCGCGGACCACCAGTTCGGGCTGGAACATGACCTGCTGGTGGGCGTGCCCGCCCGACTCGTCGCACTCCTCCAGCAGCAGCTCGGTCGCGATCCGGCCGAGCTGGTACGTGGGCTGCCGCACCGAGCTGAGCGGGACGGCCGCCGCGGCCGAGAACTCGATGTCGTCGTACCCGATCAAGGCGACGTCAGTCGGCACCTTCACCCCGGCCTGCAGCAGGACGCGCAGCACGCCGAGCGCGAGCAGGTCGTTCGCGCAGAAGATCGCGTCGGGCAGCGGCGGGCCCGCCTCCAGCAGCCGCCGCGCCGCCTCCTGCCCGGACCGGGCGTTCATCGCCCCGACGGCCACCTCGCGCATCGCCTCGCGGCCGAGGCCGGCGCCGCGCAGCGCCCGCAGCGCGCCCTTGCGGCGGTCGGCGCACTGGCGCAGCACCGTCGGCCCGGTGACGAACGCGAGCGTGCGGGCGCCGCCGTCCAGCAGCTCGCCCACGGCCAGCTCGCCGCCCGCGACGTCGTCGACGGCGACCGAGCACTGGTTGGCGCGCGGCGTCGGATGGTCGAGCAGCACCACCGGGACGTTGCGCTCGCGCAGCCGGTCGGCGGTCTCGCCGTCGTCGCCGACCGGGGTCAGCAGCACGCCGCGGACCCGCTGCTCGGCGAACACCCGCAGGTTGCGCTGTTCCCGCTCGTCCGACTCGCCCGACGACGACAGGATCACCGCGTAGCCGCGCTCGCTGGCGGTGTCCTCCACCCCGCGCGCCACGTCGGTGAAGAACGGGTTGCCGAGGTCGAGCACCATGAGGCCGATCGTGCTGCTGTGCCCGGCGCGCAGCGTGGACGCCGAGCCGTTGCGGACGAAGCCCAGCTCGCGGATCGCCCGCTCGACCCGGTCCCGGGTCGCCGCGGCGACCCGCTCGGGCCGGTTGAGCACGTTGGACACGGTGCCCGGCGAGACACCGGCGTGCGCCGCGACCTGCTTGATCCCGACCGTCCTGCGCGGGCTCTCGGGACGTCCGGTGTCGTCAGTGCTCAATCCGTGTGCCCCCGGTCCGTCCGCGTCCTGTGTCGCCGCTCACTTTGGGTCATCGGATTAAAACGTGTCAACCCCGGAGTCGGGACGCGGGCGCGCCAAACCTCGCTGGCCGGTCCCGGCCGCGGTCGATTTCGAAAACTCCGGCGCCCTTGCGAGCACGGGCTTTGTGCAGGCTCAGCGGGTGCCTGCCGGGAGATCACCTCTTGACGAGTGCTCCGGCTCACATCTAGCGTCCTCCGCAACATCCTGTTAAAACGTTTTTCATTCATACGTCACAGACGTCCCCCGCGAGGAGGGCCGCGATGGGTGCACCGGGCCGGTCGGCGCCGCCGACATTGGCACTGGTCAACGTGAGTAAGTCGTTCGGCGCCGTGCGCGCCCTCCAGGGCGTCACGCTGGAGCTCCACGCGGGCGAGGTGCACGCACTGGCCGGCGAGAACGGCGCGGGCAAGTCCACCGTCGTAAAAACGTTCGCAGGCGTGCACCGTCCCGACGCGGGCGAGGTGCGGGTGGACGGCACGGCCGTCGCCTTCGGCGGGCCCGCCGACGCGCAGGCCGCCGGCGTCGCGGTCATCTACCAGGAGCCCACGCTGTTCCCCGACCTGTCGGTCGCCGAGAACATCTTCATGGGGCGCCAGCCGCGCGGCGCGCTCGGCCGCATCGACCGCCGCGCCATGCACGCCGAGGCCGCCCGGCTGTTCGGCCGGCTCGGCGTCGCGCTGGACCCCCAGCAGCCCGCCCGCGGGCTGTCCATCGCCGACCAGCAGGTCGTCGAGATCGCCAAGGCCATCTCCCGGGACGCGCGGGTCCTCATCATGGACGAGCCCACCGCCGCGCTCACCGGCCAGGAGGTCGCGCGGCTGTTCACGGTCACCCGCACCCTGCGCGACCAGGGCTGCGCCATCCTGTTCATCTCGCACCGGCTGGAGGAGATCTTCGAGCTCTGCCAGCGGGTCACCACGCTGCGCGACGGCACCTACGTCGGCACCGACCGCACCGAGGACATCACCGCCGACGACCTCGTCCGCCGGATGGTCGGCCGCGACCTGGACGCGCTCTACCCCAAGCAGGACGTCACGCCCGGCGAGGTCGCGCTGAAGGTCGGCCGGCTGACCCGCGAGGGCGCCTTCACCGACGTCTCCTTCGAGGTCCGCCGCGGCGAGATCGTCGCGCTGGCCGGGCTCGTCGGCGCGGGCCGCAGCGAGGTCGCCCGCGCGATCTTCGGGGTGGACCGCTGGGACGCCGGCCGCGTCGAGGTCGACGGCCGTGCGCTGCCCGCCGGCAGCCCCACCGCGGCGATGTCGGCCGGGCTCGCCCTCGTCCCCGAGGACCGCCGCCAGCAGGGCCTCGTCATGGACATGTCCATCGAGCGGAACATGGGCCTCACCCAGCTGAAGGCGCTGCGCCGCCAGACCGGGCGCGGCGGGCTGATCTCCCGCAGGGTCGAACGCGACCGCGCCGCCGACTGGGGCCTGCGCCTCCAGCTCAAGTACTCCCGCCTCACCGACGCCGTCGGTGTGCTGTCCGGCGGCAACCAGCAGAAGGTCGTGCTCGCCAAGTGGCTGGCCACCGAGCCGGCCGTGCTGATCGTGGACGAGCCGACCCGCGGCATCGACGTCGGCACCAAGGCCGAGGTGCACCGGCTGCTGTCGGAGCTGGCCGCGCAGGACCTGGCGGTGCTGATGATCTCCTCCGACCTGCCGGAGGTGCTCGGCATGGCCGACCGCGTCCTGGTCATGCACGAGGGCCGGCTCACCGCCGAGATCGCCCGCGCGGACGCGACCGAGGAGAGCGTGATGGCCGCCGCGACCGGCCGGCCCGGCAGTGGAAAGGCGGCCTGATGATCCCCGCAGCGAAGCGAGGATCTTCAGGCCGCCCGCCCGGGGGTCTGGGGGTCGCCCCCCAGAAAGGCAGGGCCTGATGACCGTCCTCGCACAGTCCCCGGCCAAGCCGGGCTCGGGCGGGCCGCCGGGCGGCGGCCGCCGCCTCGTCGACCTGGTGCTGCGCGCCCGCGAGCTGAGCATCCTCGGCGCGCTCGTCCTGCTCGTCGTCGGCACGACCCTCGCCAACCCGCGGTTCCTGTCGGGGCAGGGCGTCAAGGACATCTTCCTCAACGCCTCGATCCTGGTGCTGCTCGCCGTCGGGCAGAGCATGGTCGTCGTCACCCGCAACATCGACCTGTCGGTCGGGTCCGTCGTCGGGCTCGTCGCGTTCAGCGCCGGCAAGTTCGCCTCCGGCGGCGACCGCAACGTCGTGCTGGTCGTCCTGGTGGGCGTCCTCATCGGCCTGGTCTGCGGGCTGGTGAACGGCCTGCTCGTCAGCTTCTGCCGCGTCCCCGCCCTGGTGGTCACCCTCGGCACGCTGTACGTCATCCAGGGGCTCGACTACCGCATCGCGCACGGCGACCAGATCGGCGCCGCCGAGCTGCCGTCCTCGGTGCTCAAGCTCGGCAACGACGGCGTCCTCGGCGTCCCGTACCTGCCGATCATCACCGTGGTCGTGATGCTCGCGGTCGGCTACTACCTGCGCTCCTACTCCTCCGGACGCGAGTTCTACGCGATCGGGTCCAGCCCCGAGGCCGCGATGCTCGCGGGCGTGCCGATCCGCCGCCGCGTCCTGACCGCCTACCTGGTCAGCGGCGCGCTGGCCGGCCTCGCCGGGGTGCTGTGGCTCGCCCGGTTCGGCACCGTCGTCGCGGACGCCGCGCACGGCTGGGAGTTGACGGTCGTCAGCGCCGTGGTCGTCGGCGGCGTCGCCATCACCGGCGGCGTCGGCACCGTGTACGGGGCGGCGCTCGGCGGGCTGCTGCTCACCACCATCGGCAGCGTGCTGGTGGTGCTCAAGGTCAACTCGTTCTGGCAGGACGCCATCACCGGTGTCCTGCTCCTGCTGGCCATCAGCGTCGACCGGCTCCTGGCGCTGCGCGTCACCCGCGCGCTCAGACAGCGGTCGCTGGAGTCCACCGTCCACCGGGACGTGAACGGCGGCGGCGCGGCCGGGACCGCCGAGGCTTCGAAGGAGGGCCGGGCATGAGCCGCCTGATGCGGTGGGAGACCGCCGTCACCGCGCTGCTGATCGTGGTGTTCGCGAGCGGGGCCGGGTTCTCGCCCGACTTCGCCAACAACGACAACCTGTCGTTCGCGCTGGACGACCTCAGCGAGATCGCGCTGATCGCGCTGCCGATGACGCTGCTGGTGGTCTGCGGGCAGGTCGACCTGTCGGTCGCCTCGATCCTCGGCCTGTGCAGCGCCCTGACCGGCAAGCTGTGGGACGGCGGCATGGCGATCGAGACGATCATCCCGATCGTGCTCGTCGTCGGCCTGGTCTGCGGGCTGGTCAACGGCCTGCTCGTCACCAGGCTCGGGCTGCCGTCCCTCGCCGTGACGATCGGCACGATGACCCTCTACCGGGGGCTGGCGTACGTGACCCTCGGCACCGGGGCGATCTCGGAGTTCCCCGTCGCCTACACCGACCTCGCGACCCAGTCCATCCCGGGCACCCCGATCCCGTACCCGATCGCGCTGTTCGCCGTGCTCGCCCTCCTCACCGGCGTCGTCCTGCACGCCACCGGCATCGGGCGGTCGCTGTTCGCGATCGGCGCACAGGAGGACGCCGCCTACTTCGCCGGCGTCCGGGTCAAGCGCATCAAGCTCATCCTGTTCGTGGTCTCCGGCCTCGTCGCCGGGTTCGCCGGCATCGTCTACACGCTCCGCTACGGCAGCGCCCGCGCCGACAACGGCCTCGGCCTGGAGCTCACCGTCATCGCGGCGGTGCTGCTCGGCGGCGTCGACTTCGACGGCGGCAAGGGCACCCTCGGCGGCGTCATCGCGGCCGTGCTGCTCATCGGCCTGCTCCGCAACCTGCTGATGCTCAACGACGTGTCCACCGAGGTCCAGTCCATCGTCACCGGGCTGCTGCTCATCATCAGCGTCCTCACGCCGCGGCTGATCGCCGTGGTGCGCGAGGCACAGGGCCGGCGGCGGGGCGCGCGACCCGCGGTCCCCGCCGCCGCACCATGACCCGCCGAGACCCGCCGAGACCGTCCCCCGCCGCGTCCACCCCCACCCCGAAGCACGACCCGGAATTCTGAAAGGCATCCTGATGACCACTCGTTTGCGCGCCCCGCGCCGGCTGGCCGCCGTCGCCACGGCGAGCGTCCTGGCCCTCAGCCTGGCCGCCTGCGGCGGAACCACCAAGGACTCCTCGTCCGGCTCGGGGGACGCCAAGGCCGGCGGGAACGCCTCCGCGAACCCGAACGCGCCGCTGAAGAAGGGCCTGAAGCTGGCCTTCCTCCCCAAGCAGGTCAACAACCCCTACGAGACGATCGTCGACAACGCCGGCATCGCGGCGACCAAGGAGTTCGGCGGCGAGGCCAAGGAGGTCGGCCCGTCCGACGCGTCCGCGTCCTCGCAGGTCTCCTACATCAACACGCTGATCCAGCAGCGGCACGACGCGATCCTCATCGCCGCCAACGACGAGAACGCGGTGTGCGGCCCGCTCAAGCAGGCGATGTCCAAGGACATCAAGATCGTCGCCTACGACTCCGACACCAACCCCGACTGCCGCGACCTGTTCATCAACCAGGCCAGCTCCGAGGAGATCGGCCGCAGCGAGGTCAAGCTGCTGTCCGAGCAGATCGGCGGCAAGGGCGAGATCGCGATCCTGTCGGCGACCGCGAACGCCACCAACCAGAACACCTGGATCAAGTTCATGCAGGACGAGCTGAAGAAGCCGGAGTACTCCGGCCTGAAGCTCGTCAAGATCGCCTACGGTGACGACGACGACCAGAAGTCGTTCCAGCAGACGCAGGGCCTGCTGCAGGCCTACCCGAACCTGAAGGGCATCATCTCGCCCACCACGGTCGGCATCGCCGCCGCGGCCCGCTACATCTCCGGCTCCAAGTACAAGGGCAAGGTCGCGCTGACCGGCCTCGGCACCCCGGACCAGATGCGCAAGTTCGTCAAGGACGGCACGGTCGAGGCGTTCGAGCTCTGGGACCCCAAGAACCTCGGGTACCTCGCGGCCTACGCGGCGGCGGCGCTGTCGTCCGGCCAGATCACCGGGGCGCAGGGCGAGAAGTTCAAGGCCGGCAAGCTCGGCGAGCGCACGATCGGCGCAAACGGCGAGGTCATCCTCGGCCCGCCCACGGTGTTCGACGCCAAGAACATCGACCAGTACCACTTCTGATCCCGATCAGATGACGTCGCCCGGAAGCCGGAAGCGCGTGTGCTTCCTGCTGAAGGTCAGGCAGGACCGCCTGGAGGAGTACAAGCTGCGCCACCAGGCGGTCTGGCCCGACATGCAGAACGCTCTGCGCGAGACCGGCTGGCACAACTACTCGCTGTTCCTGCGGGAGGACGGCCTCCTCGTCGGCTACCTGGAGACCGACGACTTCGAGGCCGCCCAGGAGGCCATGGCCCGCACCGAGGTGAACGCCCGGTGGCAGGCGGAGATGGCGCAGTACTTCGAGGACCTCGACGGCCGCCCCGATGAGGGCATGCGGCCGCTGACCGAGGTCTTCCACTTGGACTGACCGGTGACTGGAACGGAGCGCCAGCGGAGTGGAGGGCACCGGTCAGTCGCACTTGCCGGGGGGTCTGGGGGGTCGCCCCCCCAGCTTTATAGGAGAGAGGTAACCGTGACAGACACCAGCGCGGTGAAGGACGCCCTGCGCCGCCAGCAGATCGAGACTCCCTCGTGGGCGTACGGGAACTCGGGGACCCGGTTCAAGGTCTTCGCCCAGCGGGGCGTGCCGCGCACCCCGCAGGAGAAGATCGACGACGCCGCGCAGGTGCACCGCTTCACCGGCGTCGCGCCCAGCGTGGCCGTGCACATCCCCTGGGACAAGGTGGACGACTACGCCGCGCTGGCCGCGCACGCCGAGGAGAGGGGGGTGCGGATCGGGGCGGTGAACACCAACGTCTTCCAGGACGACGACTACATGCTCGGCAGCGTCACCAACCCCGATCCCGCCGTCCGCCGCAAGGCCCTCGACCACCTCCTCGAAGCGGTCGACATCATGGACCTCACCGGCTCCCGCGACCTGAAGCTGTGGTTCTCCGACGGCACGAACTACCCGGGGCAGGACGACATCCGCGCCCGCCAGGACCGGATGGCCGAGGCCCTCGCCGCCGTCTACGAGCGGCTCGGCGACGACCAGCGGTTCCTGCTGGAGTACAAGCTGTTCGAGCCCGCGTTCTACATGACCGACCTGCCGGACTGGGGCGCCTCCTACGCGCACTGCGTGAGGCTCGGCCCGAAGGCGCAGGTCGTGGTGGACACCGGGCACCACGCGCCCGGCACGAACATCGAGTTCATCGTGGCGTTCCTGCTGCGCGAGGGGAAGCTCGGCGGGTTCGACTTCAACTCCCGCTTCTACGCCGACGACGACCTGATGGTGGGCGCTGCCGACCCCTTCCAGCTGTTCCGCATCATGCACGAGGTGGTGCGCGGCGGCGGCTACGACGCGTACACCGGTGGGGTGGCGACCCCCCACACCCCCCGGCAAGAGCGCGGAGCCGGCGTGGCTTTCATGCTCGACCAATGTCACAACATCGAGCCGAAGATCCAGGGCCAGATCCGCTCGGTGATGAACGTCCAGGAGGCCACCGCCAAGGCGCTGCTGGTCGACATGGACGCGCTGCGCGCCGCGCAGGAGTCCGGCGACGTCCTCGGGGCGAACGCGGTGTTCATGGACGCCTACAACACCGACGTCCGGCCGCTGCTCGCCGAGCTGCGCGAGGAGATGGGCCTGCACCCGGACCCGGTCGCCGCCTACAAGGCGTCCGGCTACTACGAGCGGGTGGCCGAGGAGCGCAAGGACGGCCAGGCCGCCGGTTGGGGAGCCTGACCATGGCCGGGACGCTCCGCCGGGGCGGCGCCGCGACCGCGGCCCTGGCCACCGCAGCCCTGGTCGCGGCGGCGCTCACCGGCGCCGGCCGGGCCGACGCCGCCGCGCCCGCCGGGGAACGGGCCGGAGGCCCGGCCCTGCAGAGGCTGAAGGACACGCGGCTGGACGCGGAGGCGCTGTACTTCGTGTCCTACGACGGCCTGGTCAACAACGGCTCGTTCCAGCAGAGCGGCATCCTCACCTACGCGGGCTACCAGTACGCCGGCTGGTACACGGCCGACCGCAGCGCGGTCATCGCGCGGCGGCACCTGCCGAACGGCGCGTGGAAGCCCGTGACGCTGCCGCAC
Organism: Actinomadura sp. B10D3; assembly: GCF_039871695.1. Classification (NCBI taxonomy): domain Bacteria; kingdom Bacillati; phylum Actinomycetota; class Actinomycetes; order Streptosporangiales; family Thermomonosporaceae; genus Actinomadura; species Actinomadura sp. B10D3. Next base: position 53,607 of record NZ_JBDPLY010000032.1, read on the forward strand.
AAGCTCAGCACCAACGACTCGCACAACGTCATCTCCATGGGCGTGTCGCCGCAGGACGGCCGCCTGCACGTGGCGATGGACACCCACGGCAACCAGGTCTACTACACCAGGTCCGAGCCGGGGCTGGCGTCCGATCCGAGTCCGAGCCGCTGGGACGCGTCCCGCTTCGGACCGGTCCAGCGCACCCTCGACGGCACCGACCTGGGCGGCATCACCTATCCCCAGTTCGCCGTCACGCCAGAGCGCAGGCTCCAGCTCGTCTACCGGACGGGCGGCTCCGGCAACGGCACCAACGAGATCGCCGAGTACGACGCGGCGGGCGGGGGCGCCTGGACCAAGCTCGGCAAGTGGTCCAGCGCCGCCGGCACCTACTCCGGCAACGGGCAGACCAGCAACGCCCGGAACATGTACGTGCACGGCATCACCTACGGCCCGGACGGCCGCCTGCACGCCGCGTTCACCTGGCGCGAGCAGAACTTCGGCGTCCTGTGCCACCCGGGCGGCCTGTCCAACCACGACACCGGCTACGTGTACTCCGACGACCGCGGCCGCACGTGGCGCAACGACGCCGGCCAGACGGTCGGCACCACCGGCACCGCGGACCAGGTCGCCCTCGACGACCCGGGCCTGGTCGTCGACCCGCTCGACCCGAACCACGCGCTGATGAACCAGGAGAGCCAGGCCGTGGACGCGGCCGGCCGCCCGCACGTGATCATCAGCTACGTGCCGGGCCGGTTCACCCAGTGCGTCACCGACTTCACCGCCCAGCGCAAGGCGTACTCGCGCACCTTCCACCTGACCCGCGACGCCGCCGGGACATGGCGCAAGGTCGAGATCCCGGTGCCGAACGAGGCGTTCGGCCGCTCCCGGATCGTGTTCGACAAGGCGGACAACGCCTACGTGATCATGCCGTTCGGACGGATCGCCGCCGCGAGCAAGGCCGGCGGCTGGACCGACTGGAAGCTGCTGTTCGACGGCACCCACTACAGCGGCGACCGCACGCTCAACGCCTTCGGCGAGGTCCTCGTCGACGACTCCCGGGTCGCCTCCGACGGCGTCCTGTCCGTGATGTACCAGCAGAAGTCCACCGGCACCACCCCGTCCCCGATCCGCGTCATCGACTTCAAGCTCGGCTAGACAAGGTCGACAAGGAGCACCCGAGGATGCCCCCAACCTCACCACGTCGCTGGACCGCCGCCGCTCTCGCGGCCGGGCTCGTCCTCGCCGTCGCCGCCCCCGCCCACGCCCGGGAGAAGGCGGCGCTGAGCGTCGCCGGGCTGGAGACCGAGCACGCCACCGCCCCGATCTCCGTCGCCGACCCCAAGCCCCGGCTCGGCTGGCTGCTGACCTCGCACGAGCGGGGCCAGCGGCAGACCGCCTACCGCATCTCGGTCGCCACCGCCGACGGCGGCCGCACCGTCTGGGACTCGGGCCCGGTCTCCGGGGCCCGCTCCTACGACGTCCGCTACGGCGGCCCGGCGCTCAAGCCCGCGACCCGCTACACCTGGCGGGTCAAGGTCGCCGACGCCGAAGGCGACTGGACCGGCTGGAGCAAGCGGACCTGGTTCGAGACCGCGCTCGCCAAGGACGGCTGGCGCGGCTCCTGGATCGGCGCCCCCGGCGACGCCGCGTCCACCCCGGACCTGAAAGGCACCAACTGGATCTGGTACCCCGAGGGAGAGCCGGCCACCGAGGCGCCCGCCGCGTCGCGCTACTTCCGCGGGACGTTCGACCTCGCCTCGGTGCCGCAGGGCGCCCGCCTGGTCATGACCGGTGACGACGGCTTCACCGCGTGGGTGAACGGCGCCGAGGCCGGGTCCCGCGACCCCGCCCCGGAGGCGGAGAACTGGCGGCGCCCGATCGTCGTCGACGTGACGTCCAAGCTCCGGCAGGGCCGCAACGTCATCGCCGTCAAGGCCACCAACGGCCGGGTCAGCCCGGCCGGGCTCCTCGGCAGGCTGGAACTGCCCGGCCAGGAGCCGGGACGGTTCGACACCGGCGCGGACTGGCGCTCCGCGAACGAGGAGCCGTCCGGCGACTGGCGGGCGGCGGACTACGACGACGCGGGCTGGGCCGAGGCGAAGGTCCTGACCGCCTGGGGCGGCGCGCCGTGGGGCGAGGTGAACCCCGAGCGGCCCACCCTTCCCGAGCCGCTGCTGCGCCGCGACTTCGCCGTCCGGGGCAAGAAGATCGCCAAGGCCAGGCTGTACGCGGCTGCCGCCGGGTACGCCGAGCTGAGCCTGAACGGCAAGCGCGTCGGCGACGAGGTCCTCGAACCCGGCTTCGTCCGCTATGACAAGCGCGTCGAGTACACCACCCACGACGTCACCCGGATGCTGCGGCGCGGCGGCAACGTGATCGGGGCGCGCCTCGGCCGCGGCTTCTACGGGATGACCCAGCAGAACGTCTGGAACTGGCACTCCACGCCCTGGACGGCCGAGCCGCGGCTGCTGGCCCAGCTCGTCGTCACCTACGACGACGGCAGCACCCAGACCGTCGCGACCGACGGGACGTGGCGGTACGCCGAGGGCCCGGTCCGTTTCGACTCCCTCTACGGCGGCGAGACCTACGACGCCCGCGAGGAGAAGCCCGGCTGGGACCGCCCCGGCTTCGACGCCTCCGCCTGGAAGCAGGCGGCGGGCGTGTCCGCGCCGACCACCACCGTGGTCCCCGAGGAGCACGAGCCGATCAAGGTCGCGCGCACGCTGCGGCCCGTCTCGGTCACCAGCCCCAAGCCGGGCGTGCACGTGTTCAAGATGCCGCACAACACCGCCGGCTGGGCCCGCATCCGGACCCGCGGCCCCGCGGGCACGAAGATCACCCTCAAGTACGGCGAGAGGCTCAACGCCGACGGCACCGTCCAGTCCGGCAACGGCCTGGTCACCGGACGCTCCCAGACCGACGAGTACATCCTCGCCGGGCGCGGGACGACCGAGACCTGGGAGGCCCGCTACACCTACAAGGGCTTCCAGTACGTCGAGGTGACCGGCTGGCCCGGCGAGCCCCCCACGGTCGCCGACCTCGACGGCCGCGAGGTGCACAGCGACCTGAGCTCGGTCGGCTCGTTCGGCAGCTCCAACAAGCTGTTCAACACGCTGGAGACCGCCACCCGGCAGACCGTCCTCAACAACTGGCACGGCATCCCGACCGACACCCCGATGTACGAGAAGAACGGGTGGACGGGCGACGCCCAGCTCATGGCCGAGATGGAGATGGGCCGCTACGACCTGCGGCGGCTGTTCACCAAGTGGATGACCGACCACCGCGACAGCCAGGGCTCGAACGGGCTCGTCCCCGCGATCGTCCCCGACAACGGGTGGGGCCTCGGTGACGGGTGGCCGTCGCCGCCGTGGCACGCCTCGTTCACCGTCATCCCGTGGCAGATGTACCAGCGGTACGGCGACCGCGACGTCCTGGCGGACAACTACCCCGCCATGCGCCGCTACCTGGACGGCTGGCTCACCCGCGCCGACGGCGAGGGGCTCTATCCGAGCAAGCTGAACGACTACCTGGCCCCCGGGTACGGCGGCAACACGCCCGAGGACATGCGGCTGCACGGCACCGCCTACACCTACTCCAACACGCTGATCGTCGCCGGTATCGCCGAGGTCCTCGGTCAGGACGCCGACGCGGCCCGCTACCGGGCGGCGGCGGCGAAGATGAAGGACGCCTTCAACAAGGCGTTCCTGCGCGGCGACGCCTACGTCACCGCGACCGACCCCGGCTACCGGCAGACCAACGCGCTGATCGCGCTGGCCCTCGGGCTGGCGCCGCAGGAGGCGCAGAAGGCCGTCACCGACCGGCTCGTCCGGGACGTCCAGGAGCGCGGCGACCACCTCAACACCGGCGCGCTCGGCACCAAGTACCTGCTGACCGAGCTGACCGCGCGCGGCCACGGCGACCTGGCCTACAAGGTCGCCACCCAGCGCACCTACCCGAGCTGGGGCTACTGGGTCGACAACGGCGCGACGACGCTGTGGGAGCGCTGGGACCTGGACGCCCGGTCCCGCGACCACGTGTTCCTCGGCGGCGCCATCGGCGAATGGTTCACCGAGGACCTCGCCGGGATCGAGCCGGCCGCGCCCGGGTTCGACCGGATCAGGATCGCGCCACAACCGCTGGGCGACCTGACCTCGGTGAACGCCTCGGCGCCCACCCCGCACGGCCCGGTCGCGGTCCGGTGGACGAAGTCCGGCTCCGGATTCGTCCTCCGCGTGACCGTCCCGGTCGGGACGACCGCCGAGATCGAGCTGCCCGCCGCGACCGCGGACCGGGTCACCGAGAGCGGGCGGGCGCTCGCCTCCGCCCGGGGCGTGCGCGTCCTCGGAGCCGGGGCCGGCGCCAACGGGAGCGTCGTCCGGCTGGAGGCCGCGTCCGGCTCGTACACCTTCCACGCACGCAAGTGAGGAGATATCCGATGACCGCCACTCCACCCGAGGTGGAGCAGCTGCTGGAACGGGCCAACACCCTCGGCTCGGACCCGCGCAACACCAACTACGCGGGCGGCAACGCGTCCGCGAAGGGCACGGTCACCGACCCCGTGACGGCCCGCGACGTCGAGCTGATGTGGGTGAAGGGCTCCGGCGGCGACCTCGGCACCCTCACCGAGAAGGGCCTCGCCGTGCTGAGGCTGGACCGGATGCGCGCCCTCGCGGACGTCTACCCGGGCATCGACCGCGAGGACGAGATGGTCGCCGCGTTCGACTACTGCCTTTTCGGACGCGCCGGCAGTGCCCCCTCGATCGACACCGCCATGCACGGCCTCGTGGAGGCCGTGCACGTCGACCACCTGCACCCTGACTCCGGCATCGCGATCGCGACCGCCGCGGACGGCGAGGAGCTGACCCGGCGGATCTTCGGCGACCGGGTCGCCTGGGTGCCGTGGCGGCGGCCCGGCTTCCAGCTCGGCCTCGACATCGCCGAGATCAAGCGGGCCAACCCGCAGGCGATCGGGGTGATCCTCGGCGGGCACGGCATCACGGCGTGGGGCGAGACCAGCGAGGAGTGCAAGGCCAACTCGCTCGACATCATCCGCACCGCGGAGGCCTACATCGCCGAGCACGGCAAGGCCGACCCGTTCGGCGAGGTGATCCACCCGACGCTGCCGCAGGACGAGCGGCGCGACCGTGCCGCCGCCCTGTTCCCGCTGATCCGGGGGCTGGCGTCCACCGACCGGCCGCAGGTCGGGCACTTCACCGACAGCGAGGCCGTCCTCGACTTCGTCTCGCGCGCCGAGCACCCGCGGCTCGCGGCGCTCGGCACGTCCTGCCCGGACCACTTCCTGCGCACCAAGGTGCGGCCGATGGTCCTCGACCTGCCGCCGGACGCGCCGCTCGACGACGTCAAGGCCCGCCTCAAGGAGCTGCACGCCGCCTACCGCGAGGAGTACGCCGCCTACTACGACCGGCACGCCACGGCCGAGTCGCCCGCGATGCGCGGCGCGGACCCGGCCATCGTCCTCGTACCCGGGGTCGGCATGTTCTCCTTCGGCGCGAACAAGCAGACCGCGCGGGTCGCCGGCGAGTTCTACGTCAACGCGATCAACGTGATGCGCGGCGCCGAGGCGCTGTCGTCCTACGCGCCCATCGACGAGGCGGAGAAGTTCCGCATCGAGTACTGGGAGCTGGAGGAGGCCAAGCTCCGCAGGATGCCGAAGCCGAAGCCGCTCGCCACCCGGGTCGCGCTCGTCACCGGCGGCGGGTCGGGCATCGGCGCGGCCACCGCCCGCCGCCTCGCCGCCGAGGGCGCCTGCGTCGTCGTCGCCGACATGGACGTCGCGGCGGCCGAGAAGGTCGCCGCCGAGATCGGCGCGACGGCGCTCCGCGCGCCGGACGCCGCCGTCGCGGCCGGCGCCGACGTGACCTCCGAGGAGGAGATCGCCGCGGCCGTCCGCGACGCGGTCCTGGCGTTCGGCGGCGTCGACCTCGTCGTCAACAACGCCGGCCTGTCGATCTCCAAGCCGCTGCTGGAGACGACCGCCGCCGACTGGGACCTCCAGCACGACGTCATGGCGCGCGGCTCGTTCCTGGTCTCGCGGGAGGCCGCCCGCGTGATGGTCGAGCAGGGGATGGGCGGCGACATCGTCTACATCTCCTCCAAGAACGGGGTGTTCGCCGGGCCGAACAACATCGCCTACGGCGCGACCAAGGCCGACCAGGCGCACCAGGTCCGGCTGCTGGCCGCCGAGCTCGGCGAGCACGGCATCCGCGTCAACGGCGTCAACCCCGACGGCGTGGTGCGCGGCTCCGGGATCTTCGCCGGCGGCTGGGGCGCCGAGCGCGCCGCCGTGTACGGCGTCGAGGAGGAGAGGCTCGGCGAGTTCTACGCCCAGCGGACGCTGCTCAAGCGCGAGGTGCTGCCCGAGCACGTCGCCGCCGCCGTCTTCGCCCTCACCGGCGGCGACCTGACCCACACCACCGGACTGCACATCCCCGTGGACGCCGGCGTCGCCGCCGCGTTCCTGCGCTAGGAGGGGCGCTCCCGACCGAGGAAGGCCGGCCGGCGGCCCGGACGGCCGGCCGCGGCGCTCACATCGCCGCGGCCGACCGTCCCCACCCGGGCGCCGGCCGGCCCGATGGGCCCACTCGACCAAAGGAACCCGAAGGGACAACGATGACCCCGGCCGAGAAGTTCGCGCGTTCCCGCATGACCGTCATCACCTCGCTGAGCCTGGGCGTGGCCGCCCTGGTCGCCGCCCCGTCCGGTGCCGCCTCCGCCGCACCCCGAGATCCGCTGGGACTTCCGTCCCTGTCCCGCGCCGATCGCTACGTCCTCGCTCCCTCCAGCCGGACGGTCCGTCCGGAGAAGGTGGGGGAGTCGTACGGGCTGAACGGCGACTACGTGACCGCCGCGTCGGAGGAGTCCGAGAAGGAGGGGCACGACCTGGACGCCGGGGCGTCCACGACCGCCAAGGCCGACGGTGTGATGACCCGCCAGACGGGCGACCAGGCCGGGGCGGGGTTCGGCTACCGCCTGCGGGTGACGCCCGGACGTCCCGTGACGCTCCGGATCGAGGAGGCGGGCAGCGCCACCGCGCACTACGAGGTGCTGGTGAACGGCAAGGTCGTGCACGAGCGCAGGCCCGACCCGGCGCAGGCCGGGGTGTGGAGCGGTGACAAGGCCGGTCTCGTCCACTACGACGTGACCGTCCCGGCGACGATCGTCGGATCCACCGAGAACATGCGCGTCTCGTTCCGTAACACCGACCAGCCTGGGCCGGGCGCCCGCATCCACGCCGTCTGGACGCTCTCCAAGGGCGGCCGCGCCCCTGTGGCGCCCTACGGCGGGACGGTCGCGAACCCGTCCGGCGCCTTCCACCACGGGACGACCACCCTCACGTCGAACGAGTACGGCCGCCCCTACGTCGTCTACGACTTCGGGAAGGAGGTCGGCGGGCAGGTCCAGGTCACCGCCGACGTCCGCAAGGGCACCCCCAGGCTCGGCCTGGCGTTCAGCGAGAGCCCGCAGTACCTCACCACCGCGTCCGACTACAGCCAGGACCCGGTCGGCCTCGCCACCGAGACCCACTACCTCGACACGCGGGCCGGACGCACCGCCATGACCGACCCGGTGATCCGGGGCGGGTTCCGCTACCTGATGGTGTTCCTGGACGGCCCCGGCGAGGTGAAGCTGTCCGACCTGCGGCTGAAGTTCACCGCCGACCCCGCGAACCCGGACCTGGACGGCTACAAGGGCGCGTTCCTGTCCAGCGACGACACCCTGAACCGGCTCTGGTACGCGGGCGCCTACACCGTCCAGATGGCGACGATCGACCCGACGACCGGGCGCCCCTACCCGGGCCAGGAGGGCCCGGTTCGCAACGACGCGATCGTCGGCGAGGGCGCCAGCGTCATCAGCGACGGAGCCAAGCGCGACCGCATGATCTGGGGCGGCGACAACGCCGTCGCGGACCCGGTCTCCTACCTCTCGACCGGCCTGTCGGAGCCGTCCGCCAACGCGGTCGGGTTCATGGCCAAGGGGCAGGCGGCCAGCGGCCAGATCCCCGGCCTGTACCTGACCGAGAAGCACGGCTACAACATGAGCTGGGGCGAGTACGCGGCCTGGTGGGTCCACAACTACTGGACGCACTACCTCTACACCGGCGACCAGGCGTTCTTCGACACGTGGTACGACGCGATGAAGAAGAACGTCGCGTGGCTGGAGTCGAACGCCGGCGACGACGGCCTGCTCACCATGAAGGGCGCCGGCGGCACCTGGGGCTACGGAAACGACGCGGGCGGCACCTACGTCTCGTCCCTGTACGTGAAGGTGCTCGGGCAGGCCGCGCAGGCCGCCGAGGCCAAGGGCGACACCGCACTCGCCGCGACCTACCGCGAGCACGCCGCCCGCACCGCCAAGGCGGTCAACGACCGCCTCTGGGACGCGGACGCCGGCGCGTACAAGGTCAGCCCGTCCGACGGCCGCCACCCGCAGGACGGCAACGCCATGGCGATCGTCGCGGGCGTCGCCACCGGTGACCGCGCCGAGTCGGTGCTGGAGTTCTTCGGCGACGCGCTCGCCAACCCGCACGGAGACCTCACGGTGGACGAGCCGGGCGGCGCCGTCCCGCAGTACATCAGCCCGTTCGTGTCCGCCCAGTCGCTGCTGGCCCACTCCACCCAGGACGACATGGCGGGCGCGATGTCGCTGCTCCGCCGCACCTGGTACCCGATGCTCGGCAAGGCCCAGCCCGGCACGCTGTGGGAGAACGTCAGCCCGGCCGGCGCGCCGCAGCTCGGCTCCTACACGAGCCTCTCGCACGGATGGGCCGCCGCGCCCACCGCGTTCCTCACCAACCAGGTCCTCGGCGTCACGCCCACGTCGGGTGGGTTCGGGACGTTCAGCGTCCTCCCGCACCCGGCGAGCGGGCTGCGCTGGGCCGAGGGGCGCGTGCCCACCCCGCACGGCGACATCACCGCCGCGTGGAAGCAGCAGGGAAGGACGTTCACACTCCGAGTCACCGCGCCCGGAGGCACCACCGCCACCGCCGGCGTCCCGGCGGACGGCGCGTCGGAGGTCCGGGTCGACGGAAAGGTCGTCTGGCACGGCGGCACGGCCGTGAGGCCGGGCGTCACCGTCCGGGACGGCCTCGTGCAGATCCCCGGGCTGACCGGCACGTCCACCCTGACCGCCTCCCGCTGACCTGGAGTGATGATGGTTCCCCCCACCACCGCCCGCCGCTCCCTCGCCCGCGCGGCCGTCGCCGCCGCGCTCACGATCACCAGCACCGCCGCCCTGGCGATGCCCGCCGTCGCCGCGCCGCACCCGCGCGGCCCCTGGCAGGACGCCTCCTACACCCCGCGCCCCGGCCAGTGGCGCCCCTACGTCCTGGCCCCGTCCAGCCGCGACGTCAAGCCCGCCAAGGTGTTCAAGGCCGACCCGCGGCAGGGGACGATCGACGGCTCTCCGGAGTCCGCCCTGAGGAAGGGCGGCGGCTCGGTCCGGCTCGGCGGCGCCGGCGACCGGGCCGGCTCCCCGCTGCTGATCGTCGACTTCGGCAAGGAGGTCGCCGGGCACCTGAAGGTCCGGGTGAAGGGCGCCTCGGGGTCTCCGAAGCTGCGCGCCTGCTTCTCGGAGTCGGTGCGGTACATGGCGCTGGACCCGGACGCCAACGACGGCCAGGGCAAGATCGCGCCCGGCTGCGACACCGCCAACATCTGGAACGGCTTCCCCGGCCAGCCCTACACCGCCGACACCGACAGCCACGCCCTCCCGCTGGACGGCGCGAGCCTGCCCGGCACCGTCCGCGACACGGAGCTGCGCGGCGGGTTCCGGTACGCGACGCTGTTCCTGGACGGCCCCGGCGCCGTCGACATCGACGCGATCTCGCTCGACTTCACCGCCGCGCCCGACCAGCGCGACCTGGACGGCTACCGCGGCCACTTCCTGTCCAGCGACGACCTGCTGAACAAGATCTGGTACGCGGGCGCGTACACCGTCCAGATCAACACGGGCGCGCCGAACACCGCCAAGAAGTGGCCCTACGAGCCGGGGGAGGGCGACCATGCCGACGCCCCCGTCCCGCACGCCGACCCGAACGTCTCCGTCATCTACGACGGCGGCAAGCGCGACCGGATCGTCTGGCAGGGCGACCTCGCCGTCCAGGCGCCCGTCGCCTATGTCAGCACCTACGACATGGGCTCGGTCGACAACTCGCTCTCGTCCCTCGCCGCCCAGCAGCTCCCGGACGGCTACATGCCCGCCGCGAGCCTGGTCGGCCAGCACAACCAGAACGAGCTGCGCACCTACGGCGAGTACGTCACCTGGTTCGTGGCGAACATGTACGACCACTGGTGGTACACCGGGGACCGCGCCTATCTGGACAGGTGGTGGCCGCAGCTCACCAGGGCGACCGCCTGGCTCGAGTCCGTCCGCGCCGAGGACGGCAAGGGGCTGATCGGGTTCCAGAACTCCGGGTCGTGCGGCCACTACGGCTACTCCGACTGCGGCCACGAGACCTACGTCAACGCCCTCTACGCCCGCAACCTGGAGCAGATGGCCGCCATGGCGAAGGCGCGCGGCGACGCCTCGGCCGCCAGGACCTACGCCGACCGGTCCGCCGCCGTGAAGAAGGCCGTCAACGACCAGCTCTGGGACGACGAGACCGGCGCGTACCGGCTGTCCCGCGAGATCCCCGGCGCCTACCCGCAGGACGGCAACGTCACCGCGGTCCTCACCGGCATCGCCGGCGGCGACCGCGCGAAGCGGGCCCTCGCCTACCTCCGCGCCAACAACTGGACGGACATCGGGTCGCTGACGGTCTCCACGTCAACGCCGAACGCCAGCCTCCCGCCGTTCTACGCACCCCTGCCGAGCGGGTTCGAGGCCGACGCCCGCCTGGAGACCGGCGACTCGTCCGGCCTGGAGCTGATCCGCAAGTACTGGGGCCACCAGCTCGAGCAGGACCCCGGCTCCACGTTCTGGGAGCACATGCAGCCGGACGGCACGCCCAACCTCAAGCAGTTCTCCAGCCTCGCGCACGGCTGGGCCGCGCAGCCGACCGTCACGCTCAGCTCCAGGGTGCTGGGCGTGCGCCCGGCCGCCCCCGGGTATTCGTCCTGGGCCGTGGTCCCGTTCACAGGGAAGCTGAAGTGGGCCGAAGGGACCGTGCCGACCCCGCACGGCGACATCGCCGCGTCCTGGCGCAGGACCGGGCACGGCTTCCAGCTCAAGGTCACCGCGCCGCGCGGCACCCGCGGCCGCCTCGCCGTCCCGGTCGACGCGTCAACCCGGCGGGTCACGCTCGACGGGCGGACGGTCTGGGCCGCGGGGAAGGCCACCGTGCACGGTGTGTCCAGCGACGGAAGGTACGTCTACGTGGACGGGGCGTCCGCCGGGCGCCACACCCTCACAGCCCAATAGCCCCGACAGGAGGAGAGGAATGGCAGACAACACAGCGCCACCGGCGGTGAAGGTCGGACTGGTCGCCGGCGGGCTCGGCGCCTACTGGCCGCAGTTCCCGGATCTGCTGCCGCAGCTCGAGCGGTCCGCCGAGCGCGTCTCGGAGCGGATGCGCGGGCTCGGCGCCGAGGTGGTCGACGTCGGGTTCATCTCCGACGCGCAGGAGGGCGCGGCGGCGGCCGAGAGGCTCCGCGCGGCCGGCTGCGACATCATCGTCGGCTTCCTCACCACCTACATGACCGCGACGATGCTGGTCCCCGTCGCCCAGCGCGCCGACGCACCGGTCCTGCTGATCAACCTGCAGCCGACCGAGTCGATGGACCACGCCACCTTCGACACCGGGCAGTGGCTCGCCTACTGCGGCGCCTGCCCGCTGCCGGAGATGGCGAACGCGTTCGCGCGCTGCGGCGTCCCGTTCCGCTCGGTCTCCGGCTACCTGGAGGACGAGCGGGCCTGGGCCAAGATCGGCCGCTGGGTGCGGGCCGCCGGGGTGCGGGCCGCGCTGCGGCGGGGCCGGCACGGGCTGATGGGCCACCTGTACCCGGGGATGCTGGACGTCTCCACCGACCTCACGCTCGTCAGCGCCAACTTGGGCGGGCACGTCGAGGTGCTGGAGTTCGACGACCTGCGGGTCCGGGTGGAGAAGGTCACCGACGCCGAGACGGCCGCGAAGAAGGCCGAGGCGGAGAAGATCTTCGAGCTGGACGCGTCCGTCAACGACGACGACCTCACCTGGGCGGCCCGCGTCGCGGTCGGCCTGGACCGGCTCGCCGAGGACTTCGAGCTGGACAGCCTCGCCTACTACCACCGGGGCCTGGACGGCGAGGTCCACGAGCGGCTCGGCGCCGGGATGATCCTCGGCGCCTCGCTGCTCACCGCGCGCGGGATCCCGGCGGCCGGCGAGTACGAGCTGCGCACGTCCCTCGCCATGCTGATCGCCGACCGGCTCGGCGCGGGCGGCTCGTTCACCGAGCTGCAGGCCCTCGACTTCCACCGCGGCCACGTCGAGATGGGCCACGACGGGCCCGCGCACCTGGCGATCAGCGCCCGCCGCCCGCTGCTGCGGGGCCTCGGCGTCTACCACGGCAAGCGCGGCTACGGCGTGTCCGTGGAGTTCGACGTCAAGCACGGCCCGGTCACCGCGTTCGGGATCATCCAGCGCCGCGACGGCCGGTTCGCGTTCGCCGCGTCCGAGGGCGAGACCGTGAACGGCCCGCTGCTGCAGATCGGCAACACCACGTCCCGCGTCGACTTCGGCTGCGACCCCGGCGAGTGGACCGACGCCTGGTCCGCCACCGGCATCTCCCACCACTGGGCGCTCGGCACCGGCCACCGGATCGCCGACCTGAAGGCCCTGGCCGACCTCCTGGAGATCGAGCTCATCGAGGTGGGGCCCTGAACCCCACCGCACAGGATCGGGGGATCCACAACTGAGGTGACGGCGAGCCGCGCCCGTGCCCCACCGGGCCGCGGGCTCTGTTCGCCGCGCCCGAAAACCGGAGGAAACCCATGCGGCGAACGCCCAGAGCGCTGCGTCCCACGTCCCCATTCCTCGTCCTCCCGACGTCCCTCCTCCTCGTCGTCACCACGGCCGGCGCGGTCCCCGCCGCGGCCTCGCCGGGCGGCGCCGTGACGGTCGTCCAGACGCGCACCGAGTACGCCGACCGGCCGCTCGGCCTCGACGCCGCCCGCCCGCGGCTGACCTGGCGGCTCGGCTCGGCGAAGCGCGCGCAGGTGCAGTCGGCGTACGAGGTGCGGGTGGCGTCCGCGCCGTCCCGCCTGTCCGCACCGGACGTGTGGGACAGCGGGAAGGTGGAGTCCGCGCAGTCCGTGCTGGTGCCCTACACCGGGCCGGGCCTCAAGCCGCGGACCCGCTACTACTGGACGGTCCGGGTGTGGGACGGCACCGGCCGCCCGTCCGCGTGGAGCAAGGCCACCTGGTGGGAGACCGGCCTGCTGGACGGCGGGACGCTCGCCGGGCAGTGGATCGGGCACGACGCGCCGCTGCCGCTGCCCACCTCCTTCACCGGGCAGAACGACCCATCCCAGCTCAAGGCGGGCACCACGCAGGGGCAGACGTTCACCTCCGACAAGCCGGTCACGAAGGTGTCGATCCCGATGCCGACGTGGAACACCGCCGACGCCGACGCGACCACCGCGCTGCGCAAGGACGGCCCCGGCGGCGAGATCCTCGCCCAGCGCCGCGTCGTCGACCACGCCGACAACGCCGAAGCCGCCCTCACCCTCGACACCCCGGCGCCCGCCGGGACGTACTACATCGAGCAGTCCGACCCGTCCGGGCAGATCGGCTGGTGGAGCCACACCGGTGGCGGCTACGACCACGGGCAGGCGTACAAGGACGGCGAGCCCGCCCCCGGCGACCGCCGGTTCTCGTTCCAGACCGTCTCCACCGGGCCGGACGGGCTGACGTCCCAGCTCCGCAAGGACTTCACCGTCGGGAAGAAGGTCGAGCGGGCCCGCCTGTACTCGACCGCCCTCGGCGTCTACACCGCCGAGATCAACGGCAGGCGGGTCGGGAACGACGAGCTGACGCCCGGCTGGACCGACTACAAGACCCGCGTCCAGTACCAGGCCTACGACGTGACGCGGCTGCTGCGCAGGGGCGGCAACGCGATCGGCGCCACCCTCGCGCCCGGCTGGTACGCCGGACACGTGGCGAGCTTCGGACCCGGCCGGTACGGGCCGCGCCCGTGGCTGCGCGCGCAGCTCCAGATCGACTACACCGACGGGACGTCGCAGCGGGTCGTCACCGACCCGAGCTGGCGCAGCGCCACCGGCCCCGTCCTCACCTCCGACCTGCTCATGGGGGAGCGGTACGACGCCCGCGAGGAGACCCCCGGCTGGAGCCGTCCCGGCTTCGACGCGCGGGGCTGGAAGCCCGTCCTCGTCAACGGCGAGGCGACGGCGAAGCCCGTGGCGCAGTCCGCCGCGCCCACGCGGATCGAGCGTGAGATCGAGCCGGTCGCCGTGACCAGCCCGGAGAAGGGCGTGTACATCTTCGACCTCGGCCAGAACGTGGTCGGGACCGTCCGGCTGCGCGTCGCCGGCCGGGCCGGGACGAAGGTGACCCTGCGGCACGGCGAGGTCCTGAACAAGGACGGCACCCTCTACACCGCGAACCTGCGCACCGCCGAGGCGACCGACACCTACACCCTCAAGGGCGGCGCCACCGAGACCTACGAGCCCCGCTACACCTTCCACGGCTTCCGCTACGTCGAGGTCACCGGCTACCCCGGCACGCCCGGCAAGGACGCCGTGACCGGCCGGGTGGAGCACACCGCCGAGCCGCTGACGATGTCCTTCGACACCGACGTGCCGATGCTCGACCAGCTGCACCGCAACATCACGTGGGGGCAGCGCGGCAACTTCCTGTCGATCCCGACCGACACCCCGGCGCGGGACGAACGGCTCGGCTGGTCCGGAGACATCAACGTCTTCTCCCGCACCGCCACCTACAACATGGAGTCGGCGCGGTTCCTCGCCAAGTGGATGCGCGACATGCGCGACTCGCAGACCGCGGACGGCGCCTTCACCGACATCGCCCCCACCGTCGGCGGCCTCGGCGGCGGCTCCGCAGGCTGGGGTGACGCCGGCGTCACCGTCCCGTGGAACCTGTACCGGGCGTACGGGGACCGGCAGGTCCTCGAACAGAACTACCCGGCGATGCAGAAGTGGATCTCCTACCTGGAGAGCCACAGCGACGGGCTGCTGCGGCCCGCGTCCGGTTACGGGGACTGGCTCAACGTCGACGCCGAGACGCCCAAGGACGTCATCGGCACCGCCTACTTCGCCTACGCCGCCGGTCTGGTCGCCCAGGTCGCCGGCGTCCTCGGCCGCCCCGGCGACGCCGCGAGGTACGAGGACCTGGCCAAGCGGGTCAAGGAGGCGTTCACCGCCGCCTACCTGAAGGACGGGCGGTTGAAGGGCGACACCCAGACCGCCTACGTCCTGGCGCTGTCGATGGACCTGCTGCCCGCGGACGCCAGGAAGGCCGCCGCCGACCGCCTCGTCGAGCTGATCGAGGCGCGCGACTGGCATCTGTCCACCGGCTTCCTCGGCACCCCGCGGCTCCTGCCCGTCCTCACCGCGACCGGGCACGGCGACGCCGCCTACCGGCTGCTCCAGCAGCGGACCTTCCCGTCCTGGGGCTACCAGATCGGCAAGGGCGCCACCACGATGTGGGAGCGCTGGGACTCCATCAAGCCGGACGGCTCCTTCCAGGACGCCGCGATGAACTCCTTCAACCACTACGCCTACGGCGCGGTCGGCGAATGGATGTACGAGAACATCGCCGGGATCGCCGCGGCCGAGCCCGGCTACCGCCGCACCGTGATCCGGCCCCGCCCCGGCGGCGACGTCCACCGCGCCGCCGCCGCGTACGACTCGGTCTACGGGCCGGTCTCCAGCCGGTGGAGCCTGCGCGGCGACCGGTTCACCCTCGACGTCTCGGTGCCCGTCAACACCACCGCCGAGGTGTGGGTGCCGGCCGCGAAGGCGGAGGACGTCACGTACCAGGGTGCGAAGTTCCTGCGCATGCAGGACGGCGCCGCCGTCTTCGAGGTCGGCTCCGGCTCCTACCGCTTCACGGCGAGAACCCGATGACCCGTAACGACCACAACGACAGCCGCGTCATCGAGTTGGAGGGCCACCCCTCATGATCCGTTCCAAGACCCGGCTGCTCGCCGTGCCGGTGGCCGCGCTGACGGCGCTGTCGGGGCTCGCGGCCGTCGACGCGGCCGCGGACGCCCCGTCGTTCGGCCCGGCCGCCCCGGAACTGACCCGCGGAACCTTCGCCGACCCTCCGGCGTCGGTGCGGCCCAAGTACCGCTGGTGGCAGCCGCTCGCCTACACCGACGACGGCGAACTCGGCCTCGAACTCGACCAGATCAAGAAGGCGGGCGGCGGCGGAGCCGAGGTCGCGCCGTTCAACGTGGAGGGCGCCGGCAGCAACACGCCGGAGTTCCTGAAGACCTACGGCTGGGGCACCCCGCTGTGGGCGCAGAAGACCCGGACGATGCTGGCGCAGGCCAAGTCGCGGGGACTCGGCCTGGACTTCACCATCGGTCCCCGCTGGCCCGCGACCGTCCCCACCGTCGACGACGTCAACGATCCGAGCGCCCAGCAGCAGATCGTCTTCTCGCACGAGTTCCACAAGGGCGGCACCCGCAGGTCCGGCGAGCTGCCGACGAACTTCAACGTCGCACCGCCCGCCGGGGCGAAACGGACGCTCATCGCCGCGCTCGTCGCCAGATGCGATGACGCGGACTGCGCGTCCTCCAGCGCGCCCCGGATGCTGGACCGCGCGAGCGTCACCGACGTCACCTCGAAGGTGGACGCGCAGGGCGCGCTCACCGTCGACTTCCCCGGCGACGGCACGAGCACGTACGCGCTGATCGCCTTCTACCAGACGCCCAGCGGCCAGTCGCTGTCCGGCTACACCGCGACCGGAACCAACTACGCCCTCGACCCGTTCAGCAAGGCCGGGGCGAGGGCGACCACGGACTTCTACGACGAGCACATCCTCACCCGCGACGTGCGGAAGCTGCTCGCCCAGATGGGCGAGAGCGACCTGTTCGAGGACTCGCTCGAACTGGGCTCCACCCAGAAGTGGACGTCCGAGCTGGTCGACCAGTGGACGAGGCTGCGCGGCTACGACCCGGTGAAGGTGCTCCCGGCCCTCGCCGGCGCGGGCGACCAGGGCATCACCGACCGGCCGTTCTTCGACTTCGGCGGCGGTGCCGGCGCCCGGGTCCGCACCGACTACCGGCAGACCCTCAGCGACCTCTACATCCGCAACCGGCTCGACGTGCTGCGCACCTGGGCGCACAAGCACCACATCAGCACCCGCATCCAGCCCTACGGCATCCCGGTGGACGTCTCCGAGGCCGCCGCGCACGTCGACGTGCCCGAGGGCGAGTCGCTGGCGTTCGGCCAGTCGGTCGGGGCCTACAGCAACGTGCAGGACTACCGCGTCGTCGCCACGGGCGCGCACGTGTCCGGGCGGCCGGTGGTGTCCGACGAGTGCTGCGCATTCTCCGGCTCGGTGTGGGGCTCGACGGCCGGCGCCGGATCGGACGCCTCGAACCTGCAGGCCGTCTACCGGGGCTTCGCCGGCGGCGTGAACCAGATCGTCTGGCACGGCTTCCCGTACCTGAGCAGGGGGCCCGCGGGCGCCGGGCCGCAGTCGGCCTGGCCCGGGATGACCTACGGCGGCAACACCTCCTACTCGGAGGCGTGGGGCGACAAGGGAGGCCCGAACTGGGGCGACTACCGCGCCGTCAACGACCACCTGGCCCGGATGCAGCTCGTGCTCCGGCAGGGCAAGCCCCGCTTCGACCTGGCCGTGTACTGGCAGGACTTCGGTATGAACGGCACCGGCACCACCGGGAGCGGGTCGAACAAGCTGATCCAGAGCTCCTCGGCGCTGGCGTCGGCCGGATACACCTACGAGTACCTCAGCCCGGCGCTGCTCCAGCGCAAGGACGCCGCCTACTCCCACGGCACTCTGTTCGGAGACCGCTCCGCTTACCGTGCGGTGCTGCTGAACGACCAGAAGACGATGCCGGTGGACGCCGCGGAGAAGCTGCTCCGGCTGGCGCGGCAGGGACTGCCCGTCGTCATCGTCGGGGACGTGCCGAGCACGGTGCCCGGCAACGGCGACGCCGCGCGCCAGGACGCGCGGCTGAAGTCGGTCGTCGCCGAACTCCTCCGGCAGCGCGGGGTGGTGCGGGTGGCGAGCGAGGCGGACGCGCCGGAGGCGCTGCGGCGCCTGGCCGTCACGCCGGCCGCGACGCCGCACGACGGATCCGGCGCGCTCCTCGACGTGCGCCGCCAGGCGGGTCCCACGAACTACTACTTCCTGTACAACCAGACGAACACGACGACCGCGCAGAAGGTCACCCTGACCGGCCAAGGCGTCCCCTACCGGCTGGACACCTGGACCGGCGAGATCACCCCGATCACGGACTACACGTCCGGCCACGGGACCGTCACCGTCCCCGTCCGGCTGGCCGGGAACGACGCCACGGTCATCGCGGTCACGCCGCGCCGCGACGCCACCTTCACCGGCCACCCGCGCGACCCTCGGCCGGGCGGGCAGGGGACGGCCGCCGTCCCGAAGCCGGTGCGGCTCGACGAGTGGTCGCTGTCGGTGGACGCCTGGGGCCCCGGCCCTTCCGGCAGGCCCGGTGACACCGCCCACAAGGCGCTCGGGCCGGTCACGGTGAAGGCCGGTGCGGACGGCGCGCTGCCTTCCTGGTCGTCGATCACCACGGGCAACGGCCACCCCGTGGACCTCAAGGACGTCTCGGGCGTCGGCACCTACACCGCGCGCGTCACGCTCGACAGCGGCTGGAAAGGCATCGGCGAGGCCGAACTCGACCTCGGGACACCGGTGGACACCGTCCGGGTGAACGTCAACGGGCACGACCTCCCGCCGTTGAACCAGGCCGATCTGCGGCACGTCCCGGTGGGCCGCCACCTGCGGCCGGGCGCCAACACGATCACCGTGCGGGTCGCCTCCACGCTGCTCAACGCGGTCCGCGCCGCACCCGGCACCGGCGCCGCGTCGCGGACGCCGATGAACTACGGGCTGTTCGGGCCCGTCACCCTGACACCCGCCGGCGGCGACCGTCCGGTGCTGACCGCCGAGGCTCTCGAACCGGAGCTGCCGCTGGCGGACGGCGGCTACAACCGCGCGACCGTGCTGGTCACCAACGCCTCCGCACGCGCGGCGAACGTGACGCTCACCGCGTCGGCCGCCGCGGGGATCAGTGCCGAGCCGGAGCGGGACCGCGTCACGGTGCCGGCCGGCGGGTCGGTGACGGTCCCCGTCGGGCTCCGTGACAAGGGCGTCGCGTCCGGCACGAGCACCCTCAAGGTGACCGCGCGCAGTGACACCGGGCCGTCCGCCGCCACTGCGGTGACCCTGCGGCACTCCGGCGACCTCGCCCTCAACCCGGGCGGCGCGCCGTTCCCGCGGGTGGTCGCCGACGCCGGGCAGGACCGGTACCCGGCCAAGCTCGCCGTGGACGGGTCGCCCAGCACGTTCTGGGTGTCCTGGGGACGCGCCGCGGGCCAGGGACCGACGCCCGCCGCCCCGGTTCGCTACGGGGTCGACTTCGGCGCGCCCGTCGAGATCGGGTCGGTCGCCGTGGGCGGGCGCTCCAACTACGGGCCGCGCGACTACGGGATCCAGGTCTCCTCGGACGGGCGGACCTGGCGCACCGTCGCCACCGCGACCGACACCCTGAAGGAGGGCGGGACGACGACGTTCCCCAAGGTCAGCGCCCGCTACGTGCGCCTCGACATCACCAGGAGCTGGGACGGCATCCGCGCGAACGTGCAGATGAGCGGGTTCAGCGTACGGCCGTAGGCCGGATCCGGCAGGCACCGCAAGCCCCGTCAACGAACTGGAGGTCGATCCTCGTGAAACGCCGTGACATGACCCGCTCCGCCGGTTTCCGTCCCGTCCTGGTCGCCGTCGCCGCCGTGACGGCGGCGGCCGTCACCGGGCTGCCGGGCACCGCCCAGGCCGCGCTGCAGGCCGGGCACGCGCCCCTGTCCCCGGCCGCGCTGACCGTGGGGGACCAGGCCCGGCCCCTGAACGTCGCGGGCGCCCCGCTGTTCGGGTGGGCACCCCGCGACCGGGATCCCGGCGAGGTGCAGAGCGCCTACGAGATCGTCGTGCGGGACCCGTCCGGCAAGACGGTCTGGGACAGCCGGCGCGTCCGGTCGGGCAGCCAGGAGTACGTGAGGTACGCGGGGCCGGCGCTGGCGCCGGAGACGTCCTACACCTGGACCGTCCGTACCTGGGACAGGACGGGAAAGCGCTCTCCGTGGGCGCGGCCCTCCACCTTCGACACCGGGATCGCCGACAAGGACTGGCAGGCCACCTGGATCCGGCGCACCACCGCGGAGGCCGACGACTACACCCTCGCCCGCAAGGACTTCACGGTCGGACGGTCCAAGGTGGTGCGGGCCCGCGTGCACATCGCCGCCGGCCAGCAGTACGCGCTCCACCTGAACGGCGAGACCGTCGACCACGGCCCCGCCTTCGAGCATCCCGACGACGGCTACTACAGGACGGTCGACGTCACGTCCAAGCTGAAGGCCGGGCAGCCCGCGACGATCGGTGCGCTCTACCACTGGTACGGGTCGGGGCAGGGACGCCCGAAGGGCGAACCGGGCCTGCTCGTCCGGCTGGTCATCGACCACGCCGACGGGACGCGGCAGGTCGTCGTCACCGACGGGTCGTGGAAGGTGGCGCGCGGACCCTGGAAGCAGGCGCCGAAGCGCAACGGCGACGCCGGCGACTACGTCGAGGACATCGACGGCACCGCCGCCCGGCTCGGCTGGGACAAGCCCGGCTACGACGCCTCCTCCTGGGAGGACGCGCAGGTCGTCGGCGCCCACCCGACGACCGTCTTCAAGCACCTGAGCGGCCAGGAGACCGCGCTCACCTACCGGACGGTCAGGCCGGCGAAGGTCACGCGGCTGGAGTCGGGGGCGCTGGTCGCCGACTTCGGGAAGGTGATCCCGGCCGTGCCCGTGGTGCGGTTCCGCGACGGCGTCGCCGGACGCCATGTCGACATGCACGCCTCCTACGTCCTCAACGCCGACGGGACGGTCTCGCGGTCCAAGGACGACAACCAGGACACCGACCTCGGCTACGGCTACACCCAGCGCGACGGCGACCAGACGTTCCGGCCGCTGACCTACGTCGGGTTCCGCTACCTGGAGATCGCGCCCGGCTCCGGCGCGGAGGCGGGCGACATCTCCGCGGTCGTCCAGCACGACGAGGTGACGCGCGAGGGCGATCTGCGCACGTCGAACGCGGGCGTGAACGCGGTCTACGACCTCATGGCGCGGTCGGCGCTGTACGGGTCGCAGACCCAGTTCGTCGACACGCCCACCCGGGAGAAGGGCCAGTTCCTCGGCGACTCGGTCGGCACCTCGAAGGCGATGATGGGCGCCTACGGGGAGCGGCGGCTTAGCCGGCAGGCGATCCGCGAGTTCATGGCGTCGCAGGCGCGGTACTGGCCGGACGGCCGCCTCAACGCCGTCTACCCGAACGGCGACGGCAAGCGCGACATCCCCGACTACACCGAGATGTTCCCCGGCTGGGTGTGGGACTACTACGAGCAGTCCGGCGACGCGTCCACGCTGGCGGAGGCGTACCCGGTGATGACCGCGGTCGCCGGCTACGTCCGCCGCTACATCGACGCGGGGACGGGCCTGGTCACCAACCTGGAGGGCGGCTCGGGGCAGTACCGGTACGGCATCATCGACTGGCCCGCCACCATGCGCTACGGGCACGACATGGACACCGCCGCCCGGACCGTCATCAACGTCCTCGGCGTCGACGTCTTGAACGCCACCGCCCGCGCGGCCGACGCGCTCGGCAAGACCGGCGAGGCGGCCGCGCTGCGCAGGGACGCCGGCATCCTCACCGGCAGCATCAACGCCCGGCTCCGGCGCCCCGACGGCGTCTACATCGACGGCCTGAAAAGCGACGGCGCCCAGAGCACGCACGCCTCCCAGATCGCCAACGCCTACGCGCTCGCCTACGGCGTCGCACCCGCCGGCGCCCGCGACACGATCGAGTCGTACATCGCCGGGCTCGGCCTGCAGATGGGGCCGATGACCGCGCACCGCCTGCTGGAGGCGCTCGCCGACCGGCCGCGGGACGTCGTCACCCGCCTCACCGACACCAAGGGGCCCGGCTGGGGCAACATCCTCGCGCGGGGCGGCACGTTCACGTGGGAGTCGTGGGACGCGCCCGAGACCGGGCAGAGCTTCTCCCACCCGTGGGGCGCGACGTCGCTCGTGGAGGTGCAGCGCACCCTCCTCGGCGTCACCGTGACCGCCCCGGCCTCGGCCGCCGTCCGGATCAGGCCGCCGCTGACCGGGCTGGACCGCGCGTCCGGCACCGTCCCGCTGCAGCGCGGCGACGTCGGCGTCACCTGGCGGCGGGCCGGGCGCGGCTTCGCCCTGTCCGTGGACGTCCCGGTCAACGTCCGCGCCGAGATCCACGTCCCGGCCCGGTCCGCCCGCGACGTGCGCGTGTCCGGACCCCGCGGTCAGGAGCCGGGCGGCGCCCGCTTCGTCGGGATGAAGGACGGCTACGCCGTCTTCGAAGCCGGCTCCGGCCACCTCACCTTCCGCTCTGACCACCTCTGAGGAGCCATCGATGTCCGAACTGTCGAGAAGAAGGTTCGTCCAGGCGGGCGGGGTCGCCGCGGCGGCTGTCACGGCGAGCGGCGCCGTCGCCTCGCCCGCCTCGGCCGCCCCCGCGGCGGGCGGGGCCCGGACGCTGCGTCCCGCCGACCTCCAGGTCGACCACCTGCGGTCCCCGCTCGGGATCGACGCCACGAAGCCGACGCTGAGCTGGCGGTTCGCCACCGGCCCGCGCAACGCCGTCCAGTCGGCCTACCAGGTGCGGGTCGCCACCGCGGATGCTCGGCTGAGCGACCCCGACCTGTGGGACTCCGGCAAGGTCGCGGGCGGCGCCGTGTCGGCCGTGTACGCCGGACGCGCGCTGAAGTCCCGGGAGCGCGCGTCCTGGCAGGTCCGGGTGTGGGACGGGCAGGGCCGCGCGTCCGCGTGGAGCGAGCCGTCCCACTTCGAGACGGGCCTGCTCGGAGCCGCCGACTGGACGGCCCGGTGGATCGGGAACCCCGCGTGGTCGACCGATCCGGAGCCGGTACCGGTCACGGTCGCGTTCGCCGCCCGTTCCGCCCGTTACGTCCGGCTGAACGTGACCCGGCTCGGGCTGCCGCTCAAGGAGGGCTGGCCGTACAAGGTGTCGCGGCTCCAGCTCGCCGAGGTCCAGGTGCAGGACGGGACGTCCGGCGCGAACCTGGCGGCGAAGGCGCCCGTGACCGCGTCGGAGAGCTACACCGTCCCCCGCCAGTGGGAGCCGAAGGCCGTCACGGACGGGTCGCTCACCAGCGACACCGCCCCGTTCGGCTACACGAGCCTGGAGCGCAAGGACCAGGCCCTCACGGAGCCCATCTGGATCCAGATCGACCTGGGGAAGGAACAGCGGTTCGACCGGATCCTGCTGTACCCGCGGACGGACGCGACGACCGACGACGAGAAGACGGCCAACTTCCCGGAGGACTTCACCGTCCAGACGTCGACCGACGGGCAGGCCTTCGACACGGCCGCCACGGTCACGGGCCAGGAGGCGCCTCCGCCGCTGCGCCGGCAGCCCGAAGCGCTCCCGGTCTTCTCCCGCGAGTTCACGGTGGGCAAGCGCGTCCGCACGGCGCGCCTCTACGCGACCGCGCTCGGCGTCCTGGACGTCACCGTGAACGGTCGCCCGGTCAGTGACGCCGTCCTGGAACCGCCCTACAGCGCGTACAAGGAACGGCTGGTCTACTCGACCTACGACGTGACCGGGCTGCTGCGCCACGGCGGCAACACCGTGCGGGTGGAGCTCGGCACCGGCATGGCGCACGTGCCTCCGACGCCCGGCCGCTACGAGAAGCTGACCCGGTCGGACGGCAAGCCCGCGTTCCTCGGCCAGCTGGAGATCACCTACACCGACGGGTCGCGCGACGTCATCGCGTCCGGCGCCTCCTGGCGCACGGCCCTCGGCGCCACCACGTTCACCAACTGGTACGGCGGCGAGGACCACGACGCCCGCCGCACGCCGCGGGACTGGACGGACGCGGTCACGGTCGCCTCGCCCACCGCGCGGCTCGCCGCCCGCACCGCACCGCCGATCGTCCCCGTCGGGACCCTGCGCACGAAGAAGATCACCCGGCCGAAGGACGGCGTGTACGTCGTCGACCTCGGCACGAACTTCGCCGGCTGGCCGCGGCTGCGCGTCAGCGGGCCCGCCGGGACGAAGGTGACGATGCGCCCTGGCGAGCTGCTCAACGACGACGGGACGGTCAGCCAGCACACCACCGGCTCACCGATCTGGGACACCTACACGCTGTCCGGCAAGGGCGTCGAGACCTGGCATCCGCGGTTCGTCTACCACGGGTTCCGCTACGTGCAGCTCGAAGGGCTGCCGTCGGCGCCGGACGACGGCACGGTCACCGGGATCGTGCTGCGCGCCGCCAACGAGAAGGCGGGCTCGTTCACCAGCTCGCACGGCCTCCTCAACGACATCCACAAGATCATCGACCGTGCCGTGCAGAGCAACATGTACTCCGTCCTGACCGACTGCCCGCACCGGGAGAAGCTCGGCTGGCTGGAGCAGGCCAACCTGGTGTTCCCCGCCGTCGCCCGCAACTACGACGTCAACGCCTACTACGGCGCGATCGTCCGAGACATCGCCGAGGCCCAGACCTCGGACGGGCTCGTCCCAGACATCGCCCCCGAGTTCACCGTGTTCTCCGACGGCTTCAGGGACGATCCCAACTGGGGCAACGTCATCGTGTTCGCACCTTGGCAGATGTACCGCGCGTACGGGGACGTGGCGACGCTGCGCACTTACTACCCGAACATGGTCCGCTACGTGGACTACCTGTCCGCCAAGGCGGACGGGCATCTCCTCGACTACGGCCTCGGCGACTGGATCGCCTTCGACACCAGCACCCCGAAGGGCGTCACCGCCACGTTCGGCTACCACCGTGCGGTGTCCGCCCTCGCCCGGATCGCCAAGGTCATCGGGGAGGACGCGGACGCGGCCAAGTACGAGGCGTTGGCCAAGGACGTCGGGGCGGCGTTCAACGCCAAGTACGCCACCGGCGACACCTACGGCTCGGGCAGCCAGGCGTGCGACGCCTTCGCCCTCGACATGGGCGTCGTTCCGGACGGGAAGAGGGACGCCGTCCTCGCCCACCTCGTGCACGCCATCGAGGAGAAGGGCTACCACCTGACCGTCGGCGAGATCGCCCTGCCGTCGGTGTTCCACGTCCTGTCCGCGGCCGGGCGCGACGACGTGATCCACGCGTTCGCCACGCAGACCGGCAACCCCAGCTACGGCTACCAGGTCGTCCACGGCGCGACGTCGCTGACCGAGAACTGGGACGGGCCCACGTCCGGCAACTCCCAGAACCACTTCATGCTCGGCGCGATCGACGAGTGGTTCCACGCCGGGCTCGCCGGCCTCGGCCAGACCGACGACTCGATCGCCTTCGAGACGCTCCTCGTCCGTCCCGCCGTCGTCGGCGACATCACCCGCGCCGCCGCCACCTACCGGACGCCGCGCGGGGAGGCCGCCTCTTCCTGGCGCCGCACCGGGAAGAAGGTGCGGCTGGACGTCACCGTCCCGCCCGGTACCACGGCGCGGGTCGAGTTCCCGCTCCTCGGCGGGACGGCCAGGCCGAAGGCGCCGCGGGACGCCCGATGGGCCGGCGTCGAGAACGGCCGCGCCGTCTTCGAGGTCGGCTCCGGCGACTGGGCGTTCGAGGGGAACGGCTCGTGAGCGGAGGGATGAGCCGGCGGCGCTTCCTGGAAGCGTCGGCGGCCGGCGTCACGGGGGCGGTCGTCCTCGGAGACGCGGGCCCGGCCTCGGCGACGTCCCCGGCGGGGGCGCCGGCACGGGACCGGACCCCGTCCGGGCTGCTCACGTCCCTGCTGCCCGCCGGGCTCGGCGTCACGGCGGCCGGACCCAGGTTGAGCTGGCAGGTCGCCGATCTCGGACCCGGCACGAAGCAGACGCACTACCAGGTCCAGTTCGCCGGCTCGTCCAGCACGGACTTCGCCGACCTGGTCGACTGGCCGGTGTCCAACCGGGACGGCTACGTCTTCACCGAGGTCAACACGGTGGTGAACGCCTGCCAGTACGCCGCGTTCACCGCCATGGCCGACATCGCGGACGTCCTGGGCAAGACCGCCGACGCGAGGAGCTGGCGGGGACGCGCCGGCCGGCTGGCGGCCGCGATGCGGGAGAACCTGCTCGACGCGTCCAACGGCCGGTTCCTGGACGGCGTGGGCACCACGCACAGCGCGCAGCACGCCACCGCGTACCCCGTCGCGCTCGGCGTGGCCTCGCCCGGAACGGTTCCCGACCCGTCGTCCGCGCCCTGGGCAGGACCCTCGCGGACGGCGGCATGAAGGTCAGCGTCTACGGCGCGCAGTTCCTCCTGGACGCACTGTCCGCCACCGGCCAGGCAAAGGCCGCGATCGGCCTGATGACGGCCACCGGCATGAGCTCCTGGCTGCACATGATGGACCATCTCGGCGCGACCATCGCCGCCGAGGCCTGGGACCCCTCCCTCAAGCCGAACATGACGTTCTCGCACGCCTGGGGCTCGGCGCCCGCGAACGTCGTCCCGCGGCACGTCCTCGGCGTGCGGATCACCGCGCCGGGCGCCGCCGAGATCGAGGTCCGGCCGCGTCCGGGCGGCCTGACCCGGATCTCCGGGCGCGTCCCGACGATCCGCGGCCCGGTCTCGGTCGCGCTCGACAGGGACGGCCGCCACCGCCTGGACGTGGACGTGCCGCCCAACACCTCGGCCCGCATCGTGGTCGAGCTGGGCGACGACGATCCGCGCGCCTTCCACGTCACCGGACCCCATTCCCGCGCCCCCCGCTCCACGGGCCGCGACGCCACCGGCCGGCTCCTCACCCTCGGCCCGGTCGGCTCCGGCCGCACATCGGTGATCAGGAGGAGACAGTGAACGACGATCTGATGGGGCGGGGGGTCACGCGCAGGCGCGTGCTGCAGGCGGGCACCGCCGCCGCGGCCGTGGCGGCGGCCGCCCCCGCCCTCGGGGGCCGGGCGGCGGCCCGGCCGGCACCGCGGCCGGGCGGGGGCGCATTCGCCCGCCCCGGCGCGGCGGTGCGGCCCCGGTTCCGCTGGTGGTGGCCGGACGGCCTGGTCGACCCCGCGGAGATCCGGCGCGAGGTCGACCAGATCGCCGCCGCCGGGTTCGGCGGCGCGGAGATCGTCGCGGTCCACCACAGCATCCGCGACAAGTCCGTCCTCGACCCCGCGGGGCACGGCTGGGGCACCCCGGCCTGGAACGCCGGGGCCGAGGCGGCGCTCGACCAGGCCGCCCGGCGCGGCGTCACCGTCGACCTGACGATCGGCCCGGCCTGGCCCGCCGCCGTCCCGACGATCACGGCCGACGACGAGGCCGCCGTGCAGGAGCTCGCCTTCGGGACGGTCACCGTCGCGGGCGGCTCCACCCACGACGGCCCCCTTCCGGACCCGGTCGCCGCCCCCGGGGACGGTGTGACCAAGCGGCATCTCGTCGCCGTCCACGCCGTGCGGATCGACGCCGCGAACGCCACCCGCAAGGAGACCGGCCTCGACCCCGCGTCGTTCACCGACCTGACCGGCAGGGTCGCGGGGGAGCGGATCACCTGGACGGCCCCGGACGGCGGCGACTGGCTGCTGTTCGCCCACTGGCGGCGCGGCAGCGGGCAGCGGCCCGAGTCCGGCCCGCACAGCGCCCCGGACGGCCACGTCGTCGACCATTTCAGCAGGACGGGCACCCGCGCCGTCACCGCGTTCTGGGAGGCGCGCCTGCTCACCCGCGGCATCCGCAGGCTGATCAAGCGGGCGGGCGCGACCCTGTTCGAGGACTCCATCGAGCTGGAGACGGACGCGCTGAACTGGACGCCGGACCTGCCCGCCGAGTTCAGGCGGCGCCGCGGCTACGACCTGACGCCGTACCTGCCGGTGGTCGTCCGCCACGACGAGGACACCGTGTTCGCCTACGACGCGGCGACCACGTCCCACGTCCGGCACGACTTCTGGCTGACGCTCTCCGACCTGTTCAACGAGTACCACTTCGCGGCGATCGCCAAGTGGGCGCACTCGATCGGCCTGGAGTACCGCGCGCAGCCGTACGGGCTGGAGACGGACTCGATCTACTCCTCCGCCATCCTGGACGTCCCGGAAGGAGAGTCGCTCGGGTTCAAGAACCTGGACGACTACCGTGCCCTCGCCGGGGGCCGCGACATGGGCGGGCGGAAGATCCTCTCCTGCGAGGCAGGGGCCTACCAGGGCGGCGCCTACAACACCACCTGGGGCAAGCTCCTGCGCACCATGGGCGGCGCCTACGCGGCCGGACTCAACCAGACCGTCCTGCACGGCTTCTCGTACGCGACCGCACCGGGTGCGGCGTGGCCGGGTTTCGCGGCGTTCACCCCCTACAACGGCGGCATCGGGTTCTCCGAGTCGTGGGGACCGCGCCAGCCGACCTGGCGGCACGTGCCGGACGTGGCCGGGTACCTGTCGCGCGTGCACCAGACCACGCAGGCCGGGAAGAGCCGCATCGACGTCGCCGTCTTCCGGCAGAAGGGCTACAGCAAGACCGGCATCGGCGCCGGATGGTTCACGGCGAGCGGCGTGCCGCTGGGCTGGACGCACCAGTTCGTCAGCGCGCCCCTCCTCGAACTGCCCTCCGCGCGGGTGTCCGGCGGGCGGCTCGCGCCCGACGGCCCCGCCTACAAGGTCCTGTTCGTCGAAGGCGACCGGTTCTCCGGCAAGGAGTGCACGCTGCCGCTCCCCACCGCCCGGACCATGCTGAAGCTGACGAGGGCCGGCCTCCCGCTGGTCTTCCTCGGCGACTGGTCGGCCGCGACCGTCCCGGGCCTCGCGCGGGACGGCGAGAGAGAGCAGTTGCAGGAGGTCCTCAAGGACCTGTTCGCGGAGCCCTGCGTCCGCAACGTCGCCGCGGAGGCGGACGTGCCGGGCGCCCTGCACGACCTCGGCCTGCGGCCCGCGGCCGGCTACGCGCAGAGCTCGACCCTGCTCAACGCCCACCGGCAGGACGGGCGCACGGACTACTACTACCTCTGCAACGGCAAGCACGCCGAGACGGTCAAGCCGCCCGCGGCCGCGATCGACCACGACGTGACGTTCACCCGCACCGACCGCGATGCCGTCCCGTACCGGCTGGACCTGTGGACGGGCGAGACCGAGCGCGTCGCCGTCTACCGCGAGGACGGCGACCGGGTCACGCTCCGGGTGGCGCTCCAGCCGTCCGAGGCCACCGTGGTCATGTTCGCCCGCGGCGGGCGCGCGCCCGCGGCCACCGCGTCGGACGTCCGGCTCCGCGTCGAGGGGCACCGCCTCATCGCCCGCGCGACCAAGGCCGGCACCTACAGCACCACCCTCGCCGGAGGCCGCACCGTCACGACCGGGATCGCGGCGGTGCCCGAGGCGCGGACCCTCACGTCCTGGCGGCTCCGGGTGGAGGACATGACGCCGGACGGAGTGAAGCGCCACGACATCGCGCTGGACGAGCTCACGGCGTGGCCGGACATCCCCGAGCTCGCGGACGTCTCCGGCATCGGCACCTACACCACGACCGTCACCTGGCCGGGCGGCGGTGCCCTGCTCGACCTCGGCGAGGTCTTCGACACCTGCCGCGTCACGATCAACGGCCGCCGCCTGCCCCCGGTCAGCGTGATCGTCCCGAGCGTGGACGCCGGCCCCTACCTGCGGCGCGGCGCCAACACGATCGAGGTCGAGGTCGCCACCACGCTGAACAACCGGCTCCGCGTCTCCGACCCGGACGTGTACGGCTCCGCGTCCCGCCAGAGGTACGGGCTGCTCGGACCCGTGCGCCTCGTGCCCTACGCCGAGGCCGCGGTCCGCTGAGCAAGCGTGCGGGAGGGCGTTGGCCCGCCCTCCCGCACGGTGAACCCCTCAATCCCACGTCCTGCACAAAGACCGGAAACGCGAGGAATCCATGCACAGCAGCGTATCCAGAAGACGCCGCGGCGTCGCCGCCGTCGCCCTCGGCGCCTCCGCGCTCATCGCGGTTTAGGCCGCCCCGCCCGGCACCGCCCAGGCCGCACCGCCCGGCACGCACGGGCACGGTGCGGCGCCGTGGGAGCGCTACAACCTCTCCCCGTCGTCCCGGACGCTCCACCCGGTGTCGGTGTTCAGGACCGGCGGGACCGTCGACGGCGCGGACGCCGTGCTCAAGGGCCGTGCGACCCGCCTGAGCGGCGCCGGATCGTCCGTCACCCTCGACTTCGGGACGGCGCCAAGCGCGACCGGACTGTCTGGCCCGGCGACCCGCCGTTCTCCCGGCCCGGCCGATGTTCAGGGGGGCGGTTTCGCGGGCACGATCGCGCCCGGCACACCATGAAGGAGGACGGACAGGTGACCGTACCGAACGTTGATCTCATCGACGGCAACGCGATGCCGCAGCTCGGCTTCGGGGTGTTCCAGGTCGGGAACGACGAGGCCGAACACGCGGTGACGACCGCCCTGGAGAAGGGCTACCGCAGCATCGACACGGCGAGCGCCTACCAGAACGAGGAGGGCGTCGGCCGTGCGCTGCGCGCGTCGGGCATCCCGCGGGACGAGCTGTTCGTCACCAGCAAGCTGTGGAACAGCGAGCAGGGCTACGACAACGCGCTGCGCGCCTGCGACGCGAGCCTGTCCCGCCTCGGGCTCGACCATCTGGACCTGTATCTGATCCACTGGCCGACGCCGAGCCGGGGCCTCTACCTGGAGACCTGGCGCGCGCTGGAGCGGCTGAAGCAGGACGGGCGCGTCCGGTCGATCGGCGTCTCCAACTTCACGATCGAGACGCTGCAGCAGATCGTCGAGGCCGGTCCGGTGCCGGCGGTCAACCAGATCGAGCTGCACCCGTACTTCCAGCAGGACGGGCTGCGCGCCTTCCACCGCGACCACGGCATCCACACCGAGGCGTGGGCGCCGCTCGGGCAGGGCCACGGCCTCCTGGACGATCCGGCGCTCGGCCGGATCGCGCGGGAGCACGGGCGCACCCCGGCGCAGGTCGTGCTCCGCTGGCACCTGCAGATCGGGAACATCGTCATCCCGAAGTCGGTGACGCCCGCCCGGATCGCGGAGAACATCGACGTCTTCGGCTTCGAGCTGTCGCCCGACGACCTGAAGGCCATCGGCGAGCTGGACAAGGCCATCCGCGTCGGCCCCGACCCGGCCACCTTCGAGATGGTCTAGCGCCGGGCCTCAGCGGAGCTCGCCCACGCCCACGAGGCCGGCGAACCGCTCGCCGTCGGCCGCGGTGCCGCCGGCCAGCCATTCGCAGGGCCCGGTGAGGCCCGGGTGCAGCAGCTCGAACCCGTCGAAGAACTCCCGGATCCGGGCACGGGGGCGAGCGCCGAGGCGTGCGCTGGCGCCCTCGTACACCTTCTCGGTCTCCGCCATCTCGTCCGGGAACGCGTCCGTCGCGAGGTGGGAGAGGATCAGCCGGCTGCCGGGCGCCAGCGCGTCCCGGTAGCGGGCGACCACGCCGCCGGGGTCGTCCTCGTCGGCCACGAAATGCAGGACCGACACCAGCAGCAGCGCGACCGGCTCGGAGAAGTCGATCAGGTCGCGGACCGCGGGATCGCCGAGGACGTCGTCCGGCCGCCGCAGGTCCGCCGCCACGAACCCGACGTTCCCGGTCTCCGCGAGGAGGGCGCGGCCGTGCGCGCACACGACGGGGTCGTTGTCGACGTACACGACCCGGGCGTCCGGGCGTGCGTGCGCCGCCGCCTCGTGCACGTTCTCCCGGGTCGGCAGCCCCGATCCGAGGTCGAGGAACTGGCGGATCCCGGCCGCGGCGGCGTCCCGCACCGCCCGGCCGAGGAAGGCGCGGTTCAGCCGGACGCCCCGGACGACCCGCCCGCCGGAGATCTCCACGACGCGCTCGGCGGCCTCCCGGTCGGCGGCGAAGTTGTCCTTGCCGCCGAGCCAGTGGTCGTACATCCGGGCCACGTTGGGGGAGCCGGGGTCGAGTGCCTCGGCGGCCCGGTCCGGGGAGTCGGTCACCGGGTCATGATCGGTCATCGGCCGTCGCACGGCAACACCCCTCCCTTCAGGTGCAGAGAGTCATGCTCTGTAACGTTCCGTATATGGGGGATGATCGGAGGAGCTGGACGGGACCGGGCGGGCTGCGGGTGACGGCGGTGCGGCTGACGGGGGCGCACCGGGTGTGGGCGGAGTTCGCCGGAGTGCGGGGCACGAGCGCGTTCCTCGTGACGAGGAACGGGGTTCCCGTGGGGCGCGGCTACTACCGGTCCGTCGACGACCTCGCCGAGATCGTCGACCTGGCCGAGCTGCGCGCGGAGTGACGGCTTGCGCCGGCCGGCCCGCCACGGTCGGCTCCGGCACCCGAACCTTCCGTGGCACCACACCGTGACCCACGCCCGGTGGGCCGCGCCGGCGGCCCACCGGGCGATCCCAGTCCTGGAGGGGACCCGGGTCTGGGGGTGACCCGGAAGGATCTGGTGGTGTGAGGGAGGGACGGGGCCTCCACTTTGGAGGCAACAGGTGAAGGCCAGCGGCGCCCGCGGAATTCATCGACTTGCCCCTGGGCCGTCGAAGGGTGGGGGCGCGGGCGGGGGAATGCCGGGCACCCCGATCAGCTCCATGAGATGGCGCAGGACAAGGTCGTTCTGCATCATCAGGTCGAAGGCGTCGCGCGCTTCGTACTGCCGTACCTGGTCCGCCACGTGATCGGCGAGCTCTTTGGCCTCGACACGCCGGTCCTTCGCCATCCGCTCGACGACCTTGGCCACCGCGTCCGGGGCCTCTGCCAGTGCGACGGCGTACGGGGTCAGCCATTCACTCTGCCCGCTTCTGAGGAACTGCTGCCACAACAGGCGGCGGTCACCGAAATACATTACGAGCCGGCGCGCGAGTTCATGCTCGTTGGCTGCGTTCTGCCGCTTAATCCACGCTTCGCGCTGGACGTCCCGCACGGGTTTGTCCAAGGCCACGATCGTCCGGTGATCGATGGGGCGCGCTTCACCGTCGGTCTGGTCTCCCGAGAGGAACTCCAGCCTGGTATCGGCGAAGAGAGTCGCGGCCACCTGGTCGAAGTGCTCCTCCGCTTCGCCCGCCTCGTACGGGGCGAAGTCACGCGACACCGCCCGTACCTGTGTGGCCAGGCGCTCTTTCACAATGAACTGGTGCTCTTCGGTACGCGCCGCGAGCACTTCCGGATACTCGTGTCCGGTCACGCACCAGGTGAAATGGACGGTGACGGAGAAGGTGTAGCCATCGCCCTTCGCCGGAACGACGAGATGAAAGGCACCCGGATGGTGCACCGCCCGGAACGCACCTCCGGAACGCTGTAACCATCGCCGCAGGCGAGTACCGAGACTGAGGTAGGTAGGAACTCTATCGACAGGGCCGTGGTTGCCGCAGTTCATGCGAACCGTGCTCATGTCATGAACTCCTTCGAGAGAAGGCCGTAGAACCGCATGCGTGGACGTAACCCCGGTTCGGTATAGAGGTCGTCCCGCAGCGCGTCGAAGCGAGTGCCGTCCTTCACCCAGCCGCGCAGGGCATTCCAAGGATCCTGTCCGCAGTATTGGGAGACCAGGACCTGACGCCACAGCTCCCCGACGAACGCGGGATCCTCCTCGTATTGCGCGAGGATGCGGGGCCGCCCGCCGTGCGTCAGCTGTGCGACTTTCGTCAGGCACGCGGCCACGAGTCTGCCCAGCTCCCGTGACTCCGATCGCGCCCAGCTGAGCAGATGGCTGAGCACCACACGGGTGGAGCCGCTCGCGTACAACTCCACCACGGTGTCGCGGATGGCAGGGTTCAGGGCGTCGGGATGGCGGCGGGCGATCGACTTCAGCGCCTCCATGGCCTGTCCGGCGGCCTGCTCGCCAAGCAGTGTGCCGAGCAGCCGGACGGCGGTCGACTGCCGGGCGATTTCTTCCGGCCGTGCCTGCTGCAACCACGTTCGGAGAAGGCCTGCTACACGGTCATGCCGCTGCGGGCATTCGGCGACGACCGCCTCCAGCGCCCATGCGGCGGCCATGTGCAGCGCCTCGAAACGGCTGGCGGCCCATCCGGCGATGCAATGCTCGTAGACGAAGTCGAAATCGTAGGCGGCGAACCGACCCACGGTCTGGGCCGCTTTCAGCCGCACCAGCGGGTCGTTGTCGCGGGCCAACCGCGACAGCCAGTCGAGCAGCGCTTGGTGCGCGACCACGTAGTCGAGCCAGAGCGCGTCCAGGACCGCGGGGGCGAACTTCGCCCGGAACGACAGCCTCCGATCCACCTCCTGCACGATGTGGGGCCGTTGCTCGCGGGCGTGCTGGAGCCAGTCATCAAGCATGGCCGCGAAGGGAAGCATGCCCAGCTTCGCGTCCTCCTTCTGCTTCTCGACCTCGAAAAGCCGCCCGGCGAGGTCGTAGGCCGCGCGGCAGACCTGAACCGTGGGCTGCCCGTCCAGCACGGCCCCCGCGATCACGAAGGCCCGGCGTCCAAGGTCCCGCTGGTCGTCCTCCTGATGGAGCACGGCGCGCGCCTCATGTCGCCATGGGTCCGGACGGTCGCTGCAGACGTCCTCGACCGATCCGCCCGATCGCAGCGCGGCGGCCAGCCTGACGGCTAATTCCTTGGCGTCCCGGGGGCTTGTCGGTTCGGCTGGAATCCGGCCCAGGATCTCTGTGGGGTCGTGCGGTCCTCCGGCAAGCCGGTGGCCCAGCTGACGGGCCAGCACGTCACTCGGGTCTGGCCGCTGATGGTCGGTGACGAGCTCCGACACCTCGCTCGTGTCCGAATCCTGACCCACCACGATGACCATCCGGGCATCGAGCTCCTTGAGCGTCTCCCGGCACCCCAGAAGGTCCACCTCTGTGAGGCGCTTGGCCCAGCTCTGCCCGGACGCCTTGTACATATATCCATGCCCTGGGCTGAGCTTCCCCTTGTCTAGCAGGGTGGGCGGCTCTGTCGAGCGGATCATCCGCAGCTCATGACATCGGTGAGCCAACGCTGCCAGGGCGGTGGTCGTACGCCCCGTTCCCGGCAGTCCTTGCAGTACGGCGACGGGCTCGTTGTCGAGGCGGTGGACCAGTGCTTCTTTGGACGCGGTACCGGCGAACCGCAGCCTGATGTCGTCCCAGCGTTCCGGGGGGACAGGGGCGAGCTGCCACGAGTCCTTCCCCTCGGCCATGTGGATGTGCTTGTCGCCTGTGACCTTGTCTCCGCCGAACGCGTCCCCTCCGTGGGCTGTGTTCGGTGGTCTGAACTGGTCGTTGAACATCCGCCGGAGTTCCCGCACCTGCTCCTGGAGCCGTCTGAGCTCCGACGGGCTTCGATCCTGCTCCGGAAGGCCCTCCAGCGCCCTGGGCTCTCCCTCGTCGTCGGACATCGCGGCCGCCTAATAGATGTTCTTGTTACCAGCGACTTTGTCCCCGCTGAAGGCGTCTCCCCCATACGAGACGTTCGCCGCCCGGTTCCCCGCCTTGTCTCCATGTGGGTAGGGGGACGAAGGCGGAAGCGCGGGCCCAGGTTCGCCGCCCTCGGTCCCGTCTTCCGGGTCATAGGGACTGAGCGCGGCGATGGTCGCCAGATCGAACCGTGGAACGTACAGGTAGGCGCGATAGACCTGCTTTTTCACGGCGACGCACACCGGGCGGAAGAGTGTCGGACGGGGATGTCCGGGCCCCTGGGTGATGTAGTCACGGTAGATGTCGGAGGAGACGATGATTCCCAAGTCCGCCTCGGAGAGTTCGCGCATCGCCGCTCGCAGCGGGTCGGAGTCGCGCAGGCGAGCCGGTTGCACCGCGTGCTGGCCAGGCCACCCCATTGCACCGTCCAGATGGAGCGGACCGATGTGGACGGCCATGCGGAGCCGGAGACGGGTGAACGTCTCCTCCGTTTGCCGCCGGTTGTACGACCCCAGTGCCGCGTCCAGTTCGCGGACGAACACATCCATCAGCGGCCCTGTGTCAGTGCCCGCCGGCAGGACTACGTAGACGCCGTCACCTCCGTCTTGGCGCTGCCACTCACGACGGTTCAGCCGGGCCATGTCGGCGGCGTCGTCCAGGATCCGGCCGAGCGCGGCCTGCAGGGTCCGCTGCTCGGCGTCAGTACGGCTGCTGTAGTCTTCGATGTCGACCGTGAACAGAACACGGTATTCGGGAACGCCCATCTTTTCCTCCGATGTTCCGGGTGCCCAGAGCATCGGGCCAGACCATGCGCGGCAACCCGGATAAATCCGGGTTCAGTGCAGATCCGCGAACTCGGTGAGCCGAGCGAGGTCGGTGATGACCACACGGCGGCGTCCGGCGACCGACACCAGCCCGTCGGAAGTGAGTGCGCGCAACGCCTTCTGCACCGTGTCCTCCTTGGCGCCGACCAGGCCGCCCAACTCGGCCTGAGTCAAGGGGATGCCCAGGTCCACTCCCATGTCGCAGGGGCGACCGTGCCGGCCGGCGAGGGCGAGCAGAACCCGAGCCAGGCACTGCCCGGCCGCGTAACCAGCGAAATCAAGGCGTCGCTGGTTGGACCAGCGGAGCCGATCGATCGTCATCTGGTTCAGGATGAGCGCCGCGGTCGGGTGCCGTTGGAGGAAGCCGACGAACGCCTCACCTCGGATCTGGCACACAACCGCCCGGCCACATGTGACGACGGTCGCGGACCGCACCGTCTCACCGAGGACCGCCATTTCTCCGATCATGTCGCCGCTCACCCGGAGCGCCAGCAGCGCCTCTGTGCCGTTCTCCACCCGAGCACTCACCTTGACCAGTGCGTCGATCAATAACCAGACCGAGCCCGCAGGATCTCCCTGCCGCACCAAAGCACGTTGCGGCCCTAGCGAATGCAGCACGCCCAGCCTGAGCAACCTCGTCCTGTCCGGGACCGAAAGCTGACTCAGGAAGGTGCCCTTCGGCCACGTGCGAGCCTCGAACACGACAGTCTCCGGGTTTCTACGAGGCAAGGGATCGTGGGCGACCACGACACCATCATGCGTCAACGGCATCGGGCCGAGTAGCCGTGAAAGTGAGGCCAGTGGAGGAGTCCTCCGTGCGCGGAGCCGAGCCCGGGAGAACCTACAGCAGACATACTCAATGTAACGAAGTGTAATACTTCATACGCGGAGGGCGATCGGAGGGCTGGGGGTGTGGGCGGAGTTCGCCGGAGTGCGGGGCACGAGCGCGTTCCTCGTGACGAGGAACGGGGTTCCCGTGGGGCGCGGCTACTACCGGTCCGTCGACGACCTCGCCGAGATCGTCGACCTGGCCGAGCTGCGCGCGGAGTGACGGCTTGCGCCCGCCGGCCCGCGGCATGTAATCGATGACGTGTGGAAAAGCACATGTGGGACGTCGTCGTGGTGGGATCGGTCAACGCGGACCTGGTGGTGAACGTTGACCGCCGGCCGGTCCCGGGGGAGACCGTGCTCGGCTCCGACCTCGCCACCCACCCGGGCGGGAAGGGCGCCAACCAGGCGGTCGCGGCGGCCCGGCTCGGCGGCCGGGCCGGGATCGTCGGGCGGGTCGGCGACGACGGGCACGGCGCCCTGCTGCGCGCCGCGCTCGCCGCGGACGGCGTCGCCCTCGACCACCTGGTCACCACACCGGACGCGCCGACCGGCGTCGCGCTGATCACGATCGGGCCGGACGGTGACAACAGCATCATCGTCTCGCCCGGCGCCAACGCCCGGCTGAGCCCCGGCGACGTCGAGGACGCCCGCGAGATGATCGCCGGCGCGGCGGTCGTGTCGTTCCAGCTGGAGGTGCCGCTGCCCGCCGTGGAGGCCGCCGCCAGTGCCGCGGAGCGCGCGGGCGGGCGGGTCGTCCTCAACCTCTCGCCGCCCGCGCCGATCCCGGACGGGCTGCTCGCCCTCTGTGACCCCCTCGTCGTCAACGAGCATGAGGCCGCCTTCCTGCTCGGCGGCGACGGCGACCCCGCGCGCATGGCGGCCGCGCTCGCGGGCTCCGGGCCGCGCTCGGTCGTCGTCACGCTCGGTGCCGACGGCGTCGTGGTCGCCGCCGGCGGCGG
Source organism: Actinomadura sp. B10D3 (assembly GCF_039871695.1). Lineage (NCBI taxonomy): Bacteria > Bacillati > Actinomycetota > Actinomycetes > Streptosporangiales > Thermomonosporaceae > Actinomadura > Actinomadura sp. B10D3. Next base: position 91,675 of record NZ_JBDPLY010000032.1, read on the forward strand.
CACGACCGCCGTCCCGTCGCCGAAGGCGAAGGCCGTCGACACCACGGGCGCGGGCGACGCGTTCACCGCCGCGCTCTGCCTGCGGCTCGCCCGCGGCGACGCCCTGCCGGACGCGGCCGCCTACGCCACCCGCGCGGGCGCCGCCGCCGTCCGCAAGCAGGGGGCCCAGAGCTCCTACCCGACGCCGGACGAGCTGCCCGGCGCGTAGCTCAGCGGCCGGTGCGGGCGCGGAGCCGGTACAGCTCGTCGGCGACGTCGTGGACGTCGGCGCCGAGGTCGAACGCGCTCAGCAGGTGCAGGTCGTCCGCGGTCTCGACCTCCAGCAGCCGCGTGTGCAGCAGGAGCCGGCGGCGCTCGTCGACCCGGATCGCGGTCACCTCGTCCCACCGGGCGCGGCGGCGCCCGGCGTAGCCGGCCGCGACGGTGAGGCCGTCGCCGTCGGCGGCCAGCCGGACGGGCGCGACCAGGTCGCGCAGCGCGAGCGCGTTCAGCCCGATCGCCGCGGCGCCCGCCAGGAGCAGGAACTGGGGGTCGTGCGAGTACAGCACCGCGAGCGCCGTGACGGCCGCCGCCGCGGCGCACTTCACCGCCACGTGACCTGGCGGTACGCGCCAACGTCGCTCCGGGCTCGCCTCCATGCACGAGACCATAGCCGCAGCGCGAGGGCGCCCGCGCCGGGGGCGTCCGATAGCGTCGCACCATGCGACTCGGCGTGCTGGACGTGGGCTCGAACACCGTGCATCTCCTGGTGGTGGACGCCCACCAGGGGGCCCGGCCCCTCCCCGCGTTCTCCCACAAGGCGGAGCTGCGGCTCGCCGCGCACCTGGAGGACGGCGACCGGCTGTCCGGGGAGGGCGAGCGCCTGCTGCGCGACTTCGTCGACGAGGCGCTGCAGATCGCGGAGGACAAGGGCGTCGAGGACCTCGTCGCCTTCGCCACCTCCGCCGTCCGCGACGCCTCGAACGGCGACGACGTGCTGGCGCGGATCCGCGACGACAAGCGGATCGACATCCGCGCGCTGTCCGGCGACGAGGAGGCGCGGCTGACGTTCCTCGCCGTCCGGCGCTGGTTCGGCTGGTCGTCGGGCCGGCTGCTCGTCGTGGACATCGGCGGCGGCTCGCTGGAGATCGCGTGCGGCATCGACGAGGAGCCGGACGCGGCGTTCTCGCTGCCGCTCGGCGCGGGCCGGCTCACCCGCGACTGGTTCACCGCGGACCCGCCCTCCCCGGACGAGGTCCGCAACCTGCGCCGGCACGTCCGGGCGGAGATCGCGCGCCGGGTCGGCGACGTCGCCCGGTACGGCGCCGCCGACCACGCGGTCGCCACGTCCAAGACGTTCAAGCAGCTCGCCCGGATCGGCGGCGCCGTCCCGACGTCCGAGGGCCCGTACCAGCGGCGCGTGCTGCCGGGGGACACCCTCACCGAGTGGACCGAGAAGCTGGCGAAGATGCCGGCCTCCGAGCGCGCCGACCTGCCCGGCGTGTCGGAGCGGCGCGCCCCGCAGCTGCTCGCCGGCGCGATCGTCGCGGACGCCGCGATGGACCTGTTCGAGCTCGGCGAGCTGGAGGTCTGCCCGTGGGCGCTGCGCGAGGGCGTCATCCTCCGCCGGCTGGACATGATCGTCGGATAGGGGCCTGTCCGGAAATGGCCTGCTCTAGGCCATAACTAGACGCGCCTTGTCTTTACCCCCCGGCCCGGAGCCGCGTAGGGAGGAAACTGCGGGCGGCTTCGGTTCTGGGGGGTCTCGATGACGGGCGCGAACAGGTTCTCCTCCCTGCCCTGCGGGCGGCGGGGCAAGTGGGTCGTGCTGGGCGTCTGGATCGTCGTCCTGGTCGTCGCGATGCCGCTGGCCGGCAAGCTCACCGGCGCGCAGACCAACGAGTCGTCGGCGTGGCTGCCGAGCAACGCCGAGGCCACCCGGGTCGTCGAGGAGTCCGAGCGGTTCACGCCCGCCGACACCTTCCCCGCGGTGATCGTCTACCACCGGGACGGCGCCCCGATCACCGCCGCGGACAGGGCGAAGGCCGCGGCGGACGTGCCGCGGCTTCAGGCCGTCACCGGCGACCCGGAGGGCTCCGACCCGCCCCGCCGGCTCGCCGTGGACGTCCAGGGCCCGATCCCCGCCAAGGACGGCACGGCCCTGGAGACGATCGTCACGGTCCAGGTCGGCAACGAGGGCTGGGACCTCCTCGGCCCCGCCGTCGACGACTACCGCGACATCGTCCAGCACGGCGACCCCGGCCTGAAGGCGCACGTCACCGGCCCCGCCGGGTACGCGGGCGACTTCAGCAACGTCTTCGCAGGGTTCGACTCGACCCTGCTGTTCATCACCGCCGCCATCGTCATCGCGATCCTGCTGATCACCTACCGCAGCCCGATCCTGTGGCTCGCGCCGATCCTGTGCGTGGGCTTCGCGCTGGCGGCCGCCCAGGCGCTCATCTACCTGCTGGCCGCGCACGCCGGCCTCACCGTCAACGGGCAGGCCGCGTTCATCCTGACCGTGCTGGTCTTCGGCGCGGGGACCGACTACGCGCTGCTCCTGACCGCCCGCTACCGGGAGGAGCTGCGGCGGCACCGCGACCGGCACGAGGCGATGGCGATCGCTCTGCACCGCGCCGGTCCCGCGATCATCGCGAGCGGCTCTACGGTCGCGCTCGGCATGCTGTGCCTGCTCGTCGCCGTCCTGAACTCGACCAAGAGCATGGGGCCGGTGATGGCGATCGGCGTCGTCGTGGCGCTCGCCGCGATGGTCACGCTGCTGCCCGCGCTGCTGGTCATCGGCGGGCGCTGGATGTTCTGGCCCCGCCGCCCGGACTACGGGACGGGGGAGCCGTCCGAGCGGGGCCTGTGGGCGCGCATCGGCGGGGCCATCGCCGTCCGCCCCCGCGTCACCTGGGTCGTCACGGCCGTGGTGCTCGGAGCGCTCGCCACCGGGATCCTCGGCCTGAACACCGGGTCGCTGCCCAGCAAGGACGCGTTCACCGGCAAGCCGGACTCGGTCACCGGCGAGGAGGTGCTCGCCCGCCACTTCCCGGCCGGGAGCGGGTCACCCGTGCAGATCGTCACCAACGCGGGCACGCAGGACGAGGTCACCGCCGCCCTCGGCACCGTCCCCGGCCTGACCGCGGTCGCGCCGGCCGGGAACGACCCGGGGCGGCCGATCGAGGGCCGGGTGTACCTGGAGGGCACGCTCGCCGCCGCGCCCGACAGCGAGCAGGCCTTCACCGCGGTCGAGCGCGCCCGCACGGCCGTGCACGCCGTGCCGGGCGCGGACGCCCTGGTCGGCGGGACGTCGGCGGTGACGCTCGACATCAACGACGCCTCCCACCGGGACCAGAACGCCGTCATCCCGCTGGTCCTCGTCGTCGTGCTCGCGATCCTCGGGGTCCTGCTGCGCGCCGTTGTCGCGCCGCTGATCCTCGTCGCCACCGTCGTGCTGTCGTACGCGGCGGCGCTCGGCGTGAGCGCGCTGGTGTTCGACCACGTGTTCGGGTTCGCATCGGCCGACCCGTCGTTCCCGCTGTGGGCGTTCGTGTTCCTCGTGGCGCTCGGCACCGACTACAACATCTTCCTGATGACGCGCGTCCACGAGGAGGCCAAGCGGCACGGGACGCGGCGCGGCGCGCTGATCGGGCTCGCCGCGACCGGCGGGGTCATCACCTCGGCGGGCGCCGTCCTCGCGGGGACGTTCGCCGCGCTCGGCTCGCTGCCGCTGGTGTTCGTCGCCGAGCTCGGCTTCACGGTCGCGTTCGGGGTGCTGCTCGACACGTTCGTCGTCCGGTCGGTGCTGGTCACCGCGCTGAACCTGGATCTCGGCCGGCACATGTGGTGGCCGAGCGCGCTGTCGCGGGCCCGGCCCGAGGGCGCCGCCCGGGAGGCCGCCCACGCCGCCCGCGAGTAGCGCGGCCCCCGCGGTCAGGACCAGTTGGGGTGGCCGAGCGTGCTCCCCTCCGGGGAGACGACGCGGTCGTCCTCGCCGCCGGCGCGGATCGCGTGGATCACCGGCTCGGTGACGTCGCCGCGCACGTAGGCGAGCCAGCGCCCGTCGCGCGACCACGCCGGGTCCATGTCGCGGACGACCCCGGACGTCAGGGCGTGCGCGCCGGACCCGTCGGCGTTCACCAGCCAGATGTCGCTGCCGGTCGCCTCGCCGCGCACGAAGGCGACCCGCGACCCGTCGGGCGACCACTCCGGGTCGACCGCGCGCACGCCGTCCGAGGTCAGGCGCTTCCAGGCGCCGCCGGGGTCGTTCGGGTCGAGCGAGTAGATCTGCTCCGCGTCGCCGTCCCGCTTGCTCCAGAACACGATCCGGCCCTTGGACGACCACATCGGGTCGTCCTTCGCCGAGGAGTCCGTGGTGACCTGGGTCGCCGGGCCTCCCCGCAGCGGGACCGTGAAGATCTGCCGGACGCCGTCCTCGTCGCCCATGTACGCGAGGCGGGTGCCGTCCGGCGACCAGGTCAGGCGGGTGCCGCGCGCCATGTCCGTGACCTTCCGCGCGCCGCTGCCGTCCGCGTTCACCACCCATGCCTCGGCCCTCTGCGGGCGCTGCCGGGTGAACGCGACGAGCTTCCCGTCGGGGGAGCGCTCGGGCAGGATGTCGCACTGCGAGCCCTTGACGAGCGTCGTCGCGGACCGGTCGCCCGGCTTGTAGACGCCGATGTCGCCGTGGCACTCCCGCGGCCAGCCCGGCGCCGTGTCGATCCGCACGAACATCGGGTCGGCCGGGAACGTGGCGCTCTCCGCCCCGGTGTTCCGCGCGTTGCCGGACGGCCGGTTGAGGTAGTAGACGGCGCCCGCCACGGCGGCCGCGGTCAGCACCGCCGCCGTGGTCGACGCGATCAGCGTGGTCCGCCGGGACGGCCGGTCCCTCCCTCCGGGGCGCGGCCCCGGAGGGGCCACCGGCGCGACGTACTGGCGCTCGGTGGGCGGGTCGGTGCGCCGCTCGTACGCGGGCTCGGTCGGCGGCTCCGGCTCCGGCTCCGCTACCGGCTCCGGTGCGGTCGTGACCGGTCCAGGCGACGGAACAGGTGGCGCCGGGACCGGCGGGGACGGAGACTGCGCGGTCGGTGCCGCCGGTGACGGAGCGGGCTCGGGCGGCGGGGCGGGGGCGGGGGAGGGGGCAGGGACGTCCCGGGAGGTGGCGCCCGGGTCGCCGGCGGGCGGGGACGTCCACGCCTCGCCCAGCTCGGTCGTCACGGCGGCCTCACCGGCACCGCCGACGAGGGCGAGCAGCAGGTCGCGGGCGCTCGGCCGCTGCGCGGGGTCCTTGCGCAGCGCCGCCTGGACGAGCCCGGCCAGCGGCGCCGGCAGGTCGTCGATCTCGGGGTCGGCGTGCACGGCCCGCGCCGCCAGGAGCTGGAACGACCCCTGCCCGAACGGGTTGCGGCCGCTGGCGGCGAACGCGACCAGGCAGCCCCACGCGAACACGTCCACCGCCGGGGTGACCTGCTGGGTCGTGATCTGCTCGGGCGCTATCCAGCCGGGCGTCCCGACGACCTGGCCGGTGCGGGTGTGGGACGAGGCCATGTCCAGCGCGCGGGCGATCCCGAAGTCGATCACGCGGGGCCCGGAGATGGACAGCAGCACGTTGCTCGGCTTGAGGTCGCGGTGCACCAGGCCCGCGCTGTGGATGGCGACGAGCGCGGCGGCCACCCCGACGGCCACCCCGTGCAGCATGCCCGGCGACAGCGCGCCCTTGTCGCTGACGTGCTGGAGCAGCGACGGCCCGTCGATGTACTCGGTGACCATGTACGCGAGGCCGAGGTCCTCGCCGTGCTCCAGGACCTGCGCGGTGCAGAAGGACGCCACCCGCTGGGCGTTGGCGGCCTCGTCGTGGAACCGGGCGAGGAACGTCCTGTCGCCCGCCAGCTCCGCCCGGACCACCTTCACCGCGACGGGCCGCTCGTCCGGGTCGCGGCCGAGGTAGACGGCCCCCATCCCGCCCTCGCCGATCTTGGCCTCGATCCGGTACCGGCCGATCCGCGTGGGGTCGTCCGGACGCAGCTCACGCAGGGAGGTCGCGTCCATGGAGAGATCACCTTTCAACCCCACGGAGCCACGTCCTGGCGGGCCGCCCCACGGCGGCACGCGGCCCCGACGTTCCATACGATGTCAGAGGACGCGTCCAGGTTCTAGCGTCCGCCCTCCGATCTCGGATCAGTGGAAGTCGCGGGCCTTGACACGGCCGGGGACGGGGAGCCTCCTGAGCCGGGTGGCGCGGACGTTGGCGACGCCGTCGGCGCGCTCCAGCCGCCCTCCGACCAGCAGCGCCTGCGAGTCGACGGCGAGGCCGCGGTACCGCTGGAACACCTGCGGCGGGCACACCACGTTGATGATGCCGGTCTCGTCCTCCAGGGTCATGAAGACGATGCCCCCGGCGGTCGGCGGGCGCTGCCGGTGGGTGACGAGGCCGGCGACGACGACGTTGGTGTCGCCCGGCGTCCCGGCGAGCCGCGCGGCGGAGAGGGCGCCCAGCTCGTCCAGCGCCTCCCGGACGTGGGCGACGGGGTGGGTATGGGAGACGCCCGTCGCCCACAGGTCGGCGAGGGTCTCCTCGATGGGCGTCATCGGCGGCAGGGCGGGGGCGGACGCGCCCGGAGCGACGCCTTCGAGGCTCCCCGGCCCCGAGCCGGCGAGGGCGCCGGCCGCCCACAGCGCCTCGCGCCGCGACAGGCCGAACCCGTCGAACGCGCCCGCGGTGGCGAGGGCCTCCAGGGCGCCGGCCGACAGCGGCACGCGCCGGGCGAGGTCCTCCATGCCCGTGTAGGGGCGCCCGGCCGCGACGGCCTCCGCGGTCTCGTCGCCCAGGTTGCGGATGCCCGCGAACCCGAGCCGGATCGCGGGCTGCGCCGCGGCGGGCGCGTGCGGGTGGCCGGACCTCACCTCGACGGGCTCCTCCAGCGTCGGATGGACGTCGCTGGCGTTGATGTCCGCGCTCCTGACCACGACACCGTGCCGGCGCGCGTCGTTCAGGAGGCTGTGCGGGCTGTAGAACCCCATCGGCTGGTTCCGCACCAGGGCGGCCGTGAACGCGGCGGGGTAGTGCCGCTTCAGCCAGGCGCTCGCGTACACCAGGTGGGCGAAGCTCTGCGCGTGCGACTCGGGGAACCCGAACCCGGTGAAGCCGAGGATCTTCTCGTACACGCTCTCGGCGATCTCGGGCGGGATGCCGCGCTCGGCCATCCCGTCCAGCAGCCGCCGCCTCAGCCGCTCGACCCGTTCGGGGGCGCGCTTGGCGCCCATCGCCTGCCGCAGCTGGTCGGACTCGGCCGGGGTGAAGCCCGCGCAGTCGACGGCGAGCTGCATCATCTGCTCCTGGAACAGCGGGACGCCGAGCGTGCGCGACAGGGCCGGCTCCATCAGCGGATGCGGGCAGTCGGCGGGCTCCAGGCCCTTGCGCCGCCGCAGGTACGGGTGGACGGACCCGCCCTGGATCGGCCCCGGCCGGATCAGCGCGACCTCCACCACCAGGTCGTAGAACTCGCGGGGCCGCAGCCGCGGCAGCGTCGCCATCTGCGCCCGCGACTCGACCTGGAACACCCCGACCGTGTCGGCGTCGCACAGCATGTCGTACACCTCGGGGTCCTCGGCCGGGACCGACTGGAGGTCGTACCGGCGCCCGTGGTGCCGCGCCACCAGGTCGAAGCAGTCGTGCAGCGCCGCGAGCATGCCGAGGCCGAGCAGGTCGAACTTGACGAGGCCGGCCGCCGCGCAGTCGTCCTTGTCCCACTGCAGGACGCTGCGGTCCGCCATCGTCGCCCACTCGATCGGGCAGATCTCACCGACGGGCCGGTCCGCGATGACCATGCCGCCGGAGTGGATGCCGAGGTGGCGGGGCAGCGTGAGCATCCGGCCCGCCAGCTCCGTCACCGGCGCCGGGACGTCGTTCTCCGCGCCGACCGGGTCGCGCGGGTCGATGCCCTTGGACCAGGCGTCCTGCTGGCCGGGGGAGAAGCCGAGCGCGCGCGCCGCGTCCCGCACGGCCATCCGCGGCCGGTAGCTGATGACGTTCGCGACCTGTGCCGTGCACTCCCGCCCGTACTTCCGGTAGACGTACTGGATGGCCTCCTCGCGCCGCCGGTGCTCGATGTCCAGGTCGATGTCGGGCGGGCCGTCCCGGCCGGGCGACAGGAACCGCTCGAACAGCAGCCCGTGCCGGACGGCGTCCACACCGGTGATGCCGAGCGCGTAGCAGACCGCCGAGTTGGCCGCCGACCCGCGCCCCTGGCACAGGATCCCCCTGCTCCGGCAGAACTCCACGATGTCGTGGACGATCAGGAAGTAGCCGGGGAAGCCGAGCTGCTCGATGACGTCGAGCTCCTTGGCGATCTGCTCGTGGGCGCCGGAGATCCGCTCCCGCTCGGGCGGCCCGTACCGCTGCCGCGCGCCCTCCTTCACCAGGTGCCGCAGCCAGCTCGCCTCGGTGTGCCCGTCCGGGACGGGCCAGTCGGGCAGCCGCGGCGCGACCACCTCGAAGCCGAACAGGCACTCGCGCGCCAGCGCGACCGTCCGCTCCCGGACGCCGGGGAACCGCGCCAGCCGCCTCGCCATCTCGGCGCCGCCGCGGACGTGCGCGGTCCCGTTCGCGGGGAGCCAGCCCGCCATCTCGTCCAGGCTGCGCCGGGCCCGGACGGCCGCCAGCGCCTGCGCCAGCCGCGCGTCGGCCCCGGGCGCCGCGTGGTGCACGTTGTTGGACGCGACCACGTCCACCCGGGCGCGCCGCGCCAGCTCGACCAGGGCCTCGTTGCGCAGGTCGTCGTCGGGCTGGTCGTGGTCGATCAGCTCGACGAACACGTTGCCGCGGCCGAACCTGCCGACGAGGTCGCGCAGCTCCCGCTCCGCCGCGTCCGGCCCGCCCGCCTCCAGCGCCGCCGGGACCGGGCCCTTGCGGCACCCGGTCAGCACCGCCCAGTGGCCGTCGTGGGCCCCGGCCAGCGCGTCCAGGTCGTACACGGGACGGCCCTTGCGCCCGCCCGCGAGCTGCGCCGCCGTGATCGCCGAGCAGAGCCGCGCGTATCCGGGCGCGCCCCGGGCGAGGACGAGCAGGTGCCGCCCCGCCGGGTCGGGCTCGCCGGTCTGCGGCCCCGGCAGGCCGAGGCTCAGCTCCGCGCCGAACACCGTCCCGATGCCGGCCTCGCCCGCGGCCTGCGCGAACTGCACGGCGCCGTACATGCCGTCGTGGTCGGTGATCGCCATCGCCTCCACGCCGAGCCGCGCGGCCTCGGCGACCAGCGAGCCGGGGTCGCTCGCCCCGTCCAGGAAGCTGAACGACGAGTGGACGTGCAGTTCAGCCCACGGCACGTCCGCGCCTGCCCGGCGCGGCGCGGCGGGCGCCTCCGGCAGCGGCTCCGGACCCCGCGCGCTTTCTGGCGGGGGGCGGTCCTCCGCGTCCTCCGGAGACCGCTCGGCGGACCGCCACGACAGCCGCTGCTCGACCTCCCGCCACGGAACGGGCGGATTGTGCCACCCCATCAGTGCCCGCTAGTCATAGACGGCCTCGACGTGCCAGCGCCCGCCCTCGACGGCGAGCAGGTAGGCGGCGCCGTCCTCGGTGGTGACCTGGAACCGCGCCCGGCGCCGCGCGGCGGCGGGGTCCCACCAGCGCTCGTCCGCGGGCCACGGGCCCGTCCAGCCGGTGACCGCGGCGGGCCGCCCCCGGACCGCGAGCACCGCGGGCGGCGCGGACACCTCGCACCGCGCCGACACCACGACCGCCGTCCCGGACGCGTCGACCAGTTCGGCGGGGGACGGCTCCGGCGGGACGACCGCCGGCGCCGGGCCGGACACCCGGCCGGGCCACGGGCCCTCCGGCGGCGCGGCGGGGGCCAGGTCGCCGACCGGCACCCGGACGACCCGCTCGCCCGGCCCGCGCCCGCCCACCAGCACCGGCCGCGTGATCCCGTGGTGGCCGAGGAGGGCCTGGACGCGGTCGGCGGCCCGCGCGATCCGGTCGGTGACGGCGGTGCGGCCCCACAGCCCCTCCTGCCGCCCCTCGTCGGGGACGAGCTGGTCGGGAGCCAGCTCGATCCAGGTCACGCCGCCCCAGACGGCGTCGGCGCCGCCGCCCGTCCCCGCCGGGTCGTGGGCGGAGAGCTGCCAGCGCACGCGCTCGGCGACGGCGAGCGCCGACAGGCCGTCGTGCCGCCACAGCCGCCGCAGGACGTGCCCGCCGGCGAACCCGACCGCGACCTCCAGCCGGACGCACGCCAGCCCGCCAGCCGCGAGCCCCTCGTGCAGCTCGCCCGCGAGCCGCTTCGCCGCGAACACCACCCGCTCCGCCTGCTCGGCGGGCGGGTCGAACCCGGCGCGCACCGACAGGTCCGCGGCGCCCTCGACCGGCGCGAGCGGGCGCGGTTCCTCGCCGCGCGCCAGCCGGTGCGCGAGCGCCCCGTCCGCGCCGAACCGCCCGGCGACGTGCCCGGACGGCAGCGCGGCGAAGTCGCCGAGCGTCCGGATGCCGAGGCGCCGGAGCAGGTCGGCCAGGTCGGGCCGGTCGAGGACGGCGGGCGGGTACGGCGCGAGGAACGCCGCCGCGCCGCCCTCCGGGACGACCACGCCGCCCTGCCCGGCACGGGCCGCCAGCTCGGCCGCGAACAGCCCGTCCGCGACGCCTGTCCCGCAGTCGAAGCCGGCTTCCACCACCGTGTCCTGCACCAGGACGCGCAGCGCCTCCTCGCCCCCGTAGAACCGGGCGGGCCCGCGCACCGCGATGGCGCACAGCCCCGGGCGCACCACCTCCACGCGCGGCGTCAGCTCGGCGACCGCCTCCACCACGGCCTCGAACAGCCGCCCCTCGGCGCCCGTGTCCCGGTCGCGCACCACCAGCTCCGGGCAGCGGCGCTGCGCGTCCCGGAGCCGCTGCCCGCGCCGCACGCCCTCGGCCCGCGCCGCGGCCGTGCAGGCCGCCACCTGGCCCTGCACCACCGCGGCGCCCGGGGTCGCCGCGTCGATCCCGACCGCGGTGACCGGCCAGTCCGGGCACCACACCACCAGCACCCGAGTCATGCGACCCCCTCCCCTGCGGGCGCGTGGGCGCGGGGGAGGACCGGGCGCGGTGCGTGCACCGGGGCCCCCGCCGCGACGGTGCCCGGGACGAGCTCCAGCGGCGGCCGCGCCGTCTCGTCCGTCCGGACGGTGCCGTCCGGCGCGGGGAGCCAGAGGCGGGCGCGGCGTCCGCGCCCGGGCGCGTCGCGGCCCTCGGCGACGACCTCGACGCGGCGGCCGGTCAGCCGCCCGTGGCCGCCGGCGAGCCCCTCCCAGGCCGCGTCCTCCAGCCGGAACCGCAGCCGGACGCCGGGCCAGTCGCCGGCGAACGGGCCGGTCAGCGTGAGGACGCTGCCGTGCTTGCGGGCCAGCGCCGACAGCCGGCGGACCGCGGCGGCGCCCGGGCGCTCCGGCGGGCACAGCAGGACCAGCTCGACGGCCTCGGCCAGCGCGGCCACGACGTCCGGCCAGCGGTCGCCGGGGTCGTCGACGAGCAGCAGCCGCTCGGGGGCGGCGCCCATGCCGGCCGCGGCGGCCACGCCGAAGCCGGGGAGGCCGACCACGCCGCACCAGCCGCCGGTGCCGTCCTCGCCGCCGTGCCGGGACACGCCCGCGACGAGGGCGAGGCCGAGGGACCCGGCGCCGGGGCCGCCGAGGCCGACGATGGAGCCGGGCCGCAGCCCGCCTCCGGGGACCACGGTCCGCAGGGCGGGCAGCACGGGCACCGCCGCCTCCGGACCCGGCTCGGCGCCTTCCAGGGCGATGCTTTCCAGGGCCGTCGCCAGGTCCCGCAGGGCCGCCTCCGGCACGGTGGTCCCTCCTCTCGCCCGCTCCTGACCAATTTCGAACAAGAGTTCGATCCGTGTCAAGTTGCCGCAGGTCACGGCGCGGAGTCGAGGGAGGTGGGAAGCCCGGTGGCGTCGGGCTTCACGGGATTTTGGGCATGATGGGCGGTATGGAGAACGACGCGCGGACCGTCGAGTGGACGGGCGAGGGGCTGCGGCTCCTGGACCAGACCGTGCTGCCCGGCCGGGTGGAGCATGTCGTCGTGGACGACGTCGCCGCGCTCGTGGACGCGATCCGGCGGCTGGTCGTGCGCGGTGCCCCCGCCCTCGGGGTGGCGGGCGCGTTCGGCGTCGCCATCGCCGTCCGGCAGGCCGCCAGGGAGGGCTGGGACGACGCCGGGCGCGACGCCGCGATCGCCCGGGTCCGGCAGGCGCGCCCGACGGCGGTGAACCTCGCGGCCGGTGTCGACCGCGTCCGCCCGTACGTCGCGAAGGGCGCCGACGCGGTGGCGGCCGAGGCGCAGGCGCTCCTGGACGAGGACGTGCGCGGCAACCGCGCCATCGGGGCGTTCGGCGCCGACTGGATCCTCGCGCGGGCGGGCGACCGGCCCCTGCGGATCCTCACGCACTGCAACGCCGGCGCCCTCGCCACGGCCGGGTGGGGAACGGCGCTCGGCGTCGTCCGCGAGCTGCACGCCCGGGGACGCGTCGAGATGGTCTACGCCGACGAGACACGGCCCCTCCTGCAGGGCGCGCGGCTCACCGCGTGGGAGCTCGACCGGGCGGGCATCCCGTGCGCCGTCCAGGCGGACGGCGCCGCGCCGAGCACGATCCTGCGCGGCCTCGCGGACGTGGCGGTCATCGGCGCCGACCGGATCGCCGCCAACGGCGACACCGCCAACAAGATCGGCTCGGTGGGCGTGGCGCTGGCGTGCCACGCCGCCGGGATCCCGATGGTCGTCGCCGCGCCCTGGAGCACCGTCGACCTCGCGGTCCCGGACGGCGCCGGCATCCCGATCGAGGAGCGTCCCGCCGCGGAGATCCTGTCCTGGGGCGGCGCGAGGACCGCCCCGGACGGCGTGGGCGCGCACAACCCGGCCTTCGACGTCACGCCCGCCCGCCTCGTGACCGCGCTGGTCACCGAGACGGGCGTGCTGGAGGTGTCGGCCGGCGTGACGCCCGCTCAGCGGGCGGCGGAGAACCCGTAGACGGTGGTGGAGTCGAACGTCTCGCCCGGCCGCAGGACGGTGGACGGGAAGTCCGGCTGGTTCGGGGAGTCGGGGAAGTGCTGGGTCTCCAGCGCGAACCCGTCGCCCTGCCGGTAGATGCGGCCGCTCGTCCCGGCGAAGGTCCCGTCGAGGAAGTTGCCGGAGTAGAACTGCATGCCCGGCTCGGTCGTGCTGATCTTCAGGACGCGCCCGGAGCGCGGCTCGATGACCCGCGCGGCCTCGGTGAGCGCGCCGGCCCGCCGCTGGTCGAGCACGAAGTTGTGGTCGTACCCCTGCCCGATGAGCAGCTGCGGGTCGTTGACGCGGATGCGCTCGCCGATCGCGTGCGGCCGGGTGAAGTCGAACGGGGTGCCCTTCACCGGGGCGAGCTCGCCGGTCGGGATCAGCGTCTGGTCGACCGGCGTGAAGCGGGACGCGTTGAGCGTCAGCCGGTGGTCGTAGATGGTGCCCGTGCCCTCCCCGGCGAGGTTGAAGTACGAGTGGTTGGTCAGGTTGACGATGGTGGCCTTGTCGGTGGTCGCGTGGTAGTTGACCCGCAACTGGTCGTCGGTCGTCAGCGTGTAGGTGACGGTGGTCTTGAGCGTGCCGGGGTAGTTCTCCTCGCCGTCCGCGCTGGTGTACTCCAGGCGGAGGCCGACGCTGTCGCGGTCCTTGATCGGTTGCGCGTCCCAGACCTTGGTGTGGAAGCCCTCGGGGCCGCCGTGCAGGCTGTTCTCGCCGTTGTTGAGGGCGAGCTGGTAGGTGGTGCCGTCCAGCGTGAAGCGGCCCTTGGCGATGCGGTTGGCGTACCGCCCGATGATGGCGCCGAAGTAGGGACCGCCGTTCAGGTCGACGTAGTCCTTCAGCGTCGGGAAGCCGAGGACGACGTTGGCGCGCCGCCCGTGCCGGTCCGGTGTCTCGAGGGTCTGGACGATGCCGCCGTAGGTGATGATGCGCACCCGGACGCCTCGCCCGCTGGTGAGGGTGTAGCGGTCGACCTTCGTGCCGTCCTCCAGGGCGCCGAACGGCTCCTTGGAGATGCCCGGCCGCTGGTGAGAGGGCGAGGCGCCCGCCGGGACGGCGGAGACCGCCAGGGCGGAGCCGACCACGGCCGACGCCGTGATCGCCAGGATTCTCTTCATGGTTACTCCTCCGGTGCGAGGGTGCGGGTCGCGGCGCGGAGGCTCCCGAACAGGCGGGCCTCGTACGCCTTGGCGGAACGGACGTTGCGGTCGACGAAGAGTGCGTCGTTCAGTGCGGGAAGCCGCTGGGTGGCGTATCCGGTGTCGATGCCGGGCGCGTAGACCTGGGGCCGGTACCAGGGACGGCCCGGCAGCCCCGCCCCGGTCAGCAGGTCCCGCTCGGTCTGCATGATCTTGTCGTTGAGGCGGCGGAACGCGGCCGTGTCGCCCTTCCGGAGCGCGGCGTCCGCACGCGCCTGCAGGGCCTCGGCCGCGCGCTGCCAGGCCTTGGCCTGCTCGATGTCGCGCGAGACGTCAACGACGACGGACGTCCACGCGTCATGGTGCGCCCCGAGGATGACCTCCTGCTCGGGATGCTCGCTGCCGGGGATGCGCACGGTGACGTCCCACAGCGGGCGGACCTGGAACGTGTTCTTCAGGTCCAGGTGCACCTTCGTCCCGCCGGGGCCGAACCGGTACGCGAACGGCAGGCCGCCCTGCCACTCCTCCGGCACCTGGTCGCCGTTCAGCGCGCGCAGGAGCGGTTCGGCCGCGCCGTAGGAGATCGGCGTCGTCGGGACGAGCCCCTTGAGCATCGGGGCCTGCGACGGCGGGATCCGGCGCGCGCCCTTCACCGACGGCCGGCCGGGCGTCTGCGGGTCCCCGGCCTTGAGCTGGATCTGCGCGACGCTCCCGCGCTGGATGCCGTCCGCGGCGCGCCACGGCCCGTCCGGGTACACCGGCCCCCGGGCGAACCCGTCGTCGGCCGGGTCGGAGTAGATCAGCACGCCCTTGGCCCCCGCTTGGCGGCCTCGCGCGGCTTGATCCCGCGGAACACCGCCCCGTACCGGACGAGGACGATCTTGCCCTTCACGGAGACGCCCTTCTCGGCGAGCAGCGCGAAGTCCTCGGGGCGGCCGTAGTTGGCGTAGACGACCTCGCCGCGGACGTTCCCCGACGGCGACATGCCGTTGTGCCCGGGGATCACGTCGTCGTAGTGCTTCTGCCAGGGACGCTTCTTCTCCTTGACCGGCAGGGACCGCCGCTGCGGCGCCGTCATCTCCACTTTCACGTGCCGCGGCAGCGCGGTGAGCGTGAGGGCGAGGGACACGGCAGGGGCGCCGAGCGCCGCCAGCGCCTGGGCTCGGGAGCGGAACACCAGCGATACCTCCGGTACGCATTGCGGGTGCACGTACGGGTGCGCCCGGACCGTACGCCGCGATCACCGGAAGATCCAGAACGTTCGCCGGATCCGGCCAGCCCGCCCGGTGGATCGGCCATCATGGTTGACGTGCCGACCCCCGCGACCCCCACCGCCACGCCGCGTCCGGCGGAGCTCGAGGCGGTCCTTGAGCGGATCACCTACGCCAACGAGGAGACCGGCTACACCGTCGCCCGCGTGGCGACCGCCAAGAGCGGGAGCGACCTGCTCACGGTCGTCGGCGCGCTGCTCGGCGCCCAGGTGGGGGAGAGCCTGCGCCTGGTCGGGCGGTGGCGCTCGCATCCGAAGTACGGCAAGCAGTTCGAGGTGGACTCCTACACGACCGTCCTGCCGGCGACGATCCAGGGCATCCGCCGCTACCTCGGCTCCGGGATGATCAAGGGGATCGGCCCGGTGATGGCCGACCGGATGGTCGGGCACTTCGGCACCGACATCCTGCGGATCATCGAGGAGGAGCCGGAGCGCCTCGTCGAGGTCCCCGGCCTCGGCCCGAAGCGCACCCGGCGGATCGCGGACGCGTGGGAGGAGCAGAAGGCCATCAAGGAGGTCATGGTCTTCCTCCAGGGCGTCGGCGTCTCCACCTCCCTCGCCGTCCGCATCTACAAGAAGTACGGGGACGAGTCGATCGACACCGTCCGCAGGCGGCCGTACCAGCTCGCGTCGGACGTGTGGGGCATCGGGTTCAAGACCGCCGACACGATCGCGCAGGCGGTCGGCATCCCGCACGACAGCCCGGAGCGGATCAAGGCGGGCCTGCAGTACACGCTGTCCGAGGCGGCCGACGACGGGCACTGCTTCCTGCCCGAGCCGAACCTGGTCACGGCGGCCGAGAAGATCCTCGGCGTGCCGCGCGAGCTGATCGTCCCGGCGCTGGACGAGCTGGCCCGCGACGAGGGCGTCGTCCGCGAGCCGATCCCCGGCGGCGGGGAGGACGCCGCGACGATCCCGGCGGTCTACCTGGTGCCGTTCCACCGGGCCGAGCGGTCCCTCGCCCGCGGGCTGCTGGACCTGCTGGACGCGCCGACCGACCGGCTGAAGGCGTTCGCGGACGTCGACTGGGACAGGGCGCTCCCGTGGCTGAGGCAGCGCACCGGCCAGGCCCTCGCGCCCGAGCAGGAGGAGGCCGTCAAGCTCGCGCTGACCTCCAAGGTCGCGGTGCTGACCGGCGGGCCGGGCTGCGGCAAGAGCTTCACCGTCCGGTCGGTGGTGGAGCTCGCCGCGGCGAAGAAGGCCAAGATCGTCCTGGTGGCGCCGACCGGCCGCGCCGCCAAGCGGCTCGCCGAGCTGACCGGGCACGAGGCGGCGACCGTCCACCGGCTCCTCCAGCTCCAGCCCGGGGGCGACCCGAAGTTCGACCAGGACAGCCCGCTGGACGCCGACCTGGTCGTCGTGGACGAGAGTTCCATGGTCGACCTGATCCTCGCCAACAAGCTGGTGAAGGCGATCCCGCGCGGCGCGCACCTGCTGCTCGTCGGGGACGTCGACCAGCTCCCGTCCGTCGGCGCGGGCGAGGTGCTGGCCGACCTGCTCGGCGCCGAGGCGATCCCGCGGGTGCGGCTCACGAAGATCTTCCGGCAGGCGCAGCGGTCCGGGATCGTCGTCAACGCGCACCGCGTCAACTCCGGCGACCACCCGCACACCCGCGGCTACGACGACTTCTTCCTGTTCCCGTGCGAGGAGCAGGACGAGGCCGCCGAGATGACCGTGGACGTCGTCGCCAACCGCATCCCGCGCAAGTTCGGTCTCGACCCGCGCCGCGACGTCCAGGTCCTCACGCCCATGCACCGGGGCGCGGCCGGGGCGGGGACGCTGAACACGATGCTCCAGGAGGCGCTGACCCCGCACGACGACGCCCGCCCCGAACGCCGCTACGGCGGGCGCGTGTTCCGCGTCGGCGACAAGGTCACCCAGCTCCGCAACAACTACGACAAGGGCGAGGCGGGCGTCTTCAACGGCACTGTCGGCGTGGTCACGTCCGTCTCCCTCGAAGAGCAGTCGCTCACCGTCCTGACCGACGAGGACGAGAGCATCGACTACGCCTTCGACGAGCTGGACGAACTCGCCCACGCCTACGCGATCACGATCCACCGGTCGCAGGGCAGCGAGTACCCGGCGGTCGTCGTCCCGCTGACGACCGGGGCGTGGATGATGCTGCGCCGCAACCTGCTCTACACGGGCATCACCCGAGCGAAGAAGCTCGTCGTCCTCGTCGGGTCGCGCCGCGCGCTGGCCGCCGCCGTCCGCACCGCCGGGGCCGGCCGCCGCCACACCGCACTGGCGCACCGCCTCTCTCAGCGGTAGCGCATCAGCTCCCAGGGGTCGTGGGCGCAGAACACCTCGACCTCGCCGCCGCGCGCCAGCTCCCGCAGCCGGGCCACGTTCGCGAGCCGCAGCTCCCGGTCGACCTCGCCGCCGGCCTGCACGAGCTCCATCAGCGGGTGCGTGACCGGCTCGGGGCGGTCCACCTCCCCGTGGTACATGTACGCGTCGCCCGCGTGCAGCAGCCACCGGTCGCCGTCCCGGACCGCGACCCCGGCGTGGCCCGGAGTGTGCCCGCCGAGCGGGATCAGCAGGATGTCCTCCGGCACGCCCTCCAGGGCCCGCACGCCGTCGAACCCGTGCCAGGTCTCGCCCTCGCCGTCCTCGTAGACGACCCACTTCGGGCCGTGGGCGAGCTGTGCCGGGGTCTTGCCGCCGTCCGCCCGCTCCGCCTCGAACAGGTGCACGGCCGCGTCCGGGAAGTCGCTCAGCCCGCCCGCGTGGTCGCGGTGCAGGTGCGTCGGGACGATGTGCCGCACGTCGGAGGCCGGGAACCCGAGGCCCTCGACCTGCCGGACGGCCGTCGCGGCGGGGTCGAGCGTCGGCCCCGCCATCTCCACCCAGTCGTCCAGTAGCCGCTCGGACGGGCGCTCGATGTCGCCGAGGCCGATGCCGGCGTCCACGAGCACCAGCCCGGCCGCGTCGGTCTCGACCAGCAGCACATGGCCGGCGGCCCGTGCCGGCCGGAGCGGGCTCTGCGGCCCGTCCGCCGGTTCGATCTCCCGCATGGGGGCGCAGTCGAGGTGGTGAACGCGCATGTGGGCTCCTCAGATCAGGTCGGCGAGTTGGGTGGTCACGCGGTGGATGACCGACGCGTCCCGCTGGACGCGGGCGAGCATGACGGCGCCCTGCAGGGACGACAGGACGAGCGCGGCCAGCGGTTCGGCGCGCTCGTCCTGCACGCCCCATCCCCGCAGGGCCGCCGCGATGCCCCGCTGCCACCCGGCGTAGACGTCGTCGCAGGCCGCCCGGATGGTCTCGCTCTCGGCGGCCGTCTCCAGCGCCACGGTCGCGACCGGGCAGCCCTTGCTGTAACCGGACTCGCGCAGGCTCCGCGCGAAGTGCTCGCCCATCGCCGCCAGCCCGGCCCGCGCGTCGGGTGCGGCGAGGACGGCCTCGGTGAGCGCCTCGCCCACGGCGCGGCCGGACAGCGCCACCGACTCGGACGCCAACTGCTCCTTCCCGTCCGGGAAGTGGAAGTACAGCGAGCCCTTCGGCGCCCCGCTCTCCGCGAGCACCTGGTTGAGCCCGGTGCCGTGGTAGCCCTGCCGCTGGAAGAGGTCCGCGGCCGTCCGCAGCACGCGCTCTCGTGTCTCGCCCCGGGGTGTCATGGGACGAGACTAGACCGACTGGTCTATAGATTCAACTCCGGAGCCGCGTCCCGCTCCCCCCGGGGGCCGTCCTCGTCCTTCCCGTCCTCCGGGGGCGGCGGCGCGGTGCTCTTGCGGACGACCAGGCTGGTCGACAGCTCCATCCGGGTGGCGACGGGCTCGCCCGCCCGGATGCTCAGGAGCATCTGGGCGGCGGACTCGGCCATCTGCCGCAGCGGCTGCAGGACGGTGGTGAGGGCGGGGCTCGCCCAGGGGGCGACCGCGACGTCGTCGTAGCCGACGACCGACAGGTCGTCCGGGACCCGCAGGCCGTGGACCCGCGCGGCCTCCAGCACGCCGAGCGCCTGCAGGTCGCTCCCCGCGAAGATCGCCGTGGGCCGGTCGGGCCGGCCGAGCAGCTCCATCGCCCGCTCGAAGCCGCCCTGGACGTGGAAGTCCCCGTAGGTCACGAAGGTCGGCTCGACGTCCAGCCCGGCCATGCTCATCGCGGACCGGAACCCGTCCAGGCGCGCGACGGAGCACAGCATGTCCGCCGGGCCGGTGATGATCGCGATCCGCCGGTGGCCCTGGTCGATGAGGTGCCGGGTCGCCGCCAGCCCGCCGGACCAGTTGGCCGAGCCCACCGACGGGACGTCCGGGTCCGGGTCGCCGGCCGGGTCGATGATGACGAACGGGATCGAGCGGGACCGCAGCCGCTTCTTGTGCGCCGGCGGCAGGCTGGAGAACAGCAGGATGACGCCGAGCGGCCGGCGCCGCAGCACCCCGCCGATCCATTCGGGCCCGGGGGAGTGCCGGGTGCCGCTCTCGGTCAGGACCAGGCTGGCGCCGTTGGCCGTCGCGACGCTCTCCACGCCGCGGATCAGCTCCATCGTCCAGAGGCTCTCGATCTCGTGCAGGACGATCTCGATGAGCGGCGCCTCGGTGGCGGCCCGGGACCCGCGCCGGTAGCCGTGGTGCTCCAGCAGCTGCTCCACGCGCAGCCGGGTCTTGCTCGCCACGTCCTCGCGTCCGTTGAGAACTTTCGAAACCGTCGAAATGGAGACGCCGGCCTGATCCGCCACTTGGGCCAGGGTCACCCGGCCTGTCTCGTCGTCCTGCTGCATGCCCGCAGCATAAGGATTTCGGAGTCTCGTTCGAAAGTTGGCGGAAGCGAGGCGCGCGTCACTCCGGAATGGTGAGGCGCTCCAGGCGCAGCCCGGTGAAGGCGCTCGCGGTGACCCCGCGGATGCGCTCCGACCACACCAGGTGGTCATGGGCGGACCACAGCGGCATCGCGGGCATGTCGCGCAGCATGGCGGTCTCGGCGAGCCGGGCCGGGATCACGCTGTCACCCGCGGTGACCGCCCGTTGGGCGTCGTCGACCAGGCCGGTCGTGTAGTCGTCGTCGAAGCCGGTTCCCGCCTCCAGGAGCGGCGCGAGCGCGGCGACCGGGGCCGGGTAGGCGGCCGTGGTGTGCACGACGAACGGGCCGTCGACCTCATGGTCGTCCACGGCCTTGCGAAGGTCGGCCACGGCGCGCGGGCGGGCGTCGAGCTTCAGTTCCTTGCGGAGCTGACCGGCGACGGCCCGCACCCACGCGTCGTCGCCGCGGCCCGCCTCGTACCAGAGGTTCAGCGGGCCCGTGAGCCCGCCCGCGTCGGCGAGCGCGGCGACCGCGGCCTTGGAGTCGTGCACGCAGAGGCGGCACTGCCCCTCGCGGTGGCCGGGCCGGATGCCCGGCGCGACGAGCGAGTCGGCGGGGGAGTACTGGTGGCCGAGCGGCCCCTCGGTCACGGCGGACCGGTCGATCGCCATCGACAGGGCCTGCCGGACGGTGGGGGACGCGAGGCGCTCCTCCCCGCCGGGAAAGGCCAGGTAGGTCACGTCCCGCCCGGGGACGGCACGGTGCCGGTCGCCGAAGTCGGCCTCCATCGACTCGTGCCGGTTCGGCGGCACCAGCGTGGCGACGTCCAGGTCGCCGCCGCCGGCGGCCTCGTACTGGCGCTTCGCGTCCGGCATCGCCTTGACCACGACGGCCCGGCCGCGGCCCGACCGCCGCTTCAGGACGATCTCCCGCGTGCTCCGCGACGCCACCCGGAAGGGGCCGTTGCCCACGGGGGCGCGGCCGTAGGACGTCCAGTCCCGCGACTTCAGGACGCTCTCGGGCAGCGGGAAGAACGCCGGGTCGCCGAGCATGGAGGGGAACCTGCCCAGCGGACGGTCGAGGGTCACCGTGAAGGTCAGGTCGTCCTCGACCTTCAAACCGGACACCTTGTCCTCGCCCTTCCGGGCGCCCTTGACGCGGGCGACGTCGGTGAACAGGCGCGACCCGGCCCAGCCCTCGCGCAGCACGGCCGTCCACGCGCCGGTGAACGAGCGGGCGGTGACGGGCGTCCCGTCCTGGAAGGTCTCGCCCTCGCGCACCCGGACCGTCCAGACCCGCCGGTCCTCGCTGGTGACCGTCTCGGCCGCGGCGTTCACGGACGCGCCCGTGTCGTGGTCGTAGGAGACGAGGCCCCTCCACACCGCGTTCGCGATCATCCGGCCCGCCGTGTCGCTGACGTCGCCCGGCAGCAGCGTGGCCGGAGCGGGCGCGCCGACCGAGATCCGCGGGTCGTCCGGCTCGCTCCAGGCGGTGAAGGCCGCGACCGGGGCCAGCAGCACCGCCACGGCCCCGATGATCAGGGCGGCGGTGCGGGTGGAGCTCTTCAACGGCCTCTCCCGGGAGCCGGAGCGGACGCGGACGGGACGATCGGGACCAGGATGTCAGGTCCGACCACTCCTGATGGTCCTGAGTCCATTTCGTGACCCGGGAATTGTTGATCACGTCCGGTGTCCCGGTCACACTGGCGCTTGCGAAGATCCGTTCCGTGGAGGCGCGATGCTCCCTCGCACATCCCTTCCCGCCGGGCGCGCGCTGCGGGGCGGCGCCGCCGTCGCGGCCGCCGTGGCGCTCATGGCGGGCTCCGCCTGGGCGTGCCCGCCCGAGCCGGAGAACCAGCAGACCACCAAGGCCGCCGCCGAGGGCGAGGGTACGGGCGGGGGCCACGCCGGGCACTACCACCGGGCCGACCCCGCCGCCGTGAAGAAGTCCGAGGCGACCAAGGGCGTGCGGCGCGTCGGCGGGGTGTCGGACGCCAAGGGCGCCATCTCGCTGATGTTCATGGACTACGGCCACGGCCGCCACAAGCGGACGATCATGTACGCGACCGGCGAGTTCGGGCTGAAGGCCTACGACATCACCGCCGACCCCAAGGTCCCCAAGCTGGTCGGGCAGCTGAACATGCCCGGCATGTGGGAGACCGAGGACACCGACTTCGACCCCAAGCGCAAGATCATTTACCTCTCCCGGGACCCGCGTGCCTTCGGCGGCAACACCCAGACCGGCGAGTCGGGCATCTACGTCGTGGACGCCTCCAAGCCGGAGAGCCTCCGGCAGATCACCTACGTGAAGGTCCCCGCCGGGCACACCACGACCTGCGTCAACGACTGCAAGTACCTGTGGACGGGCGGCCCCGCGAAGGCCGACTGGATGCCCGAGGACTGGGGCGGCAGGCCGGTCTGGGTCACCGACGTCCGCAACCCGGCGAAGCCGAAGGTGCACAGGAAGCCGATCGACACGGGCCGCAACGACGGCAAGACCGACTACACGCACGACATCCAGGTCGACTCCGACGGCGTCGCCTGGGCGTCCGGGCGCGGCGGCGTGCGCGGCTACCACACCACCGGCCGCCACTACGACCCGGTCGAGAAGAAGTGGCGCAGGGCCACCGCGGTCGACCCCGTCCCGTACGCGGGCGGCGGCCTCGACGAGGCCACCACCAACTCCGCGTTCATGCACAACAGCTACCGTGCGGTCGGCCGGACGAAGAACCAGGCCGCCGACCCGCGCAGGTGGGGCAACGGCAAGCTGCTGTACGTCACCGAGGAGACGTTCAACGACGGCTGCGCGAACGACGGCCTGCTCGTCATCGCGTCGCTGGAGGGCTCCTACGGCGGGCAGGGCTGGCGGTCCACGCCGGAGAAGCCGTTCCGCCTGCACACCGTCGGGACGTGGGGCGTCGCAGGCAAGGAGGGCAGTGACCCCGAGAGCACCGACTGCTCCGCGCACTACTTCGACGTCCGCGACGGCATCGTCGTCCAGTCGTTCTACTCGCAGGGCACCCGCTTCCTGGACGTCCGGGACCCGACGAACCCGAGGCAGGTCGCCTACTACCGGCCGGCCGACGCCGCGTCCTGGCAGCCGTACTGGCACGGCAAGTACGTCTATGTCGCCGACAACACGCGTGGCGTCGACGTCCTGGAGCCGACCTTCCGCTGACTCCCTCCGCACGCTGACCCCATCCGAACGCGGGCCCGCCCCCTCCCCCCAGGGGCGGGTCCGCGTCCTCGTCAGGGACGGTGGTACCGCTCCCCGGACTCGCGGGCGTTGCGCTCCGCCGCGGAGGCGGCCGACCCGGCCGCCTTGCGCAGCGTGTGCCCGGCCTGCTGGACGGCCCGGACCGGCCGCGGCGGCAGGTGCCGCGCGGCGCCGCGGTGCCGCCGCCAGTGCTCGCGGGCGCGGGCCCGGTGCTCAACGCGCAGGTTCTCGATGAGCCGGTCGATGTCCATCGACACCTCCCCGTACAGCGGCCACAGGTCGCCGGCCGCGGCGCGCTCGTGCAGCCTGCGGGTGAGCCGGGCGCGGCGCTCGCGGGCCACGTCCACCCGCGTCTCCAGCTCGTGCTCGGCGAGGAACGGCCGGGCGTCGCGGGCCAGGTCCGCGCGGGCCAGCCGCCCGTAGGCCGAGATGCTCGCGGCGATCCCGGCCAGTGCGTCGCCCAGCTCGCGGCGCAGCTCGGGGTCGGTCAGCAGCCGGCCCCGGTCGCCGAGGCGCTCGTCGTCGGCGAGGGACCGGGTGAGCCCGCGCAGCGACAGGGTGAAGTGCTCCATCGTCTCCATGGCGTTGCGCAGCGCCACGCCGGCGTCGATGAGCCGCCGCGCCCGGGTCCGGGGGTTGAGCCGGACGCTCTCCTCGGCGGCCGCGAGGTCCCGGTCGGTCCGGCCGATCTCCCGCGCCAGCCGCTCGGCATCCTCCTGCCAGCGGGCCGCCTCGCCCGGGGTGCGCTCGCCGCGCAGCCCGTCCGCGATCCCGGTGAGCAGCTCCCGCAGCTTCTCCGCCACGTCCTGGACGGCCTCCTCGGCCGGCCGGACGCGGACCGTCGGCACCAGCAGCGTGGCCGCGAGCCCGGTGGCGGCGCCGATCAGCGTCTCCAGCACGCGGTCCTCCGCTCCCGCCTCGCTCGCCGAGCCGAGCGCGAAGATCAGCATCGCGGAGATGGGCGCCTCCAGCACGTGCTCGCCCAGCCGCAGCACGTGCCCGATGGTCAGCGCGCTGAGGATCGCCAGTCCGAGCGTCCACCAGGAGAACCCGATGGTGCTCGCGGCCAGGACCGCGACCAGGACCCCCGAGGTGACCGCGGCGACGCGCAGGATGCTCGCCCGGATCGTCTGGTAGACGGAGGACTGGACGACGAGCAGCGCGGTCAGCGGCGCCAGCAGCGGCTCCGGCCCGCCGGCCGGCAGGAGCACGAGCGCCAGCACGAACGACAGCACGGCCGTGATCGTCAGGCGGGCGATCCTGAACACCGTGGACTGCACCTCGGTCGCCACGCGCAGTGGCGAGCGGCCCGCGCGGTCGTCACGGCCGGATCGGCGGCGGAAGAACGCGAGCGACATGCGGGGTGTCATTCCCCCATATCGGGGCAGGTCACTCGCGGCGGCGGGCCCGGAACGCGGCGACGTTCGTCCGGTTCGCGCAGGTCTCCGAGCAGAACCGGCGCCGCCCCGCGCGGGAGGTGTCGGCGTACACGCGGTCGCAGCCCTCCGCGGCGCACACGCCCGTCCTGCCGAGGCCGTGCTCCACGATCAGCTCGGCGAGCTTCATCAGCGTGGTCGCGCGGAACCGCTCCACCAGCCGGGAGGAGGGCGGCGCGTAGTGCATGTGCAGCCCGTGCGGCTCGTGGTCGGCGAGGTGCGGGTGCATGGGGATCTCCAGCATGAGCCCGTTCAGCAGGGCCATCGCCTCCTCCAGGCCGGGCGCCTCGAAGAAGCCCCGCAGCGTCCGCCCCCACTCCCGCAGCTCGTCGGCGTCCGCGTCCTCGAACTCGTGCCAGAAGAACTCGTTGTCCCGCAGCACGCGGCGCAGCGCGGCGGGGGAGTCGTCCCCGCCGACGCTCGTCACGGCGTTGACCAGCGCGGCGGCCGCGGCCACCCCGTGACTCTTGTAACCAGTGATGCGCATTACCCCGCCCTCCGGTCCCGCCACCGTGCGGTAAATGATATCTTAGTTATAACCCTTACAGACGTCGTCCCTGGGGATGCGCGGTGGAATGCCCACGCTGTGGCTGGCCTGAGTCCGATGTGTACGAGGTGCTGTCGCGGCACCTGACCTCCGAGGGCGTGGTGACCTACACCCGCTGTGCCTGCGGGCGCCTGCAGATGCGTGTGCAGCGCTTCGAGCCGGGACCGGTCGTGTCCGCCGGCGACGGCGCGTCCGGGACGACGCTCGGCTAGGAGTCTGCTGAACAATCCTGTGGATTCTCCCAGCCGGGCGGTGCCCGGCTGGGAGAATTTTGGTGTGCAGGGTGAGAGCCGGATCGATCGTGAGTTGTTGGACGCGGCGGCGTTGGTGGGGCA
>NZ_JBDPLY010000033.1:0-113239 GCF_039871695.1 Actinomadura sp. B10D3
GATCGACTGGCTTAGACACCCAAGATCATCGGGGACCGCGTTCGTCGTTCACAACCCCGGGTGCCGCCTGCCGATGGCCTGCCGGTCTACCGGCTCATCTCAGCACCTGAGAACGCATCAGCCCTGCGCCACAAGTGCACCCAACAGCGGTTCGCGCAATCCTGGGAACTCACCGTCGGCAAGCGCACCGATCAGCGCGTCCTTTGCGGAAGTGTCCCCGATCCGTCCCAGTGCCCCGGCGGTGATGGAACTGATCGTCTCGTTGCTGGAAAATCTGGTGGCGCGGCCGTTCTTGCCATGGATCCCGCCTGTTTCGACGAGCAGCGGAACGAGTGCCGGCACAGCGCGAGGATCACCGATCTTGCCCAGCATTCTGCTGATCTCAGCACGGACGGCCCCGATCGGATGGCCAAGAACAGGGAGCAGCGGATCGATCCCCGTATCTCCGGCGATCCTTTCTAGAGCCTCGCGGGCCCGACTGTAGACAAGGACATTGTCGTGCCCCAGAAAGTTCGCCAAGCTAGCCACATCGCATTTCTGCTCAAGCCTGTCGACCTTTCGTTCGAGCCGGTTCAGCTTGCGTATCTGGGAGCCGGGGAGCATGCGCCCACTATGGCAGGGAGCCGGGAGCCGCGATCACCCCAGCGACACCTCCGGTCCAGCCAGCCGCTTGACGCATGCCCATATGAGCATATGATGACGGTCATGGCACGAGCAGCGACGACCTCGGACGTGTTCAACGCGATCGCCGAGCCGCAGCGCCGGGAGATCCTGGTCCTGCTGCGGGCGGGCGAGCTGCCGGTGACCGAGCTGGCGCGGGAGCTGGGCATGACCCAGCCGGGGGCGTCCAAGCACCTGCGGGTGCTCCGGGAGGTCGGGCTGGTACGGGACCGCAGGGCGGGCAAGCAGCGCCTGTACGGCCTGGACGCCCGCGGACTGCGACCGGTCCACGAGTGGACCGGCGGGTTCGAGCAGTTCTGGAACGAGAGCTTTGACCGGCTGGACGCCTACGTGCAGGACCTCAAACAGGCGAAGCAGGAGGAGTGACATATGGCAGCCGCAGAATCCAAGGTGGCGACGGCCGACCGCGAGGTCGTGGTCTCCAGGGTCATCGATGCCCCGCGGGAGCTGGTGTTCGAGGCGTTCACCGAAGTCCGCCACCTGTCGCAGTGGTGGGGACCTGAGGGGTTCACCACCACCACGCGGGCGTTCGAGTTCCGCGTCGGCGGGGTGTGGGACTTCGTCATGCACGGCCCGGACGGGACGGACTACCAGGAGTGGATCTCCTGGACCGAGATCACAGCGCCCGAGCGGATCGCGATGCTGCACGGCGAGTCCAGCGACGACCCGAACGCCTTCGGGTCCGTCCTGACGTTCACGCCCGACGGCGCGGCGACTCGGATCCAGATGCGCACTGTGTTCCCCACCAAGGAACTGCGCGACGAGGCGGTCGAGAAATACCACGCGATCGAGGGCGGCCGACAGACCCTGAACAACCTCGCCGCCTACATCACCGAAATTCTCCAAGCGGGAGATGAGAGCTGATGGCCGGAAAGGTATTCTTCAGCGTCTCGATGACGCTGGACGGTTTCATCGCGCCCGACCCCTCCGACGAAGTGATGGGGCGGCAATGGATGAAGCAATGGATGGAACTGCAGGCGTGGGTGTTCCCGCTGCGTTTCATGCGGGAGAATCTGAAGCTGGGCGAGGGCGGCGAGGAAGGCCGCGACAACGACATCGTGCGCGAGACGTTCGAGCGCACCGGCGCCAGCGTGATGGGTAAGCGCATGTTCGACGCCGGCGAGCAGGGGTGGCCGGAGGAGGCGCCGTTCCAGACGCCGGTCTTCGTCGTGACGCACGAGAAGCGCGACCCGTGGCACCGGCCGGGCGGGACCACCTTCCACTTCGTCAACGACGGCATCGAGGCCGCGCTCGACCAGGCCCGCCAGGCCGCCGGCGACCGGGACGTCCGCATCGCAGGCGGGGGCGCGACGATCCTGCAGTACGTCAACGCCGGCCTGGTCGACGAGTTCTCGATCGCGCTCTCGCCCGTGCTGTTCGGCTCCGGAGTCAGCCTGTTCGAGGGCGTGGACGCGGGCCGCGTGGCCCTGGAACCGATCCGGACGGAGCACTCCCCCAGGGTGACGCACCTGACCTACGCCGTCCGGGAACGTTGAGACTCGCGAGTCGTCGTCGACGTCCAGCCGGCACCGATGAGTTCTGCCGTCCAGCGTGGTCTCGCTAGTAAGAGGCCCTGGCAGAGGCGGGGCCGGCGCGCGGGAAGGACGCACCGTGGCAGCACAGCCCAAGAGCATGAAAAGCACGCCGCTCGACAAGGAATTCACCGAGATCCTGCGGAAGAGTCCCGCCAAGGGCGGTTGGACCTACGTCGTCTGGCCGGAGTCGGCTGAGTTCTTCGGGACCCGCGGCCTGGTGAAAGTGAAGGGGACCATCGACGGGCACCCGTTCCAGGGCTCCTTCATGGCACTGGGCGACGGCAACCACAAACTCGCCGTGAAGGCGGAGACCCGTGAGGCGCTCGGCAAGGAGGAAGGCGACCAGGTCACCGTCCACCTCACCGAACGCCTCGGCTAACCGAGCCGGCGGACCGTGCTCAGAGGGAGTCCCAGAACGAGCACTTACTGGCCCGGGTGGTGTCGGTGCGGTGAATGCCACCGGCCCCCGGCGCCAGCGACAACACATCGCCCGGTGACCGGAAGCGCGGCCATTGCGGCGCGTGCCGCGCCTTCGGCTTGCCGTTCCAGGCGAAGGACGTCCAGTAGCCGACCATCGCATCGGAGAGCTGCTGCTGCTGCGGGTCGAGTTCGCCGAGCAGTCCCGGGAACAGGTAGGTCAGCTCGGTGGCGTGTTCGGCGCCCTCGTCGAATCCGGGGACGTCGATGAGCGGCGGCGCCGCGCGGTCGGCGAACTGGTACGCGTAAACCGGGACGCCGGCACGTTCGAGCATCTGGAACGCGTCTTGATGCAGGCAGGTGGAGAGCGCGCCGCCTGCGTCGGTCTGGATGGTGGCCAGCGCGATTCGAGGATCGGAGTAGTTCCGCGCCGGATACCGCGCGAGCACAGCGTCGGCGGCGTCGCCGTACGTCGAGCGGACGATGCTCTCGTACTGCGCCTCCGTGATGGGCTGCGGGTAGAACAACGAGACGTACAGCCGCATCTCGTCCAGCGTATTGCCGTGCATCACCGGCACCCGGTTGAAGCGCCCCTGCTCGATGGCCTTCGCGGGTTGCAGTGGCAGCACGCGGTCGCCGCCTGCGACGGGTCCCGCGCTCATCCCCGCCTCCTCGAATGTCTCCAGCAGCGTCTTGACGGGGACGCCCCGCAAGCATGCAGCGTTCTCTGCCGGCGAGCCCTGGTCACACCCCACGGCCTTCGCGAGCGAGACCGCGTCGGCCTCTGCCGAGGCTTCGGTCCGGATGGGAGTGACGCAGCTGAAGCTTTCCGAAATCACCTTGTGGAACAGTCCGGCGGCGGACGGCGAGGTGAGGTTCGCGCAGGAGTCGGCGGCGCCCGCGGACTCCCCGAACAACGTCACATTCCGGGGATTCCCACCAAAAGCTCGGGCGTTGCGCTGCACCCAGCGCAACGCGGCCTGCTGGTCGAGCAGTCCGTAATTGCCTGCCTGGTAGCGCCGGTCGGCGCCGTTCTCCAGGCCGGGGTGCGCGAGCCAGCCGAGAGGTCCGAGGCGGTAGTTGATGGTGACGACCACGACGTCGCCGTCCACCGCGAGCTTGGCCGCGTTGTAGGCGCTGCCGCTCCCGGTCATGTTGCCGCCGCCGTGGACCCACACCATGACCGGCAGCCCGTGCCCCCGAGGTGCGCGGGCGGGGGTGGTCACGTTGAGGTACAGGCAGTCTTCGCCGTAGGTGGTGTCGCCGCCGTAGGGCGGGGCGAGTTGCGCGCACTGGCCGCGCGGGGAGGTCGCGTCGTAGATGCCCTGCCACGGCCGTACCGGCTGCGGCGGTCTCCAGCGCAGGCTCTCCGTCGGCGGCGCCGCATACGGGATGCCCTGGAACAGCCGGTAGCCCGTTTGCAGTTGGCCGCGCACCAGACCACGGTCAGTGCGCACGACGGCGGACGGCTCCGCAGCACGCTGCTGCGCCCCGGCAGGCTGGGCCCCGGCAGGCTGGGCCCCCGCGGGCTGGGCCACGGCCGGGGCGGCCCCGGCGAGAAGGAGAGCGGACGCGATCAGGGAGATGCCGGTGAGCCTCACAGGGCCCCCTTTCAGCATGGCGCTTCTGGCAACCCCCCGAGCCGGGCACGGAGCCGAACCCCGCACCCGGACCCAAATTAGAACTCGATTCTAAGATGGACGCAAGCCCCGACGCGGCAAGGGATTCACCAACGCTGGCGGCACTCCTCCGCCCACCCCGTAAGGCCGTCGAAGCCGATCCAAGTCCCGTCGTCGACACGGACACGCCCGCTGAAATGGCCGAAGCACTGGTGGGTCTCGGTGCCGACGAACGCCGAGTTCCGTCCGCGCGACCCGCTCATGGAAAGGACGGAACTCGGCCGCGCCCCGCCGCCCCCGGATCGTCCAGGAGTGAAGCCAGTCAGCCCGGTCATAGCTCCAGTCGAGCTCTCCGCCGATCTTGTGGAGCCGCCCGTCGACGAACACGTGCCGGGGCGTGACGATGCCCCAGTACTCCCAGCGCTTGTCTCACGCTCGTGGTTCGGCATGACCCGAGGCCAGGCCGCCCGCGGGTCGCCCGCGGGTCGCCCGCCGGCGAGTCGCGCGCCCGCACAAGGCCCGGTGATGGCGACGCCGGATCCTGGACCTGTTCAGGCCCGGGACACGCATCGTTTAAATAAGTCCATACCTCGGCCAGAGTTTCTCTCGTGCCGTACCTGCCGATCTCCACTAGGTGATCATTGAACCGTCCTGGAGCGCCGAGGAGCACGACCGCGCGCTGGACCGGCTCGCGGCACGGGAGAACTTCCCGGTGGCCGCGCGGCTGCTCCCGGCCCGGCACCGCGCCGACCTGCGGGCCGTGTACGGCTTCGCGCGGCTCGTCGACGACATCGGCGACGAGGCGCCGGCGGAGCAGCGGCCGAAGCTGCTCGGCCTCGTGGACGACGACCTGGACCGCGTGTTCGCCGGACGGACGCCGGCCCTGCCGCAGTTAAGGCGGCTGGCGCGGACGGTGCACGCGCACCGGATCCCGGAGGAGCCGTTCCGCGACCTCGTCCAGGCCAACCGGCAGGACCAGACCGTCCACCGGTACGACACGTTCGAGGACCTGAAGGGGTACTGCACCCTGTCGGCAGCGCCCGTGGGACGGATCGTGCTGCGCGTGTTCCGCGCGCACACGCCGCGGCTGGAGGCGGCGTCCGACGACGTCTGCACGGCGCTGCAGATCATCGAGCACTGCCAGGACGCCGGGCAGGACTACCGCAACGGGCGGATCTACCTGCCCGGCGAGGACCTGCGGCGGTTCGGCTGCGCCGAGGACGACCTGGCGCGCCGGGTGACGCCGACGCGGCTGCGCGGCGTCCTGGCGCTGCAGGCCCGGCGTGCCCGCGACCTGCTGGACGGGGGCGCCGGGCCGCTGATGGCGGAGCTGACCGGGTGGGCGCGGTTCGCCGTCTCCGGCTACGTGGCCGGGGGGCGCTCGGCGCTGTCGGCTCTGGAACGCGGGCGGTTCGACGTGCTCGCGCATCCGCTGCGCCCGCGGCGGGCCGCGCTGCCGGCCCGCTGGGCGCGCGCTCTTGGAGGGAGAGGGCGATGACGGTTTCGGAGGCTTGCGAGCGTTCCGAGCGGGTTGCCGAGGCGTACCGGCACTGCGAGCGGGTCGTGCGCGACGAGGCCCGCAACTTCGCCTACGGGATCCGGCTGATGCCGGCCCCGAAGCGGAGGGCGATGAGCGCGATCTACGCGTTCGCGCGGGGCATCGACGACATCGGGGACGGGCCGGAGCCGGCGTGCGTGCGGCTCGACCTGCTGGACCGGTCGCGGCAGCGGCTCGCGACCGTGCAGGAGGTGCTGCGGCGGCGGCTGGACGTCCGGGCGCTGGAGGGCCATCCGGTGCTCACGGCGCTGGCGGACGCGGCGAGCCGCTACCCGATCCCGCTGGAGGCGTTCGAGGAGCTGATCGACGGCTGCGAGAACGACGTCCGGGGCGCCGACTACCGGACGTTCGACGACCTGCTGCGGTACTGCCAGCGGGTCGCCGGGACGGTCGGGCGGCTGTCGCTCGGCGTGTTCGGGTCGGACGGCCGGCAGCGGGCCGAGGGGCTCGCGGACTCGCTCGGCGTCGCGCTCCAGCTCACGAACATCCTGCGCGACCTGCGCGAGGACCGGCTGGCCGGGCGGACCTACATCCCTGCGGAGGACCTGGCCCGGTTCGGCTGCACGCTGGAGCTGGACGAGTCGGGCGCGTTCGTCGACCCGCCGTGGCGGCTGAACGAGCTGATCGGCTTCCAGGCGGAGCGGGCGCGGGCCTGGTACGCCGAGGGGCTGCGCCTCCTGCCGCTGCTGGACCGGCGCAGCGCGGCGTGCACGGCGGCGATGGCCGGCATCTACCGGCGGCTGCTGGAGAACATCGCCGAGCGCCCGCATCTCGCGCTGAACACGCGGGCCTCGCTGCCCACCTGGCAGAAGGCCGTCGTGGCGGCCCGCGCGCTGTCGGGAGTGGAGCGGTGAGCGCCGCCGGAGCCCTGGGGGTGGGCAGGTGAGCGTCGTCATCGTCGGAGGAGGGCTCGCCGGCATCAGCGCCGCGATCGCGCTCCAGGAGTCGGGCGTGCCGGTCACGCTCGTGGAGTCCCGGCCGTGGCTGGGCGGCGCAACGCACTCGTTCACGCGGGGCGATCTGAGCGTCGACAACGGCCAGCACGTGTTCCTGCGGTGCTGCTCGGCGTACCAGGGGCTGCTGCGCAGGCTGCGCGCCGACCATCTCGTCGACGTCCAGGACAGGTTCGACGTCCCGGTCCTGCGGGCGGGGGCTGAACCGGCGCGGCTGCGGCGGTCGCCGCTGCCGAGCCCGCTGCACCTGCTGCCGGCGCTGGCCGGGTACGCGCCGCTGTCGGCCGCCGACCGGCTCCGCGCGGTGCGCGCCGCGGCGGCGATGCGGCGCCTCGATCCCGCCGATCCCGCGCTCGACACGCTGTCGGCGGGGGCGTGGCTGGCGCAGCACGGGCAGCGGCCGTGGGCGCGGGACGCGCTGTGGGGGCTGTTCATCACGTCCGCGCTGAACGCCGAGGTGGACGAGGCGGCGCTGGGGCTGTCGGCGATGGTGTGCCGGCGGGCGCTGTTCGGCCGCGCCGACGCCGCCGACATCGGGCTGCCGCTCGTCCCGCTGGAGGAGCTGCACGGCGGCCCGGCGCTGCGGCGGATCGCCGAGATGGGCGGGACGGTGCGGCTGAAGGCCAAGGTCGAGGCCGTCACCACCGACCCGAAGGTGGTGGTGGACGGGACGCCGATCGCGGCCGACGCGGTGATCATGGCGGTGCCGCACGAGGCGGCGGCGCGGCTGCTGCCCGCGCAGGCGCTGCCGGACCCGCTGCGCTGGGCCGAGCTGGACGCGAGCCCGATCGTCAACGTCCACGTCGTCTACGACCGCAAGATCATGGACTTCCCGTCCTCGCGTGGGGGGACGACCCCCGACACCCCGCGGAACGACCTTTTCGCCGCCGCAGTGGGCTCGCCCGTCCAGTGGGTCTTCGACCGGACGGCGGTGAGCGGGCTGCGCCGCGGCCAGTACCTCGCGATCTCGCTGTCGGCGGCCGACCGCTGGATCGACATGCCGACCGCCCGGATCCGCTCGCGGCTCGTGCCGGAACTGCGGCGGCTGCTGCCCGCCGCGTGGGACGCCGAGGTCCAGGAGCTGTTCGTGACGCGGGAGCGGCGCGCCACGTTCCGGCAGCGCCCCGGCACCGCCGCCGTCCGGCCCGGGCCGGTGACGCGCGCGCCGGGCCTGTTCCTGGCCGGCGCGTGGACCGCCACGGGCTGGCCGGACACGATGGAGGGCGCGGTGCGCAGCGGTCTCACCGCCGCCCACCTGGTCCGCCGCTACCTGCGGAGCACGCACCGGGCCGAGGAGAGGGTGAGCGTCCGATGACCACCGTGCCGGTCTCGCTCACCGACGTCCGCGAGCTCGTCGACGGGGCGCTGCGCGCCGCGGTCGGCCGCCTCGACCCGCGCACGTACCGGGTCGCCGCCTACCACCTCGGCTGGACCGACGAGGAGGGTCGCCCGCGCAAGGAGCCGGCGGGGAAGGCGCTGCGCCCGGCGCTGGCGCTGCTGTCCGCCCGCGCCGCCGTGGCGCCGCCGGAGAGCGCCCTGCCGGGAGCGGTCGCCGTCGAGCTGACCCACGCGTTCTCGCTCCTGCACGACGACATCATGGACCGCGACCGGACGCGCCGGCACCGTCCGGCGGCGTGGACGGTGTTCGGCGAGGCGTCGGCGATCCTGGCCGGCGACGCGCTGCTCGCCCTCGCGGCCGAGGTGCTGCTGGAGGCTCCCGCCCAGGGCTCGGCGCGGGCGGCGCACGCGCTGTCCACCGCGACCCGCCGCCTCATCGCCGGCCAGTCCCTCGACATGGACTTCGAGACGCGCCGGCAGATCGGCGTGGACGAGTGCGTCGCCATGGCGTCCGGCAAGACGGCCGCGCTGCTGGCGTGCTCCTGCGCGATCGGGGCCGTGCTGGACGGCGCGTCCGAGAAGCTGTGCGCCGCGCTGCAGGCGTTCGGCGAGGACCTCGGCATCGCGTTCCAGCTCGTGGACGACCTCCTCGGCATCTGGGGCGATCCGGAGACCACCGGCAAGCCCGCGCTGTCGGACCTGCGGTCCCGCAAGATGTCGCTGCCGGTCGTCGCCGCGCTGAACTCCGGGACCCCGGAGGCGGCGCGGCTCGCGGACCTGTACGCGCGGCCGGACCCGTCCGAGGACGACCTGGCCGAGACGGCCGCGCTCGTGGAGGCCGCGGGCGGGCGTGCCTGGGCCGAGCTCGAGGCCGAGAGCCGCATCCAGCGGGCCGCCGAGCACCTGCTGTCGGTGCGGCTGCCCGACCCCGTCCGCGCCGAGTTCCTGCACATCGCCGACTTCGTCACCTGCCGGGATCACTGATGACGACCACAGAACCAGTCACAGAACCAGCCCTGGAAACCACCACGATCAGGACGGCCGCGCAGGCACTGGACGCCGCGCGCGAGCACCTGCTCGGCCTCCAGTCCCCCGAGGGGTGGTGGAAGGGCGAGCTCCAGACCAACGTGACCATGGACGCCGAGGACCTGCTGCTGCGCGAGTTCCTCGGCATCCGCACCGGCGAGGACACCGCCGAGGCGGCCCGCTGGATCAGGTCGCAGCAGGCGCCCGACGGCACCTGGGCGAACTTCCACGACGGCCCGCCGGACCTGTCCACCACCACCGAGGCGTACGTCGCGCTCCGGCTCGCCGGGGACCTCCCCGACGCGGGCCACATGGTCCGCGCCGCCGCCTACATCCGCGGCGAGGGCGGCATCCCGGCCACCCGCGTCTTCACCCGGTTCTGGCTGGCGATGTTCGGCCGCTGGCCGTGGGACGAGCTGCCGGTGCTGCCGCCGGAGATGATGTTCCTGCCGCGCTGGTTCCCGCTGAACGTCTACGACTGGGCGTGCTGGGCGCGGCAGACGATCGTCCCGCTGACCGTGGTGGGCGCGCTGCGTCCCGTCCGGCCGCTGCCGTTCGCGCTGGACGAGCTGTACCCGGACCACGGCGTCCCGCGGCCCCGCGGGCGGCGCCTGCCCGGATGGGGGGAGGCGTTCGAGGCGCTCGACAGGGCGCTGCACGTGTACGAGCGGCGCCCGCTCAAGGCCGTGCGGAGGGCCGCGCTCCGCCGCGCCGCCGAGTGGATCATCGCGCGGCAGGAGCGGGACGGCTCGTGGGGCGGGATCCAGCCGCCGTGGGTGTACTCGCTGCTCGCGCTGCACCTGCTCGGCTACGGCCTCGACCACCCGGTGGTCCGGCGGGGGCTGGACGGCCTCGAGGGCTTCACGATCCGGGACGAGCGGGGGCGGCGGCTGGAGGCCTGCCAGTCCCCCGTCTGGGACACCGCGCTCGCGATGAACGCGCTGGCCGACGCGGGCCTGCCCGCCGGGCACCCGGCCCTGGAGCGGGCCGCCGAGTGGGTGATCGGCGAGGAGGTGCGGGGGCCCGGCGACTGGTCGGTCGGGCGGCCCGGCCTGCCCCCGGGCGGCTGGGCGTTCGAGTTCGACAACGACTGCTACCCCGACACCGACGACACCGCCGAGGTGGTCATCGCGCTGGACCGCGTCCGGCACCCGCGGGCGGAGCCGGCGATCGAGCGCGGCGTGCGCTGGCTGGCCGGGATGGTGTCGAGGGACGGCGGGTTCGGCGCGTTCGACGCCGACAACACCCGCGCGCTGTGCCGCAGGCTGCCGTTCTGCGACTTCGGCGAGGTGATCGACCCGCCGTCCGCCGACGTCACCGCGCACGTCGTGGAGGCGATGGCCCGCCGCGGCATGGCGGACTCGCTGCTGGTGAAGCGGGCCGTCGTCTGGCTGCTGAAGGCGCAGGAGCCGGACGGCTCGTGGTTCGGCCGGTGGGGCGCCAACCACGTGTACGGGACGGGCGCCGTCGTGCCCGCGCTGATCGAGGCGGGCGTCCGGCCGGAGAAGCCGGTGATCCGGGACGCGGTCGGCTGGCTGGAGCGCCACCAGCGCGACGACGGCGGCTGGGGCGAGGACCTGCGCTCCTACCGGGACCGGTCGTGGGTCGGGCACGGCGCGTCCACCCCGTCCCAGACCGCGTGGGCGCTGCTGGCGCTGCTCGCGGCCGGGGAGCGCGGCCCGTCCGTCGAGCGCGGGATCCGCTGGCTCGTCGACCGCCAGCGGCCGGACGGGACGTGGGACGAGGACCACTTCACCGGCACCGGCTTCCCCGGCGACTTCTACATCAACTACCACCTGTACCGCCTGGTCTTCCCGCTGTCGGCGCTCGGCCGCTACGTGAACGGAGCCGGCCCGTCCCCGGCACGGCCCGGCGCCGCCGACCGCGGGCACCGCGACCCGGAAGGGATCTAGAACATGGCGATGCCAGTGCGCCAGAGCCTGCGCGTCGGCGGGTACGTCCTGCGCAACCGGCTGGCGGGACGGCGCAGGTACCCGCTGATCGTCGAGCTGGAGCCGCTGTACGCCTGCAACCTGGCCTGCGCGGGCTGCGGGAAGATCCAGCATCCGGCGGACGTGCTGAAGCGGCGGATGCCGGTCGAGCAGGCGGTCGCGGCGATCCGCGAGTGCGGGGCGCCGATGGTGTCGATCGCGGGCGGCGAGCCGCTGATGCACCCGCAGATCGGCGAGATGGTCGCCGAGCTGGTGAGGATGAAGCGGTACGTGTTCCTGTGCACGAACGCGGCGCTGATCCCGAAGAAGATCGACGCGTTCCGGCCGTCGCGGTACTTCGCGTGGGCCGTGCACATCGACGGGCTGCGGGAGCGGCACGACGCGTCCGTGTGCAAGGAGGGCGTGTTCGACCAGGCCGTCGAGGCGATCCGGATGTGCCGGGAGCGCGGGTTCCGCGTCACGACGAACACGACCGTGTTCAACACCGACACCCCGCAGACCGTCATCGACGTGCTCGACTACCTGAACGACGAGCTGCGCGTCGACCAGATGATGATCTCGCCGGCGTACGCGTACGAGAAGGCACCGGACCAGGACCACTTCCTCGGCGTCCAGGAGACCCGGGACCTGTTCCGCAAGACGTTCGCGGACGGCCGGCGCAAACGCTGGCGGTTCAACCACTCGCCGCTGTTCCTGGACTTCCTCGAAGGGAAGGTCGACTTCCCGTGCACGGCGTGGGCGATCCCGTCGTACTCGCTGAAGGGCTGGCAGCGGCCCTGCTACCTGATGGACGACGGCTACGTCGACACCTACCAGGAGCTTCTGGACACGACCGACTGGGACGCCTACGGGCGGGGGCGCGACGACCGCTGCGCGAACTGCATGGCCCACTGCGGCTACGAGCCCACCGCCGTGTTCGCGACGATGGGCTCGCTCAAGGAGTCGATACGCGCCATGCGGAGCGTCTGATCGTCACCGGCATGCCGGTTCGACGGCGCGCGTCACTGCGCGCCATGCGGAGCGTCTGAGCCGGGCGGCGACGGCGCCGTGCCGCGTTCCAGCGCGTGCCGGATGAGGGCCACCAGGATCTCGGCGCCGGGTCAGGTGTCGCGGAGCTCGTCGATCACGTCGCGGACGGCGTCCATGAGGGCGTCGGCGTCGTCGGTGAGGCCGGGGTCGGCCGAGAGCCCGAAGCACAGGTCGCGGTCGACGCCGAGGCCCGCGATCGCCAGCGGCGTGCCGGGCGCGAGCGGGACGATCGGGTACACCGCGGTGAGCGGCGCCCCCGCGAGCCGCAGCTGCCGGTCGGGGCCGGGAAGGCTCGACACGGTGCCCTGCAGGAAACGGCCGCTGTAGGACATCCGGGCGAACCGGGCGTGCAGCGGGACCGGCATCAGCCGTCCCGCCTGCCACATGACGAACCACGCGGCCTGCGCCCGCGTCCCCGACCGCAGCACCCGGCCGCGCTCGGCGATCACGGCGAGCCGCTCGGTCTC
This sequence comes from Actinomadura sp. B10D3, assembly GCF_039871695.1. Taxonomy (NCBI): domain Bacteria; kingdom Bacillati; phylum Actinomycetota; class Actinomycetes; order Streptosporangiales; family Thermomonosporaceae; genus Actinomadura; species Actinomadura sp. B10D3. The sequence goes on from NZ_JBDPLY010000033.1 coordinate 12,576, forward strand.
GGCCATCTTCCCGATCGGCAGGTCGACCATCACGGCGGTGGTGTGGTTGCCGACCATCGCGCTGCCCGGCGGGCGCATCATCAGCGGGACCGCGACGCGGCAGCTCCCGGGCCGCCCGTCGTCCTCGCTGACGACCCGGTTCAGCGCGCCCGCGACCGCGCACAGCACCACGTCGGTGACGCGGGTGCCGTGGCGGCGGGCGACGTCGCGCACCGCGCCCAGCGGCAGGGCCATCGTGCTGTACCGGCGCTCGGACGTCCCGGCGGAGGGCAGCCGCTCGGGCCGCGTCACGGCGGTCGCGAGCTGGCCGAGCCCGACCACGGTCGCGAGCGCCTTGCGGAACGGCGCGCGCGGGGGCCCGGCGACGGGTTCGGGCGGCGGCTCCATCAGGTACATCGCCTGCGCGACGATGCCGACGCCGTCCGCGACGACGTGGTGCATCAGGTACACGACGGCGGTGCGGCCGGGTTCGGCGCCCTTCAGGACGGCCATGCGCCACGGCGGCCGGTCCGGCGGCAGCGGCTCGGACTGGATCCGGGCGACCTCGGCGCGCAGCCCGGCCATGCCGTCGACGCGCCGCTCCTCGACGTGCCACTCCCAGTCGACGGGGTCGTGGTCGCGCCAGACGGGGCGGCGCCAGCGGCCCCGCCGGACGAGCCGCTGCCGGAACCGGGGCAGCCCGTCCAGCCGGCTCCTGATCACCCGGACGAGGTCGTCGCGGCCGACGCCGGCCCGCGAGGTGTCGAGCATGATGACGCCGCCGGCCTGCTGCGGGGCCTCGGGCGTCTCCACGGCCAGGAAGAACGCGTCGGGCCCCTGCACGCGCGGCGCCGGCGGGCGGGCGATGCGCTCGGCGAGGTACACCGGGACGACGACGAACGGGATCGCGGCGACGGCGTCCAGCAGGTAGTGGTTCGCGGTCGCCAGGATGACGTAGAGGGTCACGATGATGTGCAGGGCGTTCACGCCCTGGACCCAGCGTTTCGCGTTGACGCGGGCGAGCTCGACGCCGACCCACAGCGTCCAGGCCATGTGCAGGGACGGGACGGCGGCGAACCGGTCGGCGTGCTCGACCAGCGGCGAGCCCCACGACCCCCAGGTGCGGCCCTCGGCGACGGTGTCGATGAACCCGAGGTCGGGCATCAGCCGCGGCGGCATGACGGGGTACAGCGCGAAGCAGGCCAGCCCGCCGAGGTTGAGCATGACGAAGGCGTTGCGGGCCGTCCGGTACCGCTCGGGGTGCCGGAGGAATAACCAGGTCAGCAGGGCCAGCGCGCTCGCGATGTAGGTGATCGCGTACTCGTAGTTGGCCAGCACCCGCAAGACCGGCTGGTCGGCCAGCCAGTGGTTGAGAGCCGGTTCGACGTCGAGGTGGAGCGCCCGCTCCAGGGCGTACAGCGACTCCCCGTGGTCGCGGGCGGCCTTCTCCCTCGCCTGCTCGGGCAGCATCGTCACCAGCGAGTACAGCACGAACAGCGCCAGGCCGAGCGCGAGCTCGTTCCGCACGCGCGGCCTTGCGCGCGGACCGCTGCCCGCCGCGTCCGGTGCCAGCACCGCGTCCGGCGCGGTCACCGCCTCGTGTGTGCCCATAGTCCCCCTCGCCCCGGGTGGTACCCACAGATTCGCCAAATCAGACGGCGATGCCGGTATTCGGGGATCACGCCCGGCCCGCCGCGAGGGACCCGCCCCGTCCGCCGGAAATCTCCCGGAACCATCTGGCCCGTTCGGACGTCTTCGATATATCGTTGTCGTATCGCGAGAGCTCTTAGAGAGATCTCAGAAGGTGGTGAAGAACCTGGGACACATGCACGGACGCGGCCCCTGGGGACGCGGCGGCGACTTCCCGAACTTCGGCGCGCTGTTCGGCGGCGGCCCCGGCCCCTGGGGCCCGCCCGGCGGCTTCGGGCCCGGCCCCGGCCCCCGGCCGCCCTGGGCGGGGGGACGCGGCGGGCCCTGGGGCAGGGGCCCGAAGGCGCGCAAGGGGAACGTCCGCGCGGCGATCCTGGTCCTGCTGGCCGAGGAGCCGCGCAACGGCTACCAGATCATCCAGGAGATCCACGAGCGCAGCGACGGGGCGTGGAAGCCGAGCCCCGGCGCGGTCTACCCGGCGCTCCAGCAGCTCGCGGACGAGGGCCTGATCGTCGGCGACGAGTCCGGCGGGCGGCGCACCTTCCGCCTGACCGACGAGGGCCGCGCCTACGCCGAGGAGAACGCCGACCGGCTCGCCGAGCCGTGGGCGGAGATGACCCCGGAGTTCGGCGAGGGCGTCCCGGAGCTGTTCAAGCAGGCCGCGCAGACGGGGGCCGCGGTGATGCAGATCGTCCACTCCGGTTCCCCCGAGCAGGTCGCCCAGGCCAAGGACGTCCTGTCGGACGCCCGCCGGAGCCTGTACCGGATCCTGGCCGACGACCTCGCCCACGACCCCGACGACACCCCCGGCACCGACGACGCGGGCCCGACGGCCCGCGACGAGGAGTAGAGATGGCACGGCACGACGAGATCCGCGTCGGCGACGCCGAGCGGGACGCGGTCATGGTCGCCCTGCACGACCACTTCGCCGAGGGGCGGCTGGACCGCGGCGAGCTGGACGGGCGGCTGGACGCCGTCCTGTCCGCCAGGACGCGCGGGGACCTGCGCGCCCTCGTCAAGGACCTGCCGGCCCCCACCGGGCTGCCCGAGCCGCCGAAGACCCCGTCCCTGGATCAGGGGATGGCGGTCATGTTCGGCGGCCCGGGGCATCCCGCCTGGCACCGCCGGCACCGGCACATGGCCGCCCGGCGGCACCGGCACGGGAGGCCGCCCTTCCCGGCGTTCCCGGTCCTGCTCGGGGTGTTCCTGGTGCTGGCCTTCACGGCCGGGCCGGGCACGGGGTTCCTCGTGGTCCTGCAGATCGCACTGGCCGTCTGGGTCGTGCGCGCGGTGCTGCTGGCGTTCGGGGTGCGGCGTTCCCGGCGGCCCGGCCCGCCCCTGTCCCCCGGCGCGTGACCCGCGTCCCCCGGCGCGCGACCGCCGGGCTCAGCCCAGGCCGGCGTCGCGGGCGAGGAGGCCGGCCTGGGTGCGGTTGGCGCAGCCGAGCTGTTCGCCGCCGTCGTCGACCGGCGCGGCGCGATCGTCGGGGCCGAACCGCAGACGGGCGTGGCCTGGGACGGCGACCGGGACCTGCACGCTCGCGCTGGCGGTGACGGAGCGGACCCGCGAGATCGGCATGCTCCGCGCCCTCGGCATGCAGCGCCGCGAGATCCGCCGCATGATCCGCTACGAGGCGGTCGCCGTCTCCCTGTTCGGCGCGCTGCTCGGCGTCGGCGCCGGCGTGCTGCTCGGGATCGTCCTGCAGCGCGCGATGGCCGAGGGCGACGGCGGCATGGAGGTCCTCGCGATCCCCGGCGCGCGGCTCGCCGTGTGCGTCGCGGCGGCGGCGCTGATCGGCGTCCTCGCCGCCGTGTGGCCCGCCCGCCGCGCCGCCCGGATGGACGTCCTGCAGGCGGTCTCCACCGAGTAGCGGGCTCAGGCGGCGGCGAGGACGCAGCGGTCCGGGACCGCGTCGCGCAGGGCCTGGAGGCCGCGGGCGATCAGCGGGTTGCCGCGGCTGCCGCGCCGCACACAGGTCAGCACGCGCCGCCTCGGAACGCCGTCGCCGCCCAGCGGGACGCGCACGACCGGCTGGTCGGACGGCCCGCCCGCCAGCCGCGGCACGAGGGACACGCCGAGGCCGTTGGCGACCAGCGCCCAGATCACCGACCAGGTGGTGGCGTGGTGGGCGATGCGGGGCGTGAAGCCGGCGGCGGCGCAGTAGGTCATGACCTGCTGGTGGTGGGCGCACTGCTCGGGCTCGACGCTGATCCAGGGCTCGTCCGCGGCGTCCTCCAGCCGGACCCCGGCGCGGGACGCGAGCGGGTGCCCGGCCGGGACGATGAGGTCGAGCGCCTCCTCCAGCAGCGGCCCCCGGTCGAAGCGCGGGTCGCCGGGCGGCGGCGCCTCCGGGGTGGGTTCGATGACCGCGATGTCGGTCTCGCCCGCGGCGAGCAGCCCCACCGCCACGTCGGTGTCGCACTCGCGGATCTCGACCGTGAGGCCCGGGTCGTCCCGCAGCAGGGCGCCGGCGGCCGGGGCGATGAGCCCGCCGACCGCGGTCGTGAACCCGCACATCCGCAGCGGCCCGGCGGCGCCGGCGCGGTGCGACTCCAGGTCGGCGAGGGTCTCCTCCCACTTGGCGAGGAGCCCGTCGGCGTGCTCGACCAGCAGGTGCGCGGCCGGGGTCAGCCGCACCTTGCGGCCCTGCGGCTCCAGCAGCGGCACCTTCAGCTCCCGCGCCAGCTCGCGCAGCTGGTGCGAGACCGCCGACGGGGTCAGGTGCAGCGCGTCCGCCGCGGACGTGACCGTACCGTACTGGTGGACGAGCCGGAGCATGTGCAACCGCCGCAGATCAATCATGCAACCATATTGCACGATCTAGTGCGCAAATCTGAAATGGACGGCAACGTTCGACGGGCCGCAGACTGGTGCCATGACGAACCAGAACACCCTCGTGTCCCGGCACCTCACCAGCGACGGCATCGTCGTCTGGACGCGGTGCGCCTGCGGCAGGCTGCGCATGGACCTCGTCCCGAACGACGGCGGGCGCGGGCTCGTCGCGGGCCCGTGCCCGCACTGCACGGTCAGCCCTCGTCGATCGTGACCTCGTAGTGCAGCGTCCGGTAGCGCTTCACCTTGTGGAAGAGCGGCACCGCGAACCCCTGCAGGAACGGGTGCTTGCGCGCCAGCAGCCTGCGGATCGGCTTCGACTCCTCCTCGCTGAGCAGCCGGACGCGGCCGTGCGTCTCCGGACCGGTGGCCTCGCCCTTGAAGGTGCTCGGCGCGATCTCCACCTCGGGGTTGCGTGCCAGCCGCTTGGTCTTGAACGCCTTGTCGTAGGTGCGGAAGTAGGCGTGGTCGCCGCGGACGACGATGTTCACTGGCGTCCCGACCGGCGTGCCGTCCTTGCGGTAGGTCGTCAGCCGGACGGTGCGCTGCGCCTTCAGGTTCTCAAGCGTCGATGTGGTGTTCATGTCCAGGAGACGGGGGCGCCGCCTCCGGATGTGACATCACCGCGCCCGGAGGGCGGCGGCCTCGGCGGCGAGCTTGCGGATCCGGTCCCAGTCGCCGTCGCGGACGACGTCCGCCGGGGTCAGCCAGGACCCGCCGACGCAGCCGACGTTTCCCAACGCGAGATAGTCCGCGGCGTTGCGCGGGCTGATGCCGCCGGTCGGGCAGAACCGGATCTGCGGCAGCGGCCCGGCGAGCGACTTCAGGTAGGCGGCCCCGCCCGCGGCCTCGGCGGGGAAGAACTTCATCGCCGTGACCCCGCCCTCCAGCAGCGCGATCGCCTCCGACGCGGTCGCCACGCCCGGCAGGAACGGCAGGCCCGTCGCGACCATCGCCGCCTGGAGCCGTGCCGTGCAGCCGGGGCTGACCAGGAACCTCGCCCCGGCGGCGACCGAGCGCTCGGCGTCCTCGGGACGGACGACCGTCCCGGCGCCGACGACCGCGTCCGGGACCTCCGCGGCGATCCGCGTGATCGCCTCGATCGCGGCCGGGGTGCGGAGCGTCACCTCGATCACCGGCAGCCCGCCCTCGACCAGGGCGCGGGCCAGCGGGACGGCGGTGTCCGCGTCGTCCAGCACGACGACGGGGATGACGGGCGCGAGGTCGAACAGGTCTTCGGCGATCATGCGGGCTCCAGGTCGGGCAGGCTCTGGGCGAGCCGGACGGTGGCGCCGACCAGGGCCGGGCCGGGGTGGACGATGAGGGCGGTCGGGATGGCGCGCATGTAGTCCTCGACGGGAGGCTTCCCCTCGAAGCGGGCCCGGAACGCGCTGCCGCGCAGGACGTCCACGATGCGCGGCAGGATCCCGCCGCCGAGGTAGACGCCGCCGCGCGCGCCGAGCGTCAGGGCGGCGTTGCCGGCGAGCGAGCCGAGCAGCGCGCAGAACATCTCCAGCGTCTCGCGGCAGCGGGGGTCGTCCTGCCTCTCGCAGATCTGCCGCGGGGACGGCTCCTCGCGCGGCTCGCCGTCGAGCGTCGCCAGGTAGCGGTGGACGCGGACGAGCCCCGCCCCGGACAGCAGGTACTCGGCGGTGGCCGCGCCCTTCTCGGCGCGCAGGAGCCGCGCCACGGCGATCTCCCGCTCGGTTGCGGCCGGAATGTCGACCTGCCCGCCCTCGCCGGGAACCGGCACCCAGCCGGACGGGGTCGGCACGAGACCCGCCACCCCGAGACCCGTCCCGGGCCCGACGACCGCCAGCGGCGCGCCTGCTTTTGCCGCGCCTGCTTTTGCCGCGCCTGCTTTTGACGCGGCCGCGTTCGGCCGTTCTCCGCCGATGGGGATCAGGTCGTCCGCGTCCAGGCGCGGGAGGGCGAGGGCGAGGGCCTCGAAGTCGTTGATGATGTCGAGGTACGGGAGGCCGAGGTGGGCGCGCACCGCCTCGGGGGTGCCCTCCGGCCAGCCGGCGTTGGTCAGGCGGAAGGTGCCGTTCCCCACCGGCCCGGCCACCGCCAGGCACGCGGCGGACGGTTTCGCGCCGGGCGCGTGCCGTGCGAGGTAGTCGGCCGCCGCCTCCGCCAGGCCCGGGTAGTCGCGCGTGGGAAGCGACTCCACCTGGGCGGGGAGTCCCTGCGGGCCGTCCACCAGCGCGAACCGGGCGTTCGTCCCGCCCACGTCCGCGACCAGCCACGGGCTGATGCGCGCACCTCGTGGGGGGACGTTCGGTTCGCTCATGAGAAGACCCCCGCACCGCGCTCCGCCGGGCCGACCGCGTGGCGGAACGACCGGAACAGCTCGCGTCCCGTGCCCCACGTCTGGCCGGGCGGCCCGGCGGCGGGCTCGCGGGCCGCGAGTTCCTCGTCCGGGACGAGGACCTCCAGGAGCCCCCCGTCCGCGTCGAGACGGACGATGTCGCCGTCGCGGACGCGGGCGAGCGGCCCGCCCGCCGCCGCCTCCGGTGACACGTGGATCGCGGCGGGCACCGCCCCGGAGGCGCCCGACATCCGACCGTCCGTCACCAGCGCGACGCGGTGCCCCCGGTCCTGGAGGACCGACAGCGGCGGGGTGAGCCGGTGCAGCTCCGGCATCCCGTTGGCGCGCGGCCCCTGGTTCCGGACGACCGCCACCACGTCCCGGTCCAGCTCCCCGGCGGCGAACGCCTCCTGGAGCTGCTCCTGCGAGTCGAACACGCGGGCGGCGGCCTCGATCACCCGGTGCTCCGGCCGCACGGCCGACACCTTGATCACCGCCCGTCCCAGGTTGCCGCGCACGGTGTGCAGGCCGCCGTGCGAGTCGAACGGCTCGGCGACCGGACGCAGCACGTCCGTGTCGCCCGATCCTCCGCCGAGCGGCCGCCACTCGACCCCGCCGTCGGTGAACTCCGGCGCGTTCCGGTACGCGGCGAGGGTGTCGCCGCCGACCGTCCGGGCGTCCTCGTGCAGGAGCCCGGCGTCGATCAGCTCGCCGATGAGGAACGCGGTGCCGCCCGCCGCGTGGAAGTGGTTCACGTCGGCGGTGCCGTTCGGGTAGAGGCGGGTGAGCAGCGGCGTGACCTTGGACAGCTCGTCGAAGTCGTCCCAGGTCAGCTCGATGCCCGCCGCCGCGGCCATCGCGACCAGGTGCAGCGTGTGGTTGGTCGAGCCGCCCGTCGCGAGGAGGGCGACGACGCCGTTCACGAACGCGCGCTCGTCCAGCATCTCGCCGATGGGCGTGTAGCCGCCGGCCAGGTCCGTGAGCTGCAGGACGCGCTTGCCGGCCGCCTCGGTCAGGGCGTCCCGCAGCTTGGTCCCCGGCGGGACGAAGCTCGCCCCCGGCAGGTGCAGGCCCATGACCTCCATGAGGAGCTGGTTGGAGTTGGCGGTCCCGTAGAAGGTGCAGGTGCCGGGCGAGTGGTAGGAAGCCGCCTCGGCGGCCAGCAGCTGGTCGCGTCCGATCTCCCCGGCCGCGAACCGCTTGCGGACCTTCGCCTTCTCCCCGTTCGGCAGCCCGGACGCCATCGGCCCGGCCGGCACCAGGACCACCGGCAGGCGCCCGAACGACAGCGCCCCGATCACCAGGCCGGGGACGATCTTGTCGCACACGCCGAGGAGCAGGGCGCCGTCGAACATGTCGTGGGACAGCGCCACCGCCGTCGCCATCGCCACCACGTCCCGGCTGAACAGCGACAGCTCCATGCCGGCGCGGCCCTGCGTGATGCCGTCGCACATCGCGGGCACCCCGCCGGCGAACTGGGCCGTCCCGCCCGCGGCGCGGATCGCGGCCTTCAGCAGGTCCGGGTAGTCCTTCAGCGGCTGGTGCGCGGAGAGCATGTCGTTGTAGGCCGACACGATGGCGATGTTCGGCGTGGCGTCGCCGCGGAGCCACAGCTTGTCCTGGACGCCGCAGGCGGCGAAGCCGTGCGCCAGGTTCGCGCAACCCATTCCAGAGCGCACGGGGCCTTCCGTCCTTGCGTCGCGGATCCGCTCCAGATACGCGCCGCGCGGCCCGGCGCTCCGCTCGACGACGCGCCGGGTCACTGCCGCCAGCACGGGATGCACAGCCATCAGACGCTCCTGCTCCACACTTCACGATCGGGGGGCTCTAGATCGTCATCGTCATCGTCAAGCTATCGAGACATCGGTCATCCGATCAACCGTAATTATGAACTTTGAATGACATAAGTCCATCGATTCCGCCAACTGGACTGGCCGAAAGGGCGCGTGCTTGACTGGCGGGATGCCGCGCCCCGTCACCCGCCCCTCCACGGTCGGCGACATCCTCCGCCTGATCCGCGAGGACGGCGTCGCCACCCGCGCCGACCTCGGCCGCATCACCGGGCTGTCCCGTCCCGCGGTGGCGTCCCGCGTCGCGTCCCTCATCGCGCGCGGCCTCGTCGCCGAGCACCCGGACGGGACGTCCACCGGCGGACGTCCCCCCATGCGGCTCGCGTTCAACGCCGCCGGCGGCACCGTCCTGGTCGCGAACCTCGGCCAGTCGCGCGGCCAGCTCGCCGTCTGCGACCTCGCGGGGAAGATCCTGGTCCGCACCGACGGGCCGCCCGCCGAGGTGTCCCCCGGCAAGACGCTCCCCCGGCTCCTGGACCAGTGGACGTCGCTGCTGTCCGCCTCCGGCATCGACGCGTCCACCGTGCGCGGGGTCGGCCTCGGCGTCCCCGACGCGGTCGAGCATGTCGCCGGACGCTGGGACGCCGTCGAGATCGGCGCGCCCATCTCTGCGCGCTTCGGCGTCCCCGCCTACCTGGACAACGAGGTCAACGCCGCCGCCCTCGGCGAGCACCAGGCCCACCCCGGCGTCGACGACCTGCTGTTCGTCAAGGTCTCGACCGGCATCGGCGCGGGCGTCATCGCCGGCGGCCGCATCCAGCGGGGCGCCCTCGGCGCGGCCGGGGAGATCGGCCACGTGCCCGTCCCCTCGCCGGACGAGGCCCCGTGCCGCTGCGGCAACGTGAACTGCGTCGAGGCCATCGCGGGCGGCACCGCGCTCCTCGCCCGCTCCCCCGCGGACGACCTGCCCGGCCTCGCCGCCCTCGCCCGCGCGGGCGACCCCGCCACCGTCGCCCTCCTCCGCGACGCCGGCCGCCGCATCGGCGAGGTCGTCGCCACCGCCGTCAACCTGCTCAACCCCTCCGTCGTCGTCCTCGGCGGCGACCTCGTCGGCGCCGACGAGCCCCTGATCGCCGGACTGCGCGAGGTCGTCTACCAGCGCTCCACCGCACTGGCCACCCGCAACCTCCGCATCGAACCCAGCCGCCTCGGCGAACAGGCCGGCCTCACCGGCTGCGCCGCCATGGTCCTCGACCACATCCTCTCCCCCGCCGCCATAGACGCCACGCCGTAACAATCGGGCACTCCGCAGACGACAGGCACGCCGTAGACGGCGGGCAAGACTTGGGTTGCTGGCGCGGCGTGCACGGCAGGGGCGACGTGGGCGTCACGGCTTAGAATCGGCGGCAGGCCGAAAGGGGCGCAATGGACGCGTCGGTCCCTCTTCATCAACCGGGTGACATGCTCTTCAACGCGCTGATGACGCGGGAGGAGACCTGGGAGACCATCCCCAAGCAGGTCCGCAAGGAGCTCACACGGCGGTCGGGCAAACCCATCGACTGGATCGCGAACCTCGGTCCTGACGGCCTCCCCTGGGCCGTGATCTTCGGCAAACGCGGCCTCGCCGCATACCGGCCCAGCTTCGGCGTCTTCTCCTTCGACTTCACCCCTGAATCCCTCAGCCAGGCGCCAGTCGAGGGCGGGTACCCCTCGGCCGCCGGATCGCCCGAGGACGGCATGCCGGTCGACCCGCCCGATCTGGGCCTCAACCAAGAGGACTACGACATCCTCGGCAACCTTCCAGCCCAGGCGCAGCGGCTGCTCCAACTGCCCTTCCTGGACGGCCAAGAGATCCTGAGTAACTGCTGGCTGTACAAGGGAACCCTGGAGCGCATCGACGAGTTCATGTTCTACCTTGCGGGACCGCAAGAGGTCACCGCCGCCACCGGCACGATGGTCACCCCACCCGGCGGCACCGCCCACTGGTCGCTGACCTGCTACCACGCCACCGTCGCCCACACGGACGCCCCACGGAAAACGTCCTGAAGCTCCGCATTCAGCGTTCAGGCGCGCTCGGCCAGGAGGGGGCCTAGCACTTGGGTGCCTGGGCCGACGCGTCCGCCTGGACCAGGGAGCTGGGTGGTGTTGGACGGCGTGAGCGTCCCGCCGCAGTGGGCGCAGGACGGGACGGACGTGGTGTCGCTCCCGCAGTCCAGGTGACGGATGCGCGCCGGCGGGCCTTCGGGACCGGCATACCAGCGATCCCCCCATGCCATGAGGGCCAGCAGGACCGGGTAGAGGTCCTCCCCCTTCGCGGTCGCGCGGTAGTGCTCGCGGGGCGGATGGTCCTGGTAGCGCTCGCGTGTCAGCACGCCCTCCTCGACCAGACGCGCCAGGCGCGCGGCCAGGACCTTGCGGGAGATTCCGAGGTCCCGGGCCAGATCGTCGAACCGCGTGACGCCGGTGATGACGTCCCGCATGATCAGCGCCGTCCACGCGTCCCCGAACAGGTCGGTGGCACGGGCGATGGAGCAGGCGACCTGGCCCAGTGGTGTACGTGTCACGGCGCTGGATCCTACCCGAGTTCCCCGAGGAAACCCGGCATGTTAAGTTTCCTTAAGAAACTTAGTGGAGGGATGTGCCGGTGGCCTCACCGAACCTGGTCTTGGACTCGTCCGCACCTGGCGGCGTTGACGGACGTCATCTTCGAGCCGTCGTCTTCCAGGACGTCCGCATGCAGTACGTCACGAAGGTTCTGGACGAGACTTCGGGCAAGCGCGCCGCCGTGATCGGCGGTGGACGGGGGGTCCTCGCCCAGGGGCTGGTACACCTGGGAATGGAGGTCGCGTCCCTGGACCCGTCGCACGAGGCCACCGCACTGGCCCGGGAGTCCGACGACTCCGAGACGGCCAGCTACAGCACCGCACCTTTCGAGCGCCCCGGCCTGCCTGAAGGGACGTTCGACCTGGTCTACTGCGCCGACACGTTCGAGATCACCGAAGACCTGGACGCGGTGCTGGCCGCCGTCGCCCGGTTGCTGCGTCCTGGCGGCACGTTGATCTACGACACCGTGAACCGCACGCCGATCTCCCGCCTGGTCTATCTGGGGATGCTCCAGCGCTTTCCCGGCACCCGCATCATGCCTCCCGGCCGCTATAGCGCCGCCCGGCTGCGTCCGCCTGCCGAGCTGGCCGCCCGGATGACCGCCCACGGCCTCGCCGACCTCGGCACCTGCTCCTTCAAACCCCGCAGTGTCGGCGCACTGATCACCGCGACTCGCGCCCGCCGCGCCGGCCGTGTCACCGACGATCAGTTGTCCTCGATGGTGGACTTCAAGCTCGACCCCAACGGCCCGCCCGTCGTCACCTACTTGGGCCACGCCGTCCGCAGCTGACAGAGATGATGTAGGTGAGCACCTCCCGGCGGGGTCTGACCCAGCAACTGACTGACCTTGGGTCCTGAATCGGATCTGTCGGCCTTGGCCGGGAGGTGCTCATGTGCACTCACTGGACGTGGATCACGCTCTTGGCTTGGGGTCTGCGCCCGCCTGCGCCTCTCTGCTCATGCGGGTGGGGGATTTATCGAGAAGCCTGGCTGATGCGAGTGGACGGCTGAGCCCGTTCCCGTTTGTCCGCGGGCCCGTTCCTGCCAGCGCTCATTGCTGTCACGTTGGCTGAGGCAGTCGGTGGGGGTTTGATTTTATCTGCGGCTTTGCGACCCTCCTGCTTTTCGGCGCGGCCTTGCGGCCGCGCCCTGTCGTCGGCAATGCCCCGCCTCAGCTTTGACGATCAGAGAGTGAGAACGTTCTTACTTAGAGTCACAGAATGACTCCAAAGAGTCACAGAGATGGTAAGATGAATTTGGTTGGACGAGAGGGGGTGATCCAACGATGACGGCCCTGACGGTCGCCGAAGACGTGCACACCGAAATCGGCGAATGGGAAGGGCGCGGATGGTTTCCGCCAGGCCCCCAACTGGCCATCTGCCTTTCCGGCGGATTGGACGGTCTCTCGGACACCGGACTCCTGGAAGTGGCCGCTGCCGCGCGACGTCAGACCTCGTGGGCGCAGGCTCGGGAACTCGCCGCCGTCGCGGAGTTGTCCCGCCGACGCGCCGCCGACGAGGCAGAGGGCGACCCCGATTACCGGATCCTTTCCGGTTACGAATCGGTCGTCGAAGAAGTCGCCGCCGCGCTCACGGTGACCGGCGACGCGGCCGCCACTCTGGTCCACCTCGCCGGCCGGCTCGCCGACGACCTGCCGGCCACGCGCGAAGCTCTGGAGACCGGCCGGATCGACCTGTCGAAGACCCGCGTCATCAGCGACCTCACCGACGGGCTTCCGGACGGCCTCCCCGAGAGGGTCGAAGCCGCCGTCCTTGAAAGGGCGCCCGACCAGACCACCGGCCAGCTTCGCCGCCGTATCCGGCGCATCGTGCAGAAGCTCGCTCCCGAGCAACTCGAAGAGCGCAAGCGCGAGGCCGCCCGCCGCCGCGATCTGCAGGTCTGGGACACCCCCGACGGCACCACCGACCTCACCCTCACCGGCCTGGAGACGACCGAGGCCCACGCCATCTTCAACAAGATCAGCGCAGTCGCGCGGGCCTTGAAGACGGACGGCGACCTGCGGCCTCTCCACGCCATCCGCGCCGACCTCGCCAAGGAACTCCTCCAGGGGACCTCGTACCCCGAGGCCGCGCATGCGTCCGGCGTCCAGCCGGTCGAGCCGCCGCGAGTTCCGGCCGTCACCCCCTCAACGGTCGCCCTTCCTGACACGACGATCGTCGAGACACTCGCCAAGATGGCCGACCAGCGGCTCAGTAAGGTCCTCGCGCACGCCCGCGCCACGGGACGGACGAACGCCCTGCCCTTCCTGATCAACCGGGCCGTCCGGGACATGCACGACCAGCTGCGCGGCCTTCGCGAGACCTGGTGCCAGGCCACCGGCCCGACACCCGGCCGACACGGCCATAACGCCTACCGCCCACCGGCGGCCATGCGGCGCCTCATCGAGGCCCGCCACGAAACCTGCGTCTTCCCCACCTGCAACCGACGGTCGAACCGCTGCGACCTCGACCACACCGTCCCCTGGGGCCAGGGAATCACCTGCCAGTGCAACCTCGCCCCACTCTGCAGGCGACATCATCGGACAAAACAGTCCCCCGGCTGGACCCTGATCCAGCCCTGGCCAGGCCTCCTGATCTGGATAACCCCATCAGGACTCTGGCACATCACGGCCCGCGAGGAGGATCGGACCGGATTTTGGCGGTAGCCCGCCGGGGGTTGACGACAGTTCGGTGACGGCAGGCTTGGTGTGGTTGGCGGAGCTCTACGTTCCTGGGCATGCCAGTTGATTTCTTGTCGGATGAGCAGGTCGCGCGGTATCGCCGGTTCCGTGATGAGGTGACGGTCGGCGAGCTGGAGCAGTTCTTCCGCCTGGACGCGGCGGCGCGGGCGGTGGTGGCGGACAAGCGGCGCCCGGCGACCAAGCTCGGGTGGGCGGTGCAGTGGGGCACGGTCCGGATGCTGGGGACGTTCCTGGCGGACACTCCGCTGAAGGTGCCGGCGGAGGTGGTCGAGTTCGCCGCCGAGCAGGTAGAGGTCGATCCGGCGTGCGCGCCGGAATACCTGGCCCGGCCCAAGACCGCCTATGAGCATTCCTGGGAGATCCGCGACCTGCTGAGGTTGTCGGAGTTCGCCGACCGGGATCAGGACGTGCGGGCGTTCATCGCGGCGCGGGTGTGGGCCTCGGCCGAGGGACCGCGCGCGCTGTTCGACCGGGCGGTGGTGTACATGCTGGAGGCCGGAATCTTGCTGCCTGCCGGGGTCACGACGCTGACCCGGCTGGTCAGCGAGGTGCGTCGGGCCGAGAACGCCCGGCTGTATGGGTTGTTGGCCGAGCGGACGCCGGCCGAGACCGCCGTGACGCTGCGGGGCCTGCTGCGGGTGCCGGAGGATCGGCGGGTGTCGGAGCTGGAGCGTCTTCGAACTTCGCCGGTGAAGGCGTCGGGGCGGGTGCTGGTGCGGGAGCTGGACCGGGTCGCCGAGATCGGCGGGATCGGGGCTGGGCGGGTGCAGGTCGAGCCGGTGCCGGCGGTGAAGCTGGCGTCGCTGGCCCGGTATGGGATGGCGTCCAAGGCTCCGACGCTGCGGGATCTGGAGGTACGGCGGCAGACGGCGACGCTGCTGGCCACGGTCCAGCATCTGGAGACCGCGTCGATCGACGACGCGCTGGACGTGCTGGATCTACTGATCACCTCGATTCTTCTGGCGCGGGCGGAGCGGGCGGGCAAGGCCGAGCAGTTGCGGACCCTGCCCAAGCTGCGGTCGGCGGCGCGGCATGTGGCCTCGGCGATGGAGATCTTGATGGGTGCGCCGCAGGCGACCGAGGACCGCCTCGTCTCGTTGGCGGAGGTGTGGAACGAGATCGAGCGGGTGGTGCCGCGGGAGAAGCTGTCAGCGGCGGTTGAGGTGATCGCGGCGTTCGTGCCCGAGACCGACGATGACGCGGCGGCGGCGTGGCGGGCGGAGCTGGTCAAGCGGTACCGGACGGTGCAGCAGTTCATCGAGCTGCTGCTGGAGACGATCGAGTTTCGGGCGGTGGCGGCCGGGCGGCCGGTGCTGGCGATGGTGGCCGCGGCCGCCGCGATGGCCAAGGCCCGCCGCCGCGACGTGTTCGCCACCGGCGCCGACCGGTGGAGCGACCCGCGCGCCCGCCTGCTGGAAGGCCAGGGCTGGGACGCGGCGCGGCCGCGGGTGCTGGCGGCGCTGGAGCTGGAAGAGGAGCCGGCCGGGCATCTGGCCGAGCTCGCGAGTGCGCTGGAGGGCGCCTACACCCGGGTGCTGGACGGGCTCGGCGGCAACACCGCGGTGCAGTTCGTCGGTGGCCGCCTGCAGATCGCGGTCAGCCTGAGCGGGCTGATCGTGGCCGAGGCGTGCAACGTGGGCCTGGTCCCGATCGAGAAGCCGAACGTGCCCGCGCTGACCCGTGCCCGCCTGCAGCAGGTCGACCAGGGCTACCTGCGCGCGGAGACGATCTCGGCGGCGAACGCCCGGCTGATCGCCGTCCAGGCCGGGATCGACATCGTGCATACCTGGGGCGGCGGGCAGGTCGCCTCGGCCGACGGGCTGCGGTTCGTGGTCCCGGTCGCCAACCTGCACACCGGGCGCGCCACCTACGGGCCTTTGGACCACATGTCCCGCCACACCGTCCGCCTCGACCGCATCCGCGCGCACTGGGCCGACATGCTGCGCGTCGCCGGCTCCCTCACCACGGGCAAGGTGC
Source organism: Actinomadura sp. B10D3 (assembly GCF_039871695.1). Lineage (NCBI taxonomy): Bacteria > Bacillati > Actinomycetota > Actinomycetes > Streptosporangiales > Thermomonosporaceae > Actinomadura > Actinomadura sp. B10D3. The sequence goes on from NZ_JBDPLY010000033.1 coordinate 28,420, forward strand.
GGGCCTACGACCTGATCCGGATGCTGTCGCGCGACGGCCGCCCCACCGGACTGGGGGACGCGTTCGCGCACTACGGCCGGATCTTCAAGACCCTGCACCTGCTGCAGTTCATCTCCGACGACGGCTACCGCCGCATGAACATCAACTTCCTGGGCCGCTACGCTTTCACCCGCGCCGAAGTCGCCGTCGGTCTGCGCCCCTTCCACGACCCCGACCAGGACGTCGGCACCGTGTGATGTTCGACCGTTGCGGTTCGTTACGGTGCCCGGGGCCTGGTTCGGCGTGGTTGGGAAGCCTGTGCCACCCGTCCAACGGCACCCGTACCTGATCGGCTCTCCAACTTTGAGGCTCGGTCTCGGCATGAAATGATCAACGGGGCTAAGTCACGACCTCAAGGGGGACACTGAACGGTGGTCAGTATCGACGACATCTGCGGTCACGCGGAGGCGGCTTGGAAACACGAGGCAAACTCGCTTCTCATGTGTGACCTCAGCAACTCGGGAATGCCGGGCCGCTGGGAGCAACTGTGGGCCCGCCGAACAGGCGTCAACGAGTTCGTCATTTGCTCCATCCCGTTCTTCGCGTACGGCCTCGCCCTGGGCGACCGCGTGACGGCAGCTTCGGCACCAGGCGGCTTCTACCGGGTAATCGACTCCGTCGTCGAACACGCTAAAAACGCCGTGCTCCAGATCGCCTTCCGCAGGGACGCGGAGCAGTGGGAGGTTCAGGAATGGCAAGACGAACTCATCGAACACGTGAAGCGTTTGAAGCTACCGTACGAGATCCATGTCCTGGGCTACCTGGCGATCAGCTGCCCAGAGGCCTCTGCCGAGTACGAAGAGATGCAGAAGGTTCTCCATGCTTTCACGCTCCTCGAATGGAGCACCTTCGAGTTGGCCGCTCCCCGTTGAGCGGACCGGGTCGAGCCAGGGCTTAGAGCGTGTCTCACGGTGGCCACCGGAGTACGGCGAAAACGGGCCGTTGCTGGAGTATGTGCTGGTCAGCGGGCTGATAGTGCGGCGTATGCCGTGGATCTGCCGATTTTGAGGGTGCGGGCTGCTTCGGTGACGGAGACGCCCCCATCGACCAGTCGCCGCAGGGCGGCAAGTTCAGCGGGGCCGATGACTCGAGGTCGGCCGATGCGCTGCTTGCCGGGCAGCAGCTTCCCCTCGGCCTCGCGCCGCTTGGCGGCGGCGATCCCCTCGGCCTGACGTTCGGCGCGCAGTTCCACCTCATACTCGGCGGCCGCCGCGAGGACCGCGAACATGAAGCGGCCCTCTTTGGTCTCCAGGTCTGCGCGGCGACCGAGCTCATCAGCCACGAATGGGACCCGAATGGGCAGCCGACAACCAATCCGAACTCACCACCCCGTAGCCCACCCCACTCCGCCGCCATGATTCAGAACGGAAGGTGTCCACGATCAGGGGGAAGTCCCCGCGCGCGGCAGGGTCGCCGGGTGCGTCGGCTCAGCGGACAGAGCCGCTGAGCCGGCTGGTGCCACCGCCTGATCCTGAGCCCGCGGTGCGGGTGAGTGGCTGGCCATCCACATATGCGACGGCGCTCAGCGAGCCTTCGCCTTGGCGCTTCATGACGAGGCTCCAGGTGTCCTCGCCCTTCTTGGTGAGTTCGATGTCCTTCTGCCACGGGAGCGTCACCTGCGGCTCGGTCGTCGAACGGCCGTTGATGACGTAGGTGATGGTGACAGTCCCCTCGCCTTCGACTTCGAAGGTGAGCTTGTGCGGCTCGTCATTGGACGAGCAGGCGGCCGACAACAGCACGACGGTGGCCGCCACCAGCGGCCACCGGACCAACGTGGTCATTCGCTCGCTCCTGGTAATGATCACTGCGAAAAGCTACAGGATCACCACAGACCGGAACAGACCAGCCGATGATCCGCACGCAAGCGAGGTCGCCCCCTCGTGACAACCGGGGCCATGGTCATGGGATGCCGTCCACGACAATGGCCGGTGCAACTCGGTCGGAGCCGATGGCCCGGTCGGGCTCCCCCAGCCGGAATCCGGCCTTGCATTGAGCCCCATGGCCGGACGACCCTCATCCTTCTGATGTCCGTGCTCGCCACCGTGAACGTCGGGCTCAAGGACGTCCTACGCCGCCTCGGTTCAGCCAAGGCTCTGGTCGAGCACGGCACTCAATCAACACCGTCCGCGCGATGGTCAACGCTCGCCGGCGGTTGCCACCCAGGTCCCGGCGGTCAGGCCACCGCACGTCCGCCGTGGGATGCCGTGTCGGCGTGGCGCAAGGCGGAGAGGACCATGTCCTCGGTCGAGTGCACCTCCGGGAACATCTTCTCGGGGTCGGTGTGGAGCTGGTAGTCCCACACGAAGCCGTAGATTCCGAAAGTGACAAATGTCAGGAGGAGATGCACACCGAAGCCGCGCCGCAGGTCTGGCACGGGCTCGAAGACCACGCGGTACTTAACGATTCCGAGACGCAACCAGATATCGCTGAGGCTGTCATGAAAATCCTCTTCGGTGAGCTGGATCTCCCACCAGAATCGCATCATGCGATACACGGCGTAGTACCAGTAAATACCCATCGTGACGATGGAGAGGAAGAGGGAGAGCCCTGCCTTGATAGGTCGATGTTCGTCTTCGAACCGCTCTTTGATGTACCTCCGAAGATCGTCCAACTGCTCCATGGACTCTGGATCACGGCCGCTCTGTTCGGCGTACTGCCTCGTGGCCTCGATGACGGCGCCGTAGTAGTGGAAGCGCCTGTCTCGGAAGAGATCCGTGCGGTTGATGCGCCGGTAGAACACTACAAAGGTGTAGATGCCGAGCGTCACCCATGAAAGCAGGAAGGCGTATATGGCCCAGTCGACGAGTTTCTGGTCGGTGACTCGTCTCTCATGCACGTAGCGGTCCACCCGTTGGACCGCTGGAAGCGGTTGTTCCATTGGCCCTCCCCTATGCCGAGCACAGGAAGGAACCGCGGCGGACCCGGCAGCACGTTGGAAGCCTTGCGAGACGCCTCCAAGCTTCTTTCCACGATACTCCCTGCCTCGCGAGCGAGCCCAGAGTCTGCGCTGGTCAGGGCGTGGGGTTCGTGTTCTTAGCGGGAGTCGCGGCGGGCTTGGCGGCGGGCGCCTTTGGCGCGGGTGGCGGCGTGGCGTTGGTTGAGGGCCGGGTCTGCTGTTGTGGGTCTGCGGCGGGGTGTGGTCTGGGGTGCCTTGGGCTGGGGGTGCGGGGTGTCGGTGCCGGGCGGGGGTGTGCGGGACGGGGTGGCGGCGGCGATGCGTTCGGCCTTCAGTTCGGAGGCGCTGCGCCGTGCGGCTCGGGCCAGGTACCAGCTCACCCGGGCCAGGGCGTCCTCGAAGACCTCGGCTTTCTGGACGTCGCGGGTGTTCTTCGGGCGGGCCTTGCCGCGGCCGCCGTGTTCGGCGACGCGCTCGCTCGCGGCGCGGCGGTACAGCTTGCTGTACTTGTTGCGGGCGCGCCGGATCCGGGTGTGGAGGTCCACGAGGCCGTCTTCGGTCAGGTAGGAGAGCTCGGCGCTCTCGGTCTCCCGGACGAGAGCCTTCTCGGGCTCGTTCAGCGAGTTCAGCAGCGCCTTCATCAGCCCCCCAGACGGTCGGTGCGGCCCGTCGAGCGTCGCACGGACCCCCGCAAAAGGTGGGGCGAGAACGGGCCAAGAACGGCAATCGGGTTGGTTTGACCTCAAGTCTTGTTGAGGTTTTAGCGTGACTGCTCTGAGCAGGGAGGAGCATCTTCATGAAATCGCATGTGGCCGTACTCGGTCTTGGGGAGATGGGGTCGGCGCTGGCCGGTGCCTATCTGGACGGCGGGCATCCGACCTCGGTCTGGAACCGCACGCCTGGGAAGGCCGATGGGCTGGTCGCCAAGGGGGCGAAGGTCGGTTCCACGGTCCGCGATGCCGTCGGTGGGGCGGACGTCGTCGTGGTCAACGTGAAGGGGGCCTCGGTCGCGGGGGACGTCCTTGGGCAGGCGGGTGATGCCTTGGGCGGACGTGCGGTCGTCAACCTCAGCGACGGGACGTCTGCCGAGGTCAGGGCAGTGGCGGAGCGGGCTCGGGAGGTCGGCGCCGACTATCTGCATGGGCAGATCATGACCATCGCGCCCGGCATCGGGCATCCGGACGCGACGATCTTCTACGCGGGCGCGGAGGCCGTCTACGAGCGCCACCGGGCCGTGCTGGGGCTGCTGAGCGGGCATGCGCCTCTGGTGTCCAGTGATCCTGGGGTGGCCGTGCTCTACGGCATGGCTGTTCACGGGACGATGTGGGGTCTGCTCAACGGGTTCCTGCACGCCGCGGCAGCACTGTCGGATGAGGGTGTGCGGGTGGAGGACTTCCTTGAGCGGGCCGATCCCGCGCTCTCGGCGCTCTCGGGGTTCCTGCCGATGATCGCCGGGGAGGTCGACCGGGCCGAGCACGCGACGCCGTACGGGGCACTCCGGCACCATCTGCCGTCGATCGAGGACCTCGTCCGGGAGAGCAGGGCGCGGGGAATCGACACCGAGTTGCCCGAGTACACCCTCGGTCTCGTCGCCAAGGCCGTCCGGGGCGGGCGCGGCGACGACAGCTACTCGCGGCTGGTCGAGCATTTCCGGCGCCGATCCTGAATGGTTCAGGCGGCCCGGGTGTGGGGCGAGGTCGCCCGGCGGGCGAAGGAGCCGATCTCCTTGATGGCGGTCAGGCCCTCGCGGGAGAGGTCGGCGAAGATCTGGAAGACGTGCGCCTGGCCCTCCCAGATCTGGAGGGTGCAGGGGACGCCCGCGGCGCCGAGGCGTTCGGCCATCAGCTCGGCGTCGGCGAGGAGGACCTCGATGGAGCCGACGTGGATGAGCGTCGGGGGCAGGCCGGACAGGTCGGCGTGCACCGGGGACAGCCACGGGTCGGTGAGGTCGGCGTCCGGGAAGCAGGTGCGGACCATGTCCCGCAACCGCGGCGCCGGGATGAACGGGTCGAGGGCGGCGTTCGCGTGCGCGATCTTGGCGTCGATGTCCAGGTCGGCGAACGGGGAGAGCGCGGCGATGCCGGCCGGGCGGGGCAGGCCGGCGCGCAGCGCGTGGATCGGCGCCATGAAGGCGAGGTAGCCGCCCGCGGAGTCGCCGGCGATGACGATGTCGTCCGGCGCGTGGCTGTCGAGGAGCCACCGGTAGGCGCCGACGCAGTCGTCGATGGACGTCTGGATGGTGACGCGGGGCTGCAGGCGGTAGGCGACGGAGAGGACGGGCATGCCGGCGGCCTGGGAGATGCGGGCGATCATGCGGCGGTGGGTGCGCAGGCCGCAGGCGACGAAGCCGCCGCCGTGGAAGTAGAGGATCACCCGGCGGGAGTCCGCGGGCACGCCGCGGCCCCGGACCCACTCGGCCGCGCAGCCCGGCCCGTCGACCCTGGTGACCCTGGTGCCGCGCGGCGGCACGAGGAGGGCCGCGGCCAGGTCGAGCAGCGGGGCGAGGCGCAGCGTGAACGGGGTCCACGGGAGGCGGGTGACGAGCGGGCGCATGAACCGGCGCATCAGGCGCGCGGCCAGCCGCGCGCCCCGGCCGCATCCCGGGCGTTCCTCGATCACCGCCGCGACCGCCATGCCTCGTCCCCTCCCGCCGTGCCCGGAGGAGACTAGCAAGTAAGTGCTTGGGTATCTACGGGTGCAGGGCCTCGTCGGGGGGCGCCGGGTCCGCGCGGGTGAAGCGGACCGTGAGGCCTTCGCGTTCGGGGGCGCAGCAGTAGGGGCCGGCCACGGCCTCGACGCCGGGCGGGAACGGGGCCAGGCGGATCATCTGCCAGGGGTCGTCGCCGGCGCGGGCGCGGATCGTCACCGCGTCGCCGGAACGGCTGGCCCGGATCGTCACCTCCCGGCCCGCCCACGGGACGGGGAACGAGGACCAGTCGGAGACGCCGCGCGTCACCACCGCGCCCAGCTGGAGGGTGCCGTCGCAGTACTCGGCGCCCGCCTTGATCCAGGTCGTCTCGTCCAGCCGGACGAGGAGGCCCGCCTGGTCGAACTGCTGGTCGTAGTCGGCGTCGAAGGACACCTCGACGGCCGCCTCGGGGCCGAACGGGGAGAGGAGGGCGTGGCCGCTGTCGCGGTCGTAGCCGTAGGAGGTCGTCCGCCAGAAGTCGCTGCCCGCGGCGGCGGTGACGAGGAGCGCGGAGCCGTCGTCCCGGACGGACGGGGGCGTGTTGAGCCATTCGCCGGTGATCACACGCCGGAATCTACGGGAGAGGTGGGGCTACCTCCACCCCCGGTGAGGGGCTTTCCCTCCGCGGACCGGGTAGCTGGGCCCAATGCCCCGAGAAGTGTCGGACGCGAGGGTTGTGATGGGACGCGGACGACGGGTACGGGGAGGGCCGGGATGGCGAGCACTGCGGTGGCGGGACGGGTGATGCGGGGCAGGATGCGGCCCCTGGTCACCGAGGTGGGGCTGCTGGCGGTCCTGTTCGCCTTCTACAAGTGGGGCCGGACGCTGGTCGAGCATGGGCCGGGCCAGGCGATGGCGAACGCGCACAGGCTGTGGGGCTTCGAGCAGGCGTGGCTGCCGAGCGAGGTCGACGTCCAGAACTGGGCTCTCGGGTGGGACCACACGGCGCTCCTGGCCAACGTCTACTACGTGAGCGTCCATTTCCCGGGGACGGCGCTGCTGCTGATCTGGCTCTACGTGCGGCACCGCGCGGCCTACGCGAGGGTGCGGAACGAGCTGGTCGTGCTGACGGCGGCGGGGCTCCTGGTGCACATGGTGTTCCCGCTGGCCCCGCCGCGGCTCGCGGGGATCGGGGCCGTGGACACGATGCTGACCGTGGGCCCGTCGGCCTATCCGGCCGCCGCCGACGGGATCGCGAACCAGTACGCCGCGATGCCCTCGCTGCACATCGGGTGGGCGATCCTGGTCGCGGTCGCGGTGCTTCGGGTGTCGCGGAGCCGGTGGCGGTGGGTCGTGGCCCTGCACGCGCCGGTCACGGTCTTCGTGGTGGTCGTGACGGCCAACCACTACTGGACGGACGGGATCGTCGCCGCCGTCCTGCTGGCCGGGGCGATGGCGCTGGTTTCGGCGGCCGGGCGAGTACGGCAGGGTGGGAGCCATGTTGCCGACGCACACGAGCACCGAGGTCCTGGACGTCCCGGTGGCGGTCCTGCCGGTCGGGAGCCACGAGCAGCACGGCCCGTACCTGCCGCTCTCGACCGACACCGTGATCGCCTGCACGATCACCGAGGAGATCGCGAAGGCCTACCCGGTGCGGACGCTCCCGCCCGTGACGATCTCGTGCTCGCATGAGCACGCCGGCTGGCCCGGGACGGTGAGCATCTCGGCGGCGACCCTGCACGCGGTGGTCAGGGACGTCGCCGAGTCGCTGCGCCGGGCGGGCGTCCCGAAGCTGGTCCTGGTCAACGGGCACGGCGGCAACTACGTGCTCGGCAACGTCGTCCAGGAGGCACACGGCGCCATGGCCCTCTTCCCCGGGATGGACGAGTGGGAGGAGGCGCGGAGGGCGGCCGGCATCGAGACGACCGGCGTCAGCGACATGCACGCCGGGGAACTGGAGACGTCGATCCTGCTCCACGCCCACCCGGAGCTCGTCCGTGACGGGTACGGCACCGCCGACCACCTGGCCGATGACCGGCGGCATCTGCTGACCACCGGGATGGCGGCCTACACCGGGTCGGGCGTCATCGGGCGGCCGTCACTGGCCGGCGCCGGCAAGGGCCGGGACGCGCTGCGGAGCCTTGTCGGGGCGTTCCGGGACGTGCTCGCGGTGCTTGACCAGCAGGGTGCCGACGCCGGGCAGGCACGCGATGAAGCTGAGCACCCCGTACACGACGGACACGGTCAGGCCCTGCGCTGAGCCGAGCCCCGCGGCGCCGAACGCCAGGGCGAGGACGGCCTCGCGCGGCCCCCAGCCGCCGACGTTGACCGGCAGCACCATCACCAGCAGCGCCAGCAGCAGCATCGGCAGGAGGGTGAGGAGCGGGGCCGTCGAGCCGACCAGGCGGGCGGCGACGACGAACAGGGCCAGGTGCCCGGCGAGGGCGGCGACCGACAGGGCCACGACGCCCGGCCAGGCCCCGACGACGGCGCGCATGTCGGCGAACGTCGACGTCAGGGCGCGGTGGCGCCACCGGGCCAGGACGAGCACGACGCCGAGGACCACCCCCGCAGGGATCAGCGCGGGAGCCATCGCCGACACCAGCGCCGGGTGGGCGAGCAGGGCCAGGACGCCCGCGACGACGGCGACGCCCTGCCCGGCGATCCGTTCGAGGAACACGCCCCGCACGCCGCGCGCCACGTCGCCCGAGCGGTGGCCGTGGCTGACGGCGCGGTGCACGTCGCCGAGCACCCCCGCCGGCAGGACCGCGTTGAGGAACTGGGCCTTGTAGTAGTCGGCGACCGCGGCGGACAGCGGCAGGTGCAGGCCGAGGCGCTGGGCGACCAGCCACCAGCGGGCCGCGCTCAGCACCGTGGTCGCCAGGCCGACCGCGAGGGCGATCACCACGGCGCCGGTGTCGATCGCGCGGAGCGCGTCCACGAACGCGTCCGTGCTGTGCCACCACAGGAGCGCGGTGAGGATGCCCAGCCCGATGAGCAGGCGCAGCCAGGGCCAGGACTTCTTCACGGCGTTGAGCATCACTGGGGCGGACATCACTGGGTACTCCCGGGGAGGGCGAGCAGGTCGAGGTGGTGCACCTCGGCGGTGAGCCGCCCGGCGGCGCACGCGTCGAGGCGGCGGGCGAGGTAGCCGTCCGCGGACGGGGCGAGGTCCGGCCGCTGCTCGACGGCGGCGGCGACCCAGCCGCGCAGCCACTCGGCGGTCAGCGCGGCCTGCCCGGGGCCGAGCCGCCACGGGCTCGGCCGCGTCAGGACGGTGGCGCCGCGGCGCCCGAACGCCGCGGTCGCGGCGGTGACGGCGTCCGGGCCGAGGAGTCCGGCGCGGCGCTGGTGGGCGTCGAAGGCGGCGGCTAGCTCGGCGTCGAGCGGCTCGGACGGGGAGAGCCGGACGCGCCCGACGACCGACAGGGTCAGCAGGGCCGGGCAGGGCACCGCCGCGGCGATCGCCTCGACCTCGGCGGCGGTGAGCACGTCCAGCAGCGCGGACGCGGTGACCAGCGACACGCCCACCAGGTCGGACGCGCGGAGCGCGCCGAGCGCGCCGGCGCGGGTCTCGATCGTGGCGGCCGCCCCGTCCGCGGTGACGTAGGCGTTCGCGCGGGCCAGGTCGAGCAGCCCCGGGTCGCGGTCGTGCAGGATCCAGTGCTGCGGGCCCCGCAGCAGCCCGGACAGCCAGCGGCCGAGGGAGCCGGTGCCGCAGCCGAGGTCCCAGATGGTCAGCGGCCCGTCCGGCGGGAGCGCGGCCCGGAGCGGGTCGAGCAGCTCCGAGGCCCGCGCGGCGGCGTCGGCGCTCTCCCGCAGCGCCAGCCACGAAGGCGCGTAGGCGTCCGCCCGCTCCTCGCCGGAGAAGTTCTCGAGCCCGGTCAGCGCCTCATTGTGGGGGGACGACCCCCCACGCCCCCCGGTAACGGCCGCACCGATGCCCTCGCTTCGCTCCGTCATCGTGCCTCCCTGCGCAGGCGGGTCAGGACGGTGGCCAGGCGGCGGGCGGTGTCGTCCCAGCCGGGCAGCATGCCGCGGCGCAGCCGGGCGGCGGCGCGCAGCCGGCCGCGCAGCTCGGGCTCGACGAGCCAGCGGCGCAGCGCGGTGGCCAGCGCGGCGGGGTCGTCGGGCGGGACGAGCAGGCCGGGGACGGCGCCGACCGGGTCCCAGCCGACCGTGTCCGGCACGCCGTCCACCGCCGTGGCGACGACGGGGATGCCGCGCGCGAGGGCCTCGGTCACGACCATCCCGAACGTCTCGGCGCGGGAGGCGAGGACGAGCAGGTCGGCGGCGGCGTAGGCGTCGTCCAGCGGCGCCCCGCTCAGCGGCCCCGCCAGCTCGACGCGGTCGTCGAGGCGGTGCCCGCTGATGAGGCGGCGCACGGTCGCGACGTGGCCGGAGTCGCGGCCGAGCGGCCCGGCGCACTGGCAGTGCCAGGGCAGGTGCGCGACGGCGGCGAGCGCCTCGACGAGGACGTCGTGCCCCTTGCGCGGGGTCACCGACGCCACGCACAGCAGGCGGCCGGCCCCGTCGGTGCCCGGGGCGAGGGGCGCCGGGTCGGTGCCCGGCGGGACGGCGTGGACGCGGGACGGTTCGAGGCCGTGGTGGGCGATGAGGTGGTCCTTCGCCCACGGGCTGGTCGCGATCACGGCGCCGGCCGCCTCCAGTACCGCGCGCTCACCGGCGTTGAGGTCGGCCTGGCCGGGCTCGTCCGCCAGCGGCAGGTGGACGAGGACGGCGAGCCGCAGCCGCCTCGCCTCCGGGACGACGATCCCGGGCACCCCGCACGCCACCAGCCCGTCCAGCAGGACGACGGAGTCGCCGGGGAGCGCCGCGAGCGTCTCCGCTAGCTCGGTCCGGGCGCTCTCGCCGGGACGCGGCCACGTCCCGGCGACGGCCAGTTCCCGGACGGGGCGCCCCGACTTCACGAGTTCCTCGCAGACCCGCCGGTCGTACCGGTTGCCGCCGCTCGGGTTCCCGGCGTCGTCGATGTCGCCGGGGACGACCACGACGATCTCGCGCGCCCCGGCCCTCCTGGTGGGCTCGGCCACCGCCTCGTTCACGGTCACAACTCACGCTCGTAACTGGCCCAGGCGACGTGCGACTCGTGCAGCGTCACCTGGAGGCCGGACAGGCCTCGCGCGTGCTCGCCGAGCGCGCCGGCGTGGATCCGGTCGGCGAGCCGGTCGGCGATGGTCTTGGCGAGGAACTCCGTCGAGGTGTTGACGCCGGCGAAGTCCGGCTCGTCGTCGAGGTTGCGGTAGTTCAGGCCGCCCAGGACCCCGCCCAGCTCGCGGGTGGCGAGCCCGATGTCGACGACGAGCCCGTCCGGGTCCGGCTCCGCCCGGCGGAACGTCGCGTCCACCACGTACGTCGCGCCGTGCAGCCGCTGCGCCGGTCCGAAGACCTCGCCGCGGAAGCTGTGCGCGATCATGACGTGGTCGCGGACGGTGAGTGCGAACAACAACGGCCTCCAGTCAGGGTTTGCTCAGTAGGTGATTCGGTGGCACAGGGCGGAAAGTTCACCGGTCGCGAGACGCGGCATGACCTGCGGCAGCTCCCCGAACGGGCTCTCGCCCGTGATCAGCGCGTCGAACGCCGGGTCGGCGAGGATCCGCAGGGCCAGCGCGAGCCGGTCGGCGAAGGTCCGGCGGGACCGCCGCGCCGGCGGGATCGCGCCGACCTGGCTGGCCCGGACGGTCAGCCGCCGCGAGTGGAAGAACTCGCCGAGCGGGACGCTGACCCGCCGGTCGCCGTACCAGCTCAGCTCGACGACCTCGCCCTCCGGCGCGACCAGCTCCAGCGACCGGGCGAGGCCCGCCTCGGTGGCGCTCGCGTGCACGACCAGGTCGCAGCCGCCGGCGGCCTCCTCGGGCGGGACGAACTCGACGCCGAGCGCGCGGGCGACGCCGGCGCGGGACGGGTCGGTGTCGACGAGCTGGACGCGGCTGCCGGGGAACCCCGCGAGGACCCCGGCGACCGAGCAGCCGACCATGCCGGCGCCGACCACCGCGATGCGGTCGCCGACCAGCGGGGCCGCGTCCCACAGCGCGTTCACCGCGGTCTCCACGGTCCCGGCGAGGATCGCGCGGCCCGGCGGCACCCCGTCCGGGACGACGCTGACCGCGCTCGCCGGGACGACGTACCGGGTCTGGTGCGGGTAGAGGCAGAACACCGTCCGCCCGAGCAGCTCGCGCGGCCCGTCCTCGACGGTGCCGACGTTCAGGTACCCGTACTTGACCGGCCCCGGGAACGCGCCGTCCTGGAACGGCGCCCGCATGATCGCATGCTGGTTCGGCGGGACGCCGCCGCGGAACACGATCGCCTCGGTGCCGCGGCTGACGCCGGAGAACAGGGTCCGGACGAGCACCTCGCCGGGACCCGGCTCCGGCAGGACGAGATCACGGATCTCCCCCTTACCGGGCGACCGGATCCAGAAGGCGCGCGCCTCGCGCTCCATCCGTGCTCCTCCCCCGAGTCCCCCGAATGCCGGGCCCGCCCGGACGGGCCGCGCGGTGCCGCCTGACCAGCCACAGCACGTCCCGTCCGAACGACCACAGCAGCAGCCCCAGCGCCGCGCCCACCAGCACGCCCGACAGCGGGACGACGCCCGACGCCGCGACGACCAGCGTCACGCCCTGCACCACCGCGACCGCCTTGCGCGCGACGCTCGGCGGCAGGTCGGCGCGCAGCCACGGCGCCGCCCAGGCCGCCGCGCCGAACAGGTACCGCATCGCCCCGATCGCCAGGACCCACGCCCCCGCCGACCACGCGACCTCGACGCTGAGCACCAGCACCAGGAAGGCGTCGGTCTCCATGTCGAACCGCGCGCCGAGCCTGGACGCCGTCCCGGTGCGCCGGGCGACCTGCCCGTCCACGCCGTCCAGGACGAGCGCCAGCGACGCGACCGCGACCAGCGCCCAGGTGTTGCCCCCTCCGGTGAGATGCCCCGCGACCAGCGCCGCGACACCCCCGGTCAGCACGACCCGGGCGAGGGTCACGTGGTCGGCCGGTCCCAGCGTCCGGCGCCGCCGGAACGCCCTGCCGAGGATCCCCCACGACGCCAGCGCGTACAGGACGCCCACGGCCAGGCCCGCGTAGCCGGGACGAAGCAGCGCCAGCAGCGCGAACTGGACGGCCACCGCGGCGGCCAGCTCGGGCCCGCGGGTGAGCCGGGGCCGGCGCGGCGGCGGAGCCGCCGGCAGCCGCACCGCGACCGGCCGTGTCAGAGTGGCCGGCCGCGTCATCCGCGCACCTCGCTGACCGGCGCGTCGCCGAGCGCGGCCGCGGGGACGTCGATCTGCGGCAGGTCGTGGCCGAGACGGTCCCGCTTGGCGGTGAGGTAGCGGACGTTGTCGTCGCTCACCGGGACGAGCAGCGGCACGCGGGCCGCGACGGGCACGCCGTACGACTCCAGCGCGCTGAGCTTGACCGGGTTGTTCGACATGAGCCGCACCGACCCGACGCCGAGGTGCCGCAGGATCCGCGCGGCCGGACCGTAGTCGCGGACGTCCACCGGCAGCCCGATCGCCGTGGCGGAGTCGACGGTGTCCAGGCCCTGGTCGTCCTGCAGGATGTGGGTCCGGACCTTCGCCACCAGCCCGATCCCGCGCCCCTCGTGCCCGCGCAGGTAGACCAGGACGCCCGCCCCCTCCCGGACGATCGCGTCCAGGCCGGCGCCGAGCTGGTCGCCGCACTCGCAGCGCGTCGCGCCGAAGATGTCCCCGGTCATGCACTCGGAGTGCATCCGGACCAGCACGTTCTCGCGTCCGCGCACCTCGCCGCGCACGAGCGCCATGTGCTCCTGCCCGTCGACCGGGTCCCGGAACGCGACGGCGCGGAACACGCCCCGCCTGGTCCGGAGGTCAGCCTCCGCGATGTCCTTCTCATCGATGCCCTGGTCCCGCATCGCTCCCCTTCCTCGGCTCCGCAATCACTCCTGGTACGTGGCGACAGCACCGGGTGGTTGCGTCTAAGACGGTCCGTATAACCGGTGGCACGCAGGGGAGGCTCTCGAGGGTTCAGCCTAGGCGCGTGCGGACCACCAAGTCGTGAAGGGCACGGTGGTTCGCGGGCGCGTCGGGGAGGGCGCCGCGGTCGCGTTCCTCCACCAGCAGGGCCGTGAGCGCGGCGACGTCGTCGCGCAGTCTGGGCAGGTCAGGCGCGTCGGGCGGCAGCGCGCCGTGCTCGGCGGCCCGCTTGGCCTCGATCAGGTCGGGAAGGTAGGGCGGCCCGCCGGCGAGCCGCGTCAGGTCGGCCTCGACCTCGCCCGTCCGCATCAGGTGGACGCCCGTCAGCAGCACCCGGAAGGTGTAGAGGAGCGGCTTCAGCTCGCCGGTCTTCTCGAACAGCTTCCACTGGTTCCGCGCGAACCCCAGGTAGTGGTGGGCGTGGTGGAGGGTGATCAGCCCGGGGACCAGGGCCCGCAGCTCCTCGTGGACCGGCGAGGCGGCCACGACGAGCGGCGACATGACCTGCTCCAGGACGTAGCCGTTGCGCCGCAGGAGCAGCGTGCAGAACTTGGCCAGGTCGTGGGTGACGGCGTCGGCCTCCACGCCGCCCTGGTCCCACGTGAGCGTGACGGTGTCCCGGCCCGGTTCCAGCCCGACGATCTCCTCCAGGGGCAGCAGGTGGACGCCGCGCAGGTCGACATCGGAGTCCCGGGAGGGGAAACCGTACAGGTGCGCGCCGCTCACCGTGAGGAACGCGCGGGGATACGGGTGGTCGGCGGCGAAGCGGTCGATCATGCCTTCGGGGAGGTTCACCACGTCACGCTCCTGCGTCGGACGGAGACCAGCAGTTCCTCGACCGTGGCGCGGTCGGGTTCGGGCGGCAGCGGGCTGCGGGGCGCGGCCTCCTCCAGGCCGGCGGCGAGGGAGGCGCGCCACGCCTCGATCTCGTCCCAGCCGACCTCGCCCCGGCGGACGGCGAGGAGGCGGTCGCGCAGGCCGCCGACGTCCAGGCGCGGCTCGCCGTGCCGGACGAGGTGCACGCCGCTCTCCAGCAGGCGCAGCATGTGCATGACGTGCTTCCAGCGCGGGACGCCGCCGTTGCGCAAGTCGCCTTCGAGTTTGCGGAACTGCGCCTCGGCGTAGCGGAGGAAGGTGCGGTGCGCGTGCCGCGACAGGAAGGCGGATCGGACGGCCAGCAGCTCCTCCCCCACCGGCGTCACCCGCTCGACCAGCGGCGACCACAGGCACTCCAGGACGGTCGGGTTCGCGGCCAGCCCCAGCTCGCAGAAGCGCTCCAGCTCCCAGGAGAACTGCTCGGGCAGCGGGCCGTCCAGGTGGGTGGGCGGTTTGGTGAAACGCCAGAACAGCGGGGCCGGCGCCGCGTAGACGCCGCGCCGGTCGACGTCGCTGGCATCGGTCGCCAGCCCGTAGGCTCGCGAACCGGACACCACGGACAAAATCGTGTGGTCGCGGACGAGGCCGAGGGCCGCGGCCCGGTCGGGGTCGGTCACGGAGGCAGCCTTGCGCAGCGCCTCCGGACGTGTCGACCCGATTGCCGGCGGCTCGCAAAGGGTTACAGATCGGCCACGGACTTGCTGAAAGTTTCTGCAAGAGGTTTACGGGACTGAAACGCGTTGCTAACGTCCCGGTCCAGCCACCCCATCTCGTGACCTGCGGGGCGCCGGCCCGACGGCGCGTCCCGCGAAGGAGGACACCATGCGGCGCATCCCCCCGATCGGCGGCGCACCTCTGGCTGGAGGCCTCGTCTGCGCCGCCCTCGCGCTCTCGCTCTCCGCCTGCGGCGGCGATGACGGCGGCTCCGCGGGCGGAACCGGCGTGGCGAGCCTGCAGGGCCGCGGGCCGATCACCTTCGTGAGCGGCAAGGACCGCTCGGGCTACCTCCAGAAGCAGCTGGACGACTGGAACGCCGAGCACCCGAAGGAGCAGGTCCGCCTCATCGAGCTGGCGGACGAGCCGAACGAGCAGCGGCAGCAGATGATCCAGAACGCGACCACCAAGTCGGACGCCTACTCGGTGCTCAGCCTCGACGTGGTGTGGACCGCGGAGTTCGCCGCGAACCGGTGGCTGACGCAGATCCCAATGGCGCCTTCATCCGGGGGGTCTGGGGGGTCGTCCCCCCAGGCGATGAACGGGCGGGTCGACCTGTCGAAGATGCTGCCCGCGACCATCACCACGGGGCAGTACCGCGGCAAGCTGTACGCCGTGCCGTCCACCTCCGACGCGGGGATGCTCTACTACCGCGAGGACCTGCTCGAGAAGGCCGGGATCGCCGAGCCCCCGAAGACCTACGACGAGATGTGGTCCGCCTGCGACAAGGTCAAGAAGCTGCCCGAGGGCGAGGACGTCGACTGCTTCTTCACCGAGGTCAACAAGACCGAGAGCATGACGATCAGCGCGGTCGAGGCGATCGACAGCGCCGGCGGCTCGATCATCGGCGCCGACGGCAGGCCTTCTCTGACCACACCGCAGGCCGAGCAGGGCGTCGAGTTCCTCGTGAAGGCCAAGAAGGAGCACATGCCGAAGGAGGCCGTCACCCTCGACACCGAGGGCGGGCGCCGCTACTTCCAGTCCGGGAAGCTGCTCTTCCAGCGGCAGTGGCCCTACCAGTACGCCCTCGCGAACGCCGACGACGGCTCGTCCAAGGTCGCGGGCAAGTTCGCGGTCGCGCCGCTGCCGGGCCCGTCCGGCCCCGGCGTCGCCAACCTCGGCGGGCACAACCTCGCGATCTCCGCGTTCGCCAAGAACAAGGCCACCTCGCTCGACTTCATCCGGTACCTGGCCGGTGAGCAGTCGCAGCGCGCCAACCTGCTCGCGACGTCGAAGGCCCCGACGATCGCCGCGCTCTACGACGACCCGGAGATGGTGAAGAAGTTCCCGTACCTGCCCGTCCTCAAGGAGGCCATCGCGAACGCGAAGCCGCGCCCGGTCGCCGTGAAGTACGGCGACGTGACCGCCGCCATCCAGGGCGAGATGTACGACGCGGTGACCGGCAAGAAGTCCGCCGACCAGGCTCTGGCCGACCTGCAGTCCAAGCTCCAGCCGCTGACCGCCCGGTGAGCGGCATGACCACCACGCGGAACAAGACGCCGTCCGCCGCGGGCACCCCTGCGGCGGGCGCGCCGCGCGGGCGCCGGCGCGACGTGCAGGGGACGAGACGGCTCGCGGCGCTGCTGCTGTCCCCCACGCTGCTCGTGCTCGCGCTGGTGATCGGATACCCCGTCCTCGCCGGGTTCCGCGAGTCGCTGTACGCGCGCGGCGAGGGGCTGGACGCCGAGGGGTTCGTCGTGGAGGGCGACCGGTTCGTCGGCCTCGACAACTACACCGCCATCTTCCAGGGCGACCGCGCCGACGCGTTCTGGAACGCCTTCGGCAACACGACGTTCTTCACGCTGACCACGGTCGTGCTGGAGACGGTCATCGGCGTCGCGATGGCGCTGATCATGCACCGGGCGTTCCGGGGACGGGCGATCGTGCGGGCGAGCATCCTCGTCCCGTGGGCGATCCCGACCGCGATCTCCGGCCTGCTGTGGCGGTGGATCTTCCAGGCGGACGGCGCCGCCAACGCGGTGCTGCGCCAGGAGATCCTGTGGACCGCCGACGGGTTCCCCGCCAAGATGGCCGTCGTCATCGCCGAGGTGTGGAAGACCTCGCCGTTCATCGGGCTGCTCGTCCTCGCCGGCCTGCAGATGATCCCCCGGGACGTCTACGAGGCGGCGCGGGTGGACGGCGCCGGCCCGGTCCAGCAGTTCTGGCGGATCACGCTGCCGCTGGTCAAGCCCGCGCTGCTGGTCGCCGTGCTGTTCCGGATGCTGGACGTGCTGCGCATGTTCGACCTGCCCGCCGTCCTGATCGGCGTCAACCAGAGGTCGGTCGAGACGCTGACGATGATCGCCTGGTTCGAGGCGTCCAACCTGCGGTACGGGTCGGCGGCGGCGTACGCGACCGTCCTGTTCCTGTACATCGCGCTGATCGCGTACCTGTTCGTGAAGCTGCTCGGCGCCGACATCATCGGCGAGGCCCGGCAGCAGACCAGGCGCCCCCGCAGGAGCAAGCCGGTGAAGGGTACGAGAAGGGTCCCGGCATGACGCGGGCGAAGCGGTTCCTGTCCTACCTCGGGTTCGCGGCGGTGGCGGTCTACTGCCTGGCGCCGTTCTACTGGATGGCGGTCTCGGCGTTCCGCCGCCCGCAGGACCAGTTCGACAACTCGATCGTCCCGGCGCGGTGGTCGGGGGAGAACTTCTCCGCGGTGTTCTCCGGCGACAACGGGTTCGGGCGCGCGCTGCTGAACAGCGTCATCGTCGCCGGCACCACCACCGTGCTGACGCTGCTGATCGGCACGTTCACCGCGTACGCCCTCGCCCGGCTGCACTTCCGCTTCAAGAACGCGGTGCTCGGGCTCATCGTCGCCACGACGATGTTCCCGGGAATCTCCCAGCTCGTCCCCCTGCTGAAGCTCTTCACCGACATCCAGTGGATCAACACCTACCAGGCGATGGTGCTGCCCAGCCTCGGGTTCGCGCTGCCGCTGTCGGTGTGGCTGCTCACGGCGTTCTTCCGGCAGCTCCCGTTCGAGCTGGAGCAGGCGGCCATGGTGGACGGCTGCACCCGCGGCCAGGCCTTCCGCAAGATCATCATCCCGCTGGCGGCGCCGGGGGTGTTCACCACGGCGATCCTGACGTTCATCGCCGCGTGGAACGAGTTCCTCATCGCGCTGTCCATGGTCAACAAGAAGGAGATGCAGACCGCCACGGTCGCGATCTCCAAGTTCACCGGCGTCTCCGGGTTCGACCAGCCGTTCGGCACCCAGATGGCCGCCGGGGTGGTCGTGACCGTCCCGCTCATCGTCGTCGTGCTGGTCTTCCAGCGCCGGATCGTCGCCGGGCTCACCGCCGGCGGCGTCAAGTAGCTCCTGACGGCTCCCGACTCGAAGGATGTTCATGACCCAGGACACCCTGCTCGTCCCCGCCGGCGGCGGCACCGCCGGCGGGACCCGCTGGTGGCGCGACGCCGTCATCTACCAGGTGTACGTGCGCAGCTTCGCCGACTCCGGCGGCGACGGCGTCGGCGACCTGCCCGGCGTCCGGTCACGGCTGCCGTACCTGGCGGACCTCGGCGTGGACGCGCTCTGGCTGACCCCGTTCTACGTCTCCCCGATGGCCGACTTCGGCTACGACGTGGCCGACTACCGCGACGTCGACCCGCTGTTCGGCACGCTCGCCGACGCCCGCGGCCTGATCGCCGACGCGCACGCCCGCGGGCTGCGGATCATCGTGGACGTCGTGCCGAACCACACCTCCGACCGGCACGCCTGGTTCCAGGCCGCGCTCGCCGCGCCGCCGGGATCCGCCGAACGCGCCCGCTACATCTTCCGCGACGGGCGCGGCCCGGACGGCGCCGAACCGCCGAACGACTGGGAGTCGGTGTTCGGCGGCCCGGCCTGGACGCGGCTGCCGGACGGCCAGTGGTACCTGCACCTGTTCGCGTCCCGGCAGCCCGACCTGAACTGGGAGAACCCCGAGGTCCACGCCGAGTTCGCGGACATCCTGAAGTTCTGGCTCGACCTCGGCGTGGACGGGTTCCGCGTCGACGTCGCGCACGGCATGGCCAAGGCCCCCGGCCTCCCGGACGTCGGCCACGCCGGCCAGACGGAGATGCTCGGCACGGCCGTCCTGCCGTACTTCGACCAGGACCCCGTCCACGACATCCACCGCGAATGGCGCCGGCTGCTCGACTCCTACGACGGCGAGCGGATCGCCGTGGCCGAGGCGTGGGCGCCCACCCCCGAGCGGCTCGCCGACTACACCCGCCCGGACGAGTTGCACCAGGCGTTCAACTTCCATTACCTGACCGCGCCCTGGGAGGCGTCCGGGATGCGGGAGGTGATCGACGAGTCGCTCCACGCCGCCGAGGCGGTCGGCGCGCCCGCGACCTGGGTGCTGTCCAACCACGACGTGAAACGGCACGTCACCCGGTACGGCGGCGGCGAGCGGGGGCTGCGGCGCGCCCGCGCGGCGGCACTGCTCACGCTCGCGCTGCCCGGCTCGGCCTACGTCTACCAGGGCGAGGAGCTTGGCCTGCCGGAGGTGCTCGACCTGCCCGAGGAGTACCAGCAGGACCCGCAGCGGCTGCGCGGGGAGGGCGCGGGCCGCGACGGCTGCCGCGTCCCGCTGCCGTGGGAGGGCGAGGAGCCGCCGTTCGGCTTCGGCGCGGGGGCGTCCTGGCTCCCGATCCCCACCGCGTGGCGCGACCTGACCGTCGCCGCGCAGCGCGACGACCCCGGCTCCATGCTCGCCCTCTACCGGGAGGCGCTGCGCGTCCGCCGCGAGCACCCCGCGCTCGGCGGCGGCGGGCTGCGCTGGCTGGCCGGCCCACCGGGCACACTGGTCTTCGTCCGGGAGGCCGGCGGAGAGGAACGGCGGCTCGCCTGCGCGGCCAACATGGGCGGCCGCGCCGTGTCCGTCCCCGTGCGGGGAACGCCGCTCCTCGCGAGCGGACCGGTCCACATGGACGGCGAACAGGCCGAACTGCCCCCGGACACCGCACTGTGGTGGGACGTCGAGGAGCGATAATTTGAAACCCATGACGACACGCCTGGCGGACATCGCGGCGCACGCCGGGGTGAGCGAGGCGACCGTGAGCCGCGTGCTCAACGGCAAGCCGGGCGTGTCCCCGGGAACCCGCCAGGCGGTGCTGACCGCTCTGGACGTGCTCGGCTACGAGCGCCCGGCCCGGCTGCGCCAGCGGCGGGCCGGGCTGATCGGGCTGATCATCCCCGAGCTGACCAACCCGATCTTCCCGGCGTTCGCCGAGGTCATCGAGAGCGCGCTCGCCCGGCACGGGTACATGGCGGTGCTGTGCTCGCAGGCGCCGGGCGGCGTCGCCGAGGACGACTACATCGAGATGCTGCTGGAGCGCGGCGTCGCCGGGATCATCTTCGTCAACGGCCTGCACGCCAACGCCAACTCCGACCGCGCCCGCTACGTGCGGCTGCTGGAGCAGGCGCTGCCGATCGTCCTGGTGAACGGGTACCGGCCCGACATCGACGCGCCGTACATCTCGAACGACGACGTCGCCTCGCTGGAGGCGATCGTCGCGCATCTGGCCGCAATGGGCCACCGGCGGATCGGGCTCGCGATCGGGCAGGACGTGTACGTGCCGACGCGGCGCAAGACCGAGGGCTTCCGGCGCGGGATGGCGGCGCACTCCGACCTCGCGCCGGACGAGGTGGACGAGCTCATCGTCAACACCATGTACACGGTCGAGGGCGGGCAGGCCGCGGCGGCGAAGCTGCTCGACGCGGGCTGCACGGCGATCTGCGGCGGCAACGACATCATGGCGCTCGGCGCGATCCGGGCCGCGCGGGCGCGCGGCCTGCGGGTGCCCGCGGACGTGTCGGTGACCGGGATGGACGACTCGCTCCTCACCGCCTACCTCGACCCGCCGCTGACCACCATCCGGCAGTCGGTGCGGGAGATGTCGATGGCCGCGGTGAGCACCGTCCTCGACGAGATCCGCGGGGCCCGCGCACCCCGCACGGAGCTGCTCTACCGGCCGGAACTCGTCGTCCGGCGGTCCACCGCCCCGGCCCCGGCGGCGGCCCGGCTGACCCCCGTCACCGAGGGCTGACGGAGGGCCGGCCGCCCGCCGGGCGCACGCCGACCGGGCTCCCGCCGGAGCCAGGTTCTTGTAACGGTTGTGTTGCGGCGCATTGACAGTGAGCCGGGTCACGGTCTTTCCTTCGTGGGAGCGCTCCCACACACCTGCACAACACAACCTGAGAGGGGTCCGCGATGAGGGCCATCATGCGGCGCGGACTGAGTACGGCGATGGCGGCCGTGCTCGTCGGCGGCCTCGCCGTCGCCTGCGGCGGGGACGACAAGGACGACGGCGGCTCCGAAAGCGGGCCGGTCGAGCTCACCGTCGACGTCTTCGGCGAGCCGGGATACGACGCGCTCTACAAGCAGTACGAGCAGTCCCACCCCAACGTGAAGATCAAGCAGCGCAAGGTCTCGACGCTGGACGAGTACAAGCCGCGCATCCAGCAGTGGATGGCCACCGGCAGCGGCGCGGGCGACGTCGTCATGCTGGAGGAGGGCATCCTGCCGCTCTACATGCAGCAGAAAGCGAAGTTCGTCAACCTCTTCGACCACGGCGGCAAGGAGCTGGAGAAGAACTTCCTGCCGTGGAAGTGGCAGATGGGCGTCACCCCGGACGGCAAGCAGCTCATCGGCCTCGGCACCGACGTGGGGCCGCTCGCCATGTGCTACCGCAAGGACCTGTTCAAGAAGGCGGACCTGCCGACCGAGCGCGACGAGGTCGGCAAGCTCTGGCCGACCTGGGACGAGTTCCTCGCCACCGGGCAGAAGTTCCAGCAGAAGGTGCCCGGCAGCAAGTGGCTGGACGGCCCGACCGCCGTCTTCCGCGCCACCGTCCTGCAGAACGCCGGCGCCGGCCCCGGCTACAGCTTCTTCGACAAGAGCGACAACCTCGTCTACGAGAGCAACCCCGCGGTGAAGCAGGCGTTCGACACGTCGCTGAAGTTCGCGCAGAACAAGCTCACCGCCGACATGTCGATCTTCACGCCGCCGTGGCAGACCGCGCTGAAGCGCGACACGTTCGCGACGCTGCCGTGTCCGTCCTGGATGCTCGGGGGCATCGAGGAGTTCTCGGGTGACGCGGGCAAGGGCAAGTGGGACGTGGCGACCACGCCCGGCGGCTCCGGCTACTGGGGCGGGTCGTGGCTGGCCGTGCCGAAGCAGACCAAGCACGCGAAGGCCGCCGCCGAGCTGGCCAAGTTCCTGACCTCTCCCGAGGGGCAGGTCGGCGCGTTCAAGGCCGCCAACGTCTTCCCGTCCTCGCCGCAGGCGGCGCAGGACCCGGCGGTCGCGGGCGCGAAGAGCGCGTACTTCAACGACGCCCCGATCGGCCAGATCTTCGGGCAGCTCGTGGCCTCGGTGAAGCCGGTCCACCTCGGGCCGAAGAACGAGGACGTCCGGTCCGCCGCGGAGAACGTGCTGATCTCCGTGGGCCAGGGCAAGCAGAAGCCGGAGGACGCCTGGTCGAAGTCCGTCGAGGAGGCCGAGAAGGCCGCCCGGTGACCCACCGGGCAAGCTGACCACGGCGGCGGCGCCGCGCCGTTACCTCCCCGCCGGCGCCGCCGCCGTTCCCATCCTCTGCTCAGACCGTCCTCGGAAAGGAGGCGCACGACGATGACCACCGATCTGCGCCCCAGCCGGAACGGCCCGCCGCCGCCCACACCGGCGCAGGCCCGCCCGGCATCCCGCCGCACCTGGCGGGCCCGCCTGGCGCGGCTCGATGTGAAGGGCGCCCCCTATGCCTTCATCTCGCCGTTCTACATCGTCTTCCTGCTCTTCGGCGCGTTCCCGCTCGTCTACACGCTGTGGGTCTCCCTCCACGAGTGGGAGCTGGCGTCCGGAACGCGGGAGTTCATCGGCCTCGACAACTACGACTACCTGCTGACCGACGCCGACTTCTGGCACGCCACGGTCAACACCGTCGGGATCTTCGCGGTCTCGACCGTCCCGCAGCTGCTGATCGCGCTGATGATCGCCAACGCGCTGAACCGGCGGATGCGGCTGCCGACCCTGTTCCGGATCGGGATGGTCGCGCCGCTGGTCACCTCGACCGCCGCCGTCGCGATCGTGTTCACCCAGATGTTCGACACCGACTGGGGCATGATCAACTGGGTGATCGGGCTGGTCGGCATCGACCCGGTCAACTGGACGACCAGCCGCGGCTGGTCCTGGATCGCCATCGCGATGATGGTCGACTGGCGCTGGACCGGCTACAACGCGCTGATCTACCTGGCCGCGATGCAGGCGATCCCCAAGGACCTGTACGAGGCCGCCGCGATCGACGGCGCGTCCCGCATCCGGCAGTTCTGGCAGATCACCGTCCCGATGCTGCGGCCCACGATCATCTTCACGGTGATCATCTCGACCATCGGCGGGCTCCAGCTGTTCACCGAGCCCGTGCTGTTCAGCGTCGGCACGCCGAACAAGATGGACGGCGGCGCGTCGCACCAGTTCCAGACGATCACGATGTACATGTACGACAACGCGTTCGGCCATGACCGGTACGGCTACGGCGCCACCGTCGCCTGGGCGCTGTTCTTGATGATCATCGTGTTCTCGCTGATCAACTTCCTGGCCGTGCGGCGCACCGGAGGCACCAAGTGACCACGCTCCTGGCCGGCCCGGGAGGCCGGCGCACCGAAGGCAAGCACGCCGCCGCGCGCCCCGGCCGCTTCCGCGGCATGTGGAACGCCAGCCCGCTGACCTACCTCACGCTGATCGTCGCGCTGGTGCTGTCGATCTTCCCGATCTACTGGATGATCATCGTGGCGACCCGCACCAACAGCGTGGTCGCCGACGTCCCGCCGCCGCTGCTCCCCGGCGGGCAGGGCGCCGACAACGTCGGCCGGCTGTTCGACAACCCGGAGGCCTACTTCGCCAAGGGCCTGCTGAACTCCGCGATCGCCTCCGCCGCGGTGACGGTCTCCACGGTGTTCTTCGCCTCGCTGGCCGGGTTCGCCTTCGCCAAGCTGCGCTTCCGCGGCAAGAACGGGCTGCTGCTGACGATCATCGCGACGATGATGATCCCGGTGCAGATGGGCATCATCCCGCTCTACATGATCATGGTGGAGCTGGGCTGGCAGAACCAGCTGCAGGCCGTCATCGTCCCGTTCCTCGTCACCGGGTTCGGCGTGTTCATGATGCGGCAGTACGCCGACCAGGCCGTCCCGGACGAGCTGATCGAGGCGGCCCGCGTCGACGGCTGCACCACGTTCGGCATCTACTGGCGGGTCGTGCTCCCCGCGCTGCGCCCCGCCGCGGGCGTCCTCGGGCTGTTCACGTTCATGCAGACCTGGAACGAGTTCATGTGGCCGCTCGCGGTGCTGAACCCCGACAACCCGACGGTGCAGCTGTCCATCAACAACCTGGCGAACGCGTACTTCAAGGACTACACGCTCATGTTCGCCGGGACCAGCATGGCGATCCTGCCGCTCCTCGTCGTGTTCATCATTTTCGGCCGCCAGATCATCGGCGGAATCATGGAAGGTGCAGTGAAGGCGTGACCTCCCTACAGGACGACACCAGCGCGGCTCCGGCCGAACCCTTCCCGACCGGGTTCCGCTGGGGGGCCGCCACCGCCGCCTACCAGATCGAGGGCGCCGCCGGCGAGGGCGGGCGCGGACCGTCCATCTGGGACACGTTCTGCCGCACTCCCGGCAAGGTCCTCGGCGGCGACACCGGCGACGTCGCGGTGGACCACTACCACCGCTTCCCCGAGGACGTGGCGCTCATGGCCGACCTCGGGCTGACCGCCTACCGGTTCTCGATCTCCTGGTCGCGGGTGCAGCCGACGGGGACGGGCGCGTTCAACCAGGAGGGCCTGGACTTCTACCGGCGGCTGGTGGACGCGCTGCTGGAGGCCGGCATCGAGCCGTGGCCGACGCTCTACCACTGGGACCTCCCGCAGCCCCTGGAGGACAAGGGCGGCTGGCCCGAGCGGGAGACCGCGCACCGGTTCGCCGAGTACGCCTCCCACGTGCACGCGGTGCTCGGCGACCGCGTCGGGCAGTGGATGACGGTGAACGAGCCGTGGTGCGCGGCGTTCCTCGGCTACGCGTCCGGGGAGCACGCGCCCGGACGCCTCGACCCGCCTGCCTCGCTGATGGCCGCGCACCATCTGATGCTCGGCCACGGGCTGGCCGTCGAGGCGATGCGGGCCCGGCACCCCGGCAACCGGTTCGGCGCGGCCGTCAACCTGTACGCGGTGTCCCCCGCGACCGACGATCCCGCGGACGTGGACGCGGCGCGCCGCATCGACGGGCTGCAGAACCGGCTGTTCCTCGACCCGCTGCTGCGCGGCCGCTACCCCGAGGACGTCCTCGCCGACACCGCCCGGTACGGGTTCGCGCCGTCGGACGCGGACACCGCGAAGATCAACCAGCCGATCGACCAGCTCGGCATCAACTACTACTCGCGGCACACCGTCGCCGGCACGCCCGGCGAGGCGGCGCAGACCGCGTCGTCGCCGTTCTCGACGCACTCCCCCTGGGTCGGCAGCGACCACGTCCGGTTCGTCCCGGCCGGCCGCCCGGTCACCGGGATGGGCTGGGAGATCGACGAGCGCGGCCTGTACGAGGTGCTGACCCGGCTGCACCGCGAGTACCCCTCCGTCCCGCTGTACATCACCGAGAACGGGGCCGGCTACGACGAGGCGCCGGACGAGGATGGCACGGTCCAGGACGCGGGGCGCATCGCCTACATCGACGCGCATCTGCGCGCGTGCCACGAGGCCATCTCCGAGGGGGTGCCGCTGCGCGGCTACTTCACCTGGTCGCTGCTGGATAATTTCGAGTGGGCTTGGGGCTACTCCAAGCGTTTCGGGCTGGTCCACGTCGATTACGCCACGCAGCGCCGGGTGCCCAAGGACAGCGCACGGTGGTACGCCGGGGTGATCCGGCGGGGCGGGCTGCCCGAACGCGGCTGACCGCGGGGCGAGGTACGGACGGAGGGGGGCCAGATGACGGGCAGGAGCACGCGCCCGACCCTGGAGGAGGTCGCGGCGCGGGCCGGCGTGGGCCGCGGGACGGTGTCCCGGGTCGTCAACGGCTCGCCGCGGGTCAGCCCGCAGGCCCGCGAGGCGGTGCTGAAGGCGATCGAGGAGCTCGGGTACGTGCCGAACCGCGCGGCCCGCACGCTCGTCACCCGCCGCACCGACACGGTGGCGCTGGTCGTCGCCGAGTCGGACCAGCGGTTGTTCGGCGAGCCGTACTTCGCCGGGATCATCCGCGGGATCAGCAACGGGCTCGGCGACACCGGGCTCCAGCTCCTGCTCGCCCTCGCCCGCTCCCCCGCCGAGTACGGCCGACTGGAGGAGTACCTCACCACCCAGCACGTGGACGGGGTGCTCCTCACCTCCCTGCACGCCGAGGACCCGCTGCCCGCCAAGCTGGAGGCCAACGGCGTGCCGACCGTCCTCGGCGGCCGGCCGCCCGGCGTGCACCCGGTCAGCTACGTCGACGTCGACAACCGCAGCGGCGCCCGCGAGGCGGTCGGCCACCTCATCGCGGGCGGCCGCACGCGCATCGCGACCATCGCCGGCCCGCAGGACATGGGGGTGGGCATCGACCGGCTGGCCGGCTACCGGGAGGCGCTCGCCGGGGCGGGGCTGCCCGAGTTCGTCGAGTACGGCGACTTCGGCGAGGCCAGCGGCATCGCCGCCGCGGAGCGGCTGCTGGCCGCCGAGCCGGCCCTGGACGCGGTGTTCGCCGCGGACGACCCGATGGCGCTCGGCGCGCTGCGCGTCCTGCACCGGCACGGCCGCGCCGTCCCGGGCGACGTCGCGGTGATCGGCTTCGACGACTCGGCCGCCGCCCCGCTGGCCGACCCGCCGCTCAGCACCGTCCACCAGTCGCCGGAGGAGATGGGCCTGGAGATGGCCCGGCTGCTGGTCTCGCGGATCCGCGGCGAGACCGTCGAGGAGCCGGTGGTCATCCTGCGGCCCCACCTGGTCCTGCGCGAGTCCGCCTGAGAACGTGCCGGTGAGGGGGCGGCGCCGCTCGTCGGCGCTCCTCAGCGGGCCCCCTCACCGGTGCCTTCGGGGAGGCGCGGTCCGCGCCGTCCGCGCCCCGGCCTATGATCGTTCGGCTGTCCGCCACTCGGAGGAACCGACACCATGACCTACGAACCGACCGCCGACGAGCTCGTCCACCTGAACCGCTGCGCCGAGCTGGCCGAAGAGGCCCTGGAGGCCGCGGACGAGCCGTTCGGGACCGTGCTGGTGTCGGCGTCCGGCGAGGTCCTGTTCGAGGACCGCAACCGGACCGCGGACGGCGACCAGACCCGCCACCCCGAGTTCGAGGTGGCCCGCTGGGCGGCGCGCAACATGGCGCCCGAGGACCGGGCGGACGCCGTGGTGTTCACCTCCGGCGAGCACTGCCCGATGTGCTCGGCGGCGCACGGCTGGGTCGGGCTCGGCCGCATCGTCTACATCCACTCCTCCGCGCAGGTCTCCGCGTGGCGTTCCGAGCTCGGCGTGCCGGCCGGGCCGGTCAACGCGATCCCGATCCAGGAGGTCGTGCCGGGCATCCGGGTGGACGGGCCGGTCGCCGCCCTCGAAGCGAGGATGCGCGAGCTGCACACCCGCGCCTGCTCCTAGGGCGGCGACCCGTTCACGGTGCGCCGCCGGGCTCAGCGCCGGGCCAAGGCCTCCAGCCGGGTGACGGCCGCCCGCCAGTCGAGGGGCAGCCGGCACCGCGTCGTCCGGTGCCCGCGGTAGGTGAGCGCGTAGGTGAAGTGGTCGGCGACCTCGCAGCCGCGCGTCGACGACCGCGTCGTCGTCACCTGCGCCAGCGCCTCCCGCAGGCCGCGCATTTCCTCGTCCTCCAGCGTGACCTTTCTGTCGTTGACGAATGCCGTGCCCGCGGCGTCGACGGTCACCCTTTCGCGAATTCCGGCAAAACCGCCGGAACGCTCGTAGGCGACCAGCACATCCGGTCCGGTGAATGCCAGCATGGACGCTCCTTTTCATGCGGGCCGCCGGACAGCACCCCGCTCCCCATTCCGGCGGCCCGCGGTCTTTGGGTGGTTATCCGGTGAAAAGGATTCCGCCGGTGTCGCGCACCGCGGCGCACCGGTTGGGATACGTCCGCGCGAAATGGCGGGCGGCGCCGCGCCACGAGCCGTCCGCGGTCACCCTGACGGGCGCGTACTCCAGCGTGCAGGCCCCGTGCCTCGCGGGAAGGCGCCCCACGTGGCCGTCCACGGCCTCCAGCTGGGCGCAGGCCGCCGACGCGGCCCCGTGCGTCCCTCCGTCAGGGTCGCAGGACAGGCTCCACGAGCTGGCGGGACCGTGCTGCGGCGTCATGGTGAGCAGGTAGACGCCGGCGGGTTCGGCCGCCTGCGCCGGCGCGGCCGAGGCGATGGCCGCCATCGCGGCCGGTACGGCCGCCCACCGGAAACGGGCACGCGACATGTGCATGTCTTCCTCCCTGGATTCGCCACCGCGATCTGCGGTATCGGCCGGCCGGACGCCCAATTGTGGTGGGCGCCCCGCCGCATCCAGACATTAGGTGCCGCAAACTCCCCCAAACAAGACTGAACTCCGGCCCAACCTGGCCAGCGGTTCATTCTTAAATCAAGTCTGCCCATTCGTGCAATGCCGTTTGACCGCGAATTGGGCCGATCCTGTGCTATCGCTGATTCAGGCCGCGGGGACCGAGAGCGGGTGCCGGAAGACGTCGCGCGGGTCCCACCGGCGTTTGGCCTGCCGGAGCCGCGCGTAGCCGTCCTTGAAGTAGAGGGCGTGCCACGGGGTGGACGAGGCGTTCCAGCGCGGGTCGGCCAGGTCGGTGTCGGGGTAGTTGATGAACGCGCCGTCGTCGTCCTCCCCGGCGGGCACGCCGCCGGAGCCGGCGTGGACGTCGGGTCGGCACGGGTCAGGTGGTGGTGACCGCGCGGCCGGAAGGCCACACTGAAGGAACTGGCCGTGAAAGCGAGACCCCGGCCCCACCGGGCCGGGGTCACGTCCAGCTCAGGGGGCCGGGACGCCTCCTCTCACGTTGGCGGCGGCCTTCAAGGAGACCGGGCCCGGTTTCGATGCGTCCTCCGAGATGACGGCGAGCGTCACGGTGTTTCGGCCGTGCGGGTGGAGGATGCCGTCGGGGAGGGTGAAGTCGTGCTGGACCCCGCCGTTCACGTATTCGCCCAGGTTCCAGCCGTTGATGAAGATGAGAGATCTGTAGCGGCCGGTTCCCGGCTCGATGTGAAGGGTTACGGGGACGTCCTGATCCTTGGGCAGAGCCAGGCGGGCGTTCGTGCTGTACCAGTGGACGCCTGGCCCTATGGGGTCGGTCGGTGATGCGGTAACCCAGGCCTTCGTGGGGGCGGACGGCAGGTGCCAGCCCTCACGTTCCCCATAGAGACCGCCCGTGTTCAGCGGGCCGCGCAGCGGGTCGTAGGTACGCGTGCCCTGGATGCGCCACGTGATCGGGTTGGTCGTCACGTCGGCGTTGACCAGGCCGCGCGGTTGTTTCTGGCGGTAGTCGTCGGCGGTCCAGTCGTCGTTGTGGCCCATGTTCTCGACCAGGACGGAAAGGACGGCCTTCTCGCCCTTGGGGAGGAGGCCGGCGGGGATGTCGAAGGTCCCCGGACCGGGGTTCTCGTTGACGGGGGCGTCGGCGTCCTTCTGTTCACCGCCCGCGGCCGAGCCGAGATAGCGGCCGTTGAGCCAGACCTGGTAGATGCCTCCCTTTCCTGTGATGGCGTTCAGGTCGACCGTTCTCTCGTCCCCGGTCGCGGTGAAGTGGCCGCGGTACCAGACGTGGCCGTAGTGGAAGCCGTAGTCGTCGGCGTAGAGCACGGGTGGCTTCTTGGGCTTGATCGGTCCGGCCGTGGTGGTGTGGTCGGCGACTTTCCAGGACGCGTCGTCGAATTCCAGGGTGGTTTCGGGGGCGCCTGGCCTGCCTCGCCAATGGTTCAGGGCGGGCAGTTCGACGGGGCGCGGACCCTTGGCTCGGGCCAGCAGCGTGCCGCTGCCGGTCCGCCGGGCGTGGAGGTACTCGCCGTTGAGGGTCAGGCGGCGGGTCGCGTTGAAGACCTCGATGTCGCCTGGCTTCGCCAGGTCGGCCCGGATCGCGGTGGTGTCATGTCTCGTGGTGGCGGAGCGGACCAGGTCCGTCCCCCGGATGAGGGTTTCGCCCGAGCGCCAGAACTTGGCCGCTTCCGCGTCCGTGCCGAGGAGGAGAAGCAGGGGTTCACGTCCGCCGCCCGTTATCTGGACGCGGGCCAACCCTTGGTGGGTGTAGTCGAGCTTGAGGTTGCCGTTGGAGTAGGCGGACTTCACCGAGCCGCTGATGACCTTGACGTCGGGCCGGGAGCCGTAGCGGAGAATGGTCGTGCCTTCGACTCCTGCGGTGCCATAGAGGACCGCTGTGTCGCGTCCGTTCGCGGTCGTGTGGGTGAGGAGTTCGGACGTCGACGCCGCCAGCCTCTGGCCACCCATCGTGTAGCCCGCGACGAGGATTTTCGCGTCTCTGCCCTGGAGGCGCACCGGGAGGGTGTAGGCGCCGTCCGGAGTGTTCCAGGCGAGGTTCGCGGACTGGTCGTCGTCGGTCGTCCTGTCGGCGTGCCGGACCAGCACGAACTGCGTCCCGGTGTCGGGATTGGCGCGGGCCTCGGTGTGGACGGCCGGATTGTCCGACGCCGGAGCCGACACCGGATCGGTCTTCGCGAGCGGTGCGACGCCGGTGACGAAGAGGCCCTGGCGTTTGAACTCGTCGTATTTCGCGGTGAGCCGCCGGTTCTCAGTGATGGGCGCGCCGTAGTCGTAGGACGTGTAGACGTCGTTCGGCTGGGCGAGCCGTCCCCAGTTCGTCCCGCCGAAGGCCATGTAATAGCCGAACATCGTGGCGCCCGAAGTGATGAGGTTCGACTTGTAGTAGATTTTCATGTAGTTCGGGCCGGTGAGTTCGCGGCACTTCTCGTAGCCGGCGCGGTTCAGGTCGATGGCGCCCGCCTGGTATTCGGCGGCGTAGGCGGGGGCGCCGGTGCTGAGGCGTTCGGTGACGCCCTCCCCCCACGTCCCCCAGGTGTCGGGGTCACGGCATTCGAAGGCCTGCGGATAGTCGTCCACCCCGGGTATCTGCACGGCCCCCTGGCCGGTCGCCCAGGTGGGCGTCCAGGACGCGTCGCAGCACTGGTTGTGGCTGATCGGGACGTCGATCCCGTGGGCGCGGGCCTGGCGCTGGACGTCCTCCATGTAGGCCGGGTCGGTGTTGGCGGCGTACTCGTTCTCGGCGTTGTAGACGATGACCGATCCGCCGCGGGTGACCTGGTGACGGGCGATGATCGGGTCGATACGGGCGAGCCATTCCCGGTAGGCCCGGGTGTAGTTCGGGTCGCTGGAGCGGGCACGTCCCGGGACGGTCTTCAGCCACGCGGGGAAGCCGCCGCCGGTGGTCTCGGCGTTGATGTACGGGCCGGGGCGCGCGACCACGTAGAGGCCGAGTTCCTCGGTGAGGCGCAGGAGCCGGTCGACGTCCCGGACGCCGGTGAAGTCGTATTTCCCGGGGGCCCGCGAATGGTAGGCCCAGTCGAAGTAGAGCGACACGCCGTTGAATCCGGCGGCTTTGATCTTCTCCAGCACGTCCCGCCAGAGGGCCGGGCTGGGGAGCCGGAAGTAGTGGAACTCGCCCGACCACAGCAGGACGCGCTGCCCGTCCACAGTGAGCGAGTAGCGGTCGTAGCCGACGTGGTGTGCGGCGGCCTCGGCCGGACGGGCGGGAGCCGGGGCGAGGAGCAGGGCGGCGGCGGTGAGGAGGGCGACGGCCGCGGTGAGGGGTGCGGCGGGTTTGCTGTTGGCACGCATGGCTGGCGTCCTTCGCAGCGACCGCCCCGCCCCGGGCGGACCGGGGCGGGGCGGGGGGCGATCATCGGGTGAGGGAGAAGGTGCTCAGGCGCGTTTCGCCGGTGAAGACCAGGTAGACGTCATGGTTTCCGCGGGCGTTGCTGAGCTGTGCGGTGATCTCCTTGTAGGCGTACGTGTCTCCGGTGGACGGCACGGCCAGGGTTCCGGCGAGGGGGCCGTCCGGGCGGTCCAGCCGGACCTGGACGGTGGTCGCCGACGTCCCCGCGACGCGTGCGGTGACCGTGCCCGCGGACCTGCCGAGATCGGCGTCCGCGAACTTCAGCCAGGATCCCGCCGCACCGGCCACCGCGTCGCCCGCCGTCTTCGTCTCGTCGACGAGTTCGATGCCGTTCTGGTCGTCGAAGTCTGCGGCGCGGGTCGGCTTCGCCAGGTCGCGGTCGGGGATCGTCTCGCCGCGCACGGCGAGCGTGGCGCGCTGCCGGATGTCGGTGGACGAGGAGCCGATCAGCAGGTCGTGCCCCGACTTCTCCACCGCCCACCGGTTGCGCGTCACGTCCCAGATCGCGAGGTCGGACGCGGCCAGACGGAGCTTCGCCGGCACGGTCTTCCCGGGTTCGACATGGACCTTGGCGAAGGCGCGCAGCCTCTTCACCGGCTGCTTCACACGGGAGTCGCGCTGGTGCGTGTAGAGCTGGACGACCTCGTCTCCGGCCTTCTTGCCGGTGTTCGTCACCGGCACCGTGACCGTCACCGTCCCATCGCGTCCCACGGAACGGCTGCTGAGCTTCGGCTTGCCGTACCGGAAGCTCGTGTAGGAGAGGCCATGGCCGAACGGGTAGAGCGGCTGCCCCTTGAAGTACTGGTACGTCCGGTCGGTCTTGATGATGTCGTACTCAAGGATGTCGGGCAGGTCGCTCTCGGAGCGGTACCAGGTCTGCGGAAGCTTGCCGGACGGGCTCTCGTCGCCGAACAGGACGGACGCGAGGGCGTTGCCCGTTTCGGCGCCCGCGTGGCTCGTCCACAGGATCGCCGGGATGTTCTCCTGCTCCCAGGTGAGGGTGGTCGGGTAGCTGTTCTCCACCACGACGACCGTGTTCGGGTTCGCCTTGCGCACGGCCTTGATGAGCTCCGACTGCCCTTCGGCGAGCGCCATCGTGGTGCGGTCGTGGTCCTCGCGGCCGTTGATGAACGGCATGCTGCCGACCACGACGACGGCGGTGTCCGCGCCGGTGGCGGCCTTGACCGCCGAGTCCACGCCGCTGCTGACGGCGTCCTTGGCGTACCGGGACGCGTCGTCCTTGGTCGTCAGGGCCAGGGTCCCGTCGTCCTGCGTCTTCACGTAGGTCTTCGCCGGGTCGGCCCAGTCGTACGCCTTCTCGTACCCGGCGTAGCGGAGCAGGTAGTCGCCGTCGTCCTGCTTCTCCAGCTTGAACATCTGCTGGACGAACCAGTTGTTCGGCTGGTCCTGGTCGTTGGCGAAGTTGTCGCCCCAGTTGTAACGCCCGACGGTCTTGCCGTTGGCGACGCTGCGCAGGGTGACGATGCCCTGGCCCCAGTCGAACACGTCGAACTGGGTGGTCGCGTCGGCCGACGAGGTGGGCCCGGTCTTGAGGACGGCGCCCGCGCCCGTCCCGCCTGCGATGTACTTGCCGGTGCCGACGTCCTTCAGCGCGATCCGGTCGACGCCCTCGCTGGTCGCCACCGACGCGGCGCGCTTCCTGATGCCGTCCAGCGGCGTGACCTTGTACGGCAGCGACCCCGAATACCAGTCGGTGTACAGCGTGTTGGAGAGCGGCCCGACGACCGCGACCTTCCCGGTCGAGAGCGGCAGCGTCCCGCCCTGGTTCTTCAGCAGGACCATCTGCTCGGTCGCGGCCTTACGGGCGAGGGCGCGGTGGGCGGGGCTGTCCACCACGTCCTCGGTGATCTTCCCGTAGGGGCCGCCGCCCGGATCGAACTCGCCGAGCCGCACCCGGATGCCGAGGATGTGCCGGACGGCGCGGTCGACGTCGGACTCGGCGAGCAGGCCGCGCGACAGCGCCTCCTTCACCGCGTTGATCGTGATCGAGGAGTTGGTGTCGTCGGTGGTGAAGCTGTCGACGCCCGCCTTGAGCACGGCGGCGTCGCCGGAGGGGAGGTCGGGATAGTACGCCTGGGCGTTGATCAGCCCGTTCGGCGCGCCCGCGTCGGTGACGTTGAACAGCGTCCGGTCGCTCCAGGAGCGGACCAGCCCGCCGGCGTCGGGGGTGACCGTCGCCGGGCGCCCGTTGACGAGGTTGTAGGACGTCATGATCCCGGTCGCGGCGTCCCGGGTCAGCGGGATCTTGAACGGGACCTCGTCGTACTCCTTCTTCACCCGGGGCCGCAGGCTGGAGGAGGTCTGGTCGCGGCGGATCTCGTTGTTGTTGGCCATGTAGTGCTTGAGCACGGGCGCGGCCCGCAGGCGGTCGGGGTCGTCGCCCTCGATGCCGCGGCCGTAGGCGGTGGCGAGGAGGCCGGTGAGCAGCGGGTCCTCGGAGTAGCCCTCCTCGTTGCGGCCCCAGCGCGGGTCGCGGAGCAGGTTGACGACCGGCGCCCACAGTTGCAGGCCCCAGACGTCGGGGTTCTCGCTGTTGTAGCCGCGGGCCTCGTCGCCGACGGCCGAGCCGATCCGCTTCAGCAGCGCCGGGTCCCAGGTCGCGCCGAGCCCGACCGACTGCGGGAACACGGTGCCCTTCGCGGTCACGACGGCGCCGCCGTTGTGGACGTCGGTGGACCACGCGACCCCGTGCAGTGCCTCGGTGCCGGTCTTGAACCGGCCGATGCCGAGGCGCGGGATCGCGGGCTGGTACTGGTGGAGCAGCGAGACCTTCTCGTCGAGCGTGAGCCGCCCGAGCAGGTCGTCCACGCGGGCGGCGACGGGCAGCCGCGGGTTCCGGAAGGGCGGGGTCTCGCGGGCGGCGGCGGGCGCCGTCCACGCGAGGGGGGCCGCCAGCGCGGCGGCCAGGACGAGGGTCAGCGACCGGCTGCGCCGGCCGGGGGGACGGGGGTTTCGATGGTTTCTCCGCACCGGTTCTCCTTGTGGCCTTGCCCCCGAGCGATGACTATCGAAGCGCTTCGATAACGGGCCGGAACGGCCCCTCACCTCCTTGTCGTGCCGGTCGGTCTCGTGCGGTTCAGTGCGCGGCGGGCGCGCTGCTGGCGCGCCGGGTCAGGGTGGGCGGAAGCAGGGTGGCGGCCGGGACGGGGACGCCGCCGAGCTTGGCCATCAGCAGCTCCACGGCGCGCCCGCCGACCTCCTCGGCGGGGATCGCGACGGACGACAGCTGCGGCTCGGCGTGCTCGGCCATCTCGTCCGGGCACAGCGCGACGACGGACACGTCCTCGGGGACGCGGCGCCCGGCGGTGCGCAGCGCCCGCACGACCGGCCCGACGACCGGCTCGTTGTGGACGAGGACGCCGGTGAGCCCGGGACGGTCGGCCAGGAGCCGCGCGACCAGCGCGCGGGCGGCCTCCGCGGTGGCCTCGCACGGGTGGACGTCCCCGGTCAGGCCGTGCCGGCGGACCGCCTCGGCGAACCCGTCCGCGACGCGCTGGGCGTAGCCGGTCTGCCGCGCGTACACCTCGGGCGGCGAGCCGATCAGCGCGATCTCCCGGTGGCCGAGCCCGGCCAGGTGCTCGACGCAGAGGGCGCCGGCGGCGTGGAAGTCCAGGTCGATGCAGGTCAGGTCGCCGGCGTCGGCGGGGAAGCCGATGAGCACGCTCGGCCGGTCCAGGGACCGCAGCAGCGGCAGCCGCGGGTCCTTCATCTGCACGTCCATGACGATCAGCGCGTCGACGAGGGCGCTGTCGGCGACGCGGCGCAGGCCGTCCTCGCCCTCGTCCTGGGTGAGCAGCAGCACGTCGTGGTCGTGGGCGCGGGCGGCGGTGACGACCGACACGGCGAACTGCATGACGACGGGGACCGCGATGCCCGAGCGCAGCGGGATCATCAGCGCGAGCACGTTGGAGCGGCTGCTGGCGAGCGCGCGGGCGCCCGCGTGCGGCCGGTACCCGAGCTCGCGGATGCTCTCCCGGACGCGCCGCCGGGTCTCCTCGGAGATCGAGCGTTTCCCGCTCAGCACGTAGGAGACCGTGCTCGGCGACACTCCCGCGTGCCGCGCCACATCAGTGATCTTGACCACGGACCGTCCCGTCGTCCTCGAAGGGGTGCAGGGTGCGAACGATGCTAGCCGTGCGGCACCTGGGGAAGCGCGGGCGAGAGCCGCCCCCGCCGTGCCTCCGCATGCCCCTGTCATGACGGTCCGCGGGCGATGGTGTCGCGGTACCAGGAGGCGCTGTCCTTCCAGGTGCGGTCGCCGGTGGCGTAGTCGACGTGGACGAGGCCGAAGCGCTTGGAGTAGCCGTAGGCCCATTCGAAGTTGTCGAGCAGCGACCAGGCGAAGTAGCCGCGCACGTCGGCACCGGCCTCGCACGCCCTTTCGACGGCCGCGATGTGGTCGCGCAGGTAGGCGATGCGCCGGTCGTCGCCGACGCGGCCGTCGCCGTCCACGACGTCGTCGAACGCGGCACCGTTCTCGGTGACCATCAGGGGGACGTGCGGGTATTCGCGGTGCAGCCGCAGGAGCAGCTCCTCCATGCCGGACGCGTCCACCGGCCAGCCCATCGCCGTGTAGGGGCCGGGCTGCTCGGCGAACTCCACGTTGTCGCACCCGACGAACGGCGTCGCGGCGCCTTGCTTGTGGCCGTCCGCGTGTGCGCGCGGGGAGACCCCGTCCCAGTCCCGCACGAGCGTGGGCGAGTAGTAGTTGACGCCCAGAACATCGAGCGGCGCGGCGATGAGCTCCTCGTCGCCGTCGTGCAGAAAGCCCCAGTCGGTGAAGGACGCCGTGTCGTCCAGGAGGTCGGCGGGGTAGCCGCGCCCCAGCATCGGATCGAGGAACACGCGGTTGGAGACGGCGTCCACCCGCCGGACGGCCTCCGCGTCTCCGCGCAGATGGTGCAGGTTGAGGGTGACCGAATGCCGGGCCGACGCCGGGACCACACCGCGCAGTGCCCGGACTCCCAGGCCGTGCGCGAGGTTGAGGTGGTGGGCGGCGGCGAGCGCGGCGGCCGGGTCGCTGCGTCCGGGCGCGTGCACACCGGACGCGTAGCCGAGGAACGCCGAGCACCACGGCTCGTTCAGCGTCGTCCAGGTGTGGACGCGGTCGCCGAGGACTCGGCCGATGCGCTCGGCGTACTCGGCGAACCGGTGGGCCGTGTCCCGCTCGGGCCAGCCGCCCGCGTCCTCCAAGGCCTGCGGCAGGTCCCAGTGGTAGAGGGTGGCGACCGGGGCGATGCCGTGTTCGAGCAGCTCGTCGACGAGGCGGGAGTAGAAGTCCACGCCCTTCTGGTTCGGCGTCCCGTCCGGGAGGACGCGCGACCAGGAGATGGAGAACCGGTAGGCGCCGATGCCGAGCTCGGCCATCGTCGCGACGTCGTCCTGCCTGCGGTGGTAGTGGTCGGTGGCCACATCGCCGGTGTCGCCGTTGAAAACCTTGCCCGGCGTGTGGCTGAACGTGTCCCAGATGGACGGCGCGCGGCCGTCCTCCTGAGCAGCCCCCTCGATCTGGTAGGCGGCGGTGGCCGCGCCCCACAGGAACCCTTCCGGGAACGCCATCAGTTCTCCCCTTCCAGCGTGATGAGCAGCTCGCCACCGGTCGCCCTGACGAGGACACCGTGCGGATGGTCCGCGACCTCTCCGCCCTGAACCTCGGCCACCCGTGCGTTGACGAGGAGAACGTTCCAGGCCCCGTCCCCCGTCACGCGCAGGTTTCCACCGTTTCTCGCCATGGTGAAGGTCGTGTCGCCGATCTGGGTGACCACCGTGGTTCCCTCCGACGGCTCGTACACGCGCAACGTGACGTCATGCGCGTGGTCGTAGTCCGGGCGGTCCTGCACGGCGCCATCCGGGATGACCGCTCCTGGACGGACGAGCAGCGGCACGCTGCCGAACCCGTGCCGCTCCCGGACCCAGCGGCCGCCCTTGACGCGCTCGCCCGTGAGGTAGTGCGTCCACACGCCCTCCGGCACGTAGAACGCGACCTCCCCGCCGGACGAGAACACGGGCGCGACGAGCAGGTCGTCGCCGAGCATGTACTGCCGTTCCAGATGCGTGCAGGCGGGGTCGTCCGGGAACTCGACGACCATCGCCCGCATCATCGGCAGGCCTTCCCCGGAGGCCTGGCGGGCAGCGCCGGCCAGGTACGGCATGAGCCGCATCTTCAAATGCGTGAACTGCCGCAGAACGTCGACGGATTCGTCGTCGAAGAGCCACGGCACCCGGTAGGAATGGCTGCCGTGCAGGCGGCTGTGCGAGGACAGCAGCCCGAACGCGATCCACCGCTTGAACAGCGCCGGATCGGGCGTCCCTTCGAAACCGCCGATGTCGTGGCTCCAGTACCCGAACCCCGACATGCCGAGGGAAAGGCCCCCGCGCAGGCTCTCCCCCATGGCCTCGAACGTCGACTCGGAATCCCCGCCCCAGTGCACCGGAAAGCGCTGCCCGCCGGCCGTCGCGGAACGGGCGAACACCACCGCGTCGCCCTCGCCGCGCTTCTTGCGCAGCAGATCGAAGACCGTCTGGTTGTAGAGATAGGTGTAGTAGTTGTGAGCCCGCTCCGGATCGGATCCGTCGTGGTAGGCGACGTCCGTCGGGATGCGCTCCCCGAAGTCGGTCTTGAAGCAGTCGACGCCCATGTCGAGCAGAGCCTCCAGCTTCCCCGCGTACCATTCCCGCGCCTCGGGGTTGGTGAAGTCGACGACGGCCAGGCCGGGCTGCCACTTGTCCCACTGCCACACGTCCCCGTTCGGACGTTTCAGCAGGTAGCCGCGTGCTCGGCCCTCCTCGAACAAGGGTGAGCGCTGCCCGATGTACGGGTTGATCCACACGCACGTCCGCAGGCCGCGCTCGCGGAGCCGGCGCAGCATCCCCTCCGGGTCGGGGAACACGCGCGGATCCCATTCGAAGTCGCACCACTGGAACTCGCGCATCCAGAAGCAGTCGAAATGGAACACGCTCAGCGGTAGGTCGCGGGACGCCATCCCCTCGATGAACGAGGTGATGGTCTCCTCGTCGTAGTCCGTGGTGAACGACGTGGACAGCCACAGACCGAACGACCATTCCGGCAACCGCGCGGGACGTCCCGTGAGGGCCGTGTACTTCCGCAGGATCTCCTTGGGAGAGGGCCCGTAGATGACGAAGTACCGCATCGACTGGCCCTCGACGCTGAACTGCGTCCGCGCGACGGCCTCCGACGCCACCTCGAACGACACGCGCCCCGGGTGGTCGACGAACACGCCGTACCCCGCGTTCGTCAGGAAGAACGGCACGTTCTTGTACGCCTGCTCGCTCGCCGTCCCGCCGTCGGCGTTCCACACGTCCACGGACTGGCCGTTCTTCACCAGCGGCCCGAACCGCTCACCGAGCCCGTACACGAAATGGTCGACGCCCAGGTCAAGCTGCTCCCGCACGTAATGGCGCCCGTCATCGGTGTCGATGACGGCCTGAGCCTTGGGCGCGCTGCCGGTCAGCCGCCGTCCGTCCACCAGGAAGTCGACGGCCCACGGCCCTTCCCGCCCGACCCGTACCGACAGCGCGCCGGACGTCAGCGTCGCCGCCTCCTCGTCCACGGACACCGCCCCGGCGGGGTCGGTCGCCAGCTCGAAGTCGGGGCCGCGCCTCCGCTCCCCCGCGAAGTGGGTGAGGGTGACGCCGACGACGTCCGGCATCGGCGACTCGCACGTCACCGTCACCAC
The DNA here is from genome assembly GCF_039871695.1 of Actinomadura sp. B10D3. NCBI lineage: Bacteria > Bacillati > Actinomycetota > Actinomycetes > Streptosporangiales > Thermomonosporaceae > Actinomadura > Actinomadura sp. B10D3. Next base: position 68,135 of record NZ_JBDPLY010000033.1, read on the forward strand.
GGGCCCCTTGAGCAGGTCACCGCGATGCCGGATCCGCTGCACGGGCGCGTACACCCGGAACGACCCGGACCCGGCGTCGACGTCGAGGACCTCCACCGGATGAGACGCCCGCACACCCTCGCGCATCATCCAGTAGCCGTCGCTGAACTTCATTACTTGATGGCTCCTGCGGTCAGTCCGCGCGCGAGAGTGCGCTGGAAGATGAGGAAGAAGACGACGGTCGGGAGGAGGCCGAGCAACGACGCGGCGCTGGACATGGTGGCGTCCATGAGGCGCTGCCCCTGCAGCACGCCGAGCGCGACCGAGACCGTCTGGTTCTCGTTGGAGATGAGGAAGACCATGGGGATCAGGAACTCGTTCCAGGTCCACACGAAGAAGAAGACGAGCAGCACCGACAGGGTGGGCCGGACGACCGGGACGACCACGCGCCACAGCACCTGCCGGCGGCCCGCGCCGTCGATGCGCGCCGCCTCCAGCAGCGGGCGGGGGAACGCCGACAGCACCGACGACAGCAGGTAGGTGCCGAAGGCCGACTGGATCACCGTGAACACGATGATCACGCTGAGCCTCGTGTCGTACAGGCCGACCTGCTTGGACAGGTAGTACAGCGGGTAGACGAGCGCCTCCTGCGGCACCGTGTTCGCCATCAGCAGCAGGACCAGCACCCACATGCGCCCCTTGATGCGGCCGATGCCGAGCGCGTAGGCGTTCAGCACCGACAGCAGGACGGCGAGGACGGCCACGGAGCCGCTGATGAACACGCTGTTCAGCAGGACGTGGCCGAAGTCCGTCCGCTCCCAGAACGCGCGCACGGCGTCCAGGTCGAAACCGTCCGGCGGCGACAGCGGCCCCTGCGAGGTGTACTCCTCCGGCGTCTTCAGCGCGTTGAAGACCACCACCGCGAACGGGATCAGCATCACGCCGGCGAACGCGACCAGCGCCACCAGCACCGCGTAGGCGGACGGGCCCCGGCGGCGCCTGCGTGCCGTGGCCCGCCCGGTGCGCGGCGGGGTCCCCGCCTTCCTGGTCAGGGTCGCCGTCATCGGGCTTCCTCCAGGTCACGGCCCTGCATGCGCAGGAAGACGATGGTCAGCGCGATGATCAGGAGCGTGAGCACGGTCGCGATCGCCGAGCCGTAGCCCACGTCCGACTTCTCGAAGAAGCTGACCCAGGAGTAGTACGCCGGAACGTTCGTCGCGCCGCCCGGCCCGCCCTTGGTGAGGACGAAGATGTGCGCGAACGCCTTCAGCGCGGCGATCGTCGTCCACAGGAGGACGACGAAGATCTCCGGCCGGATCTGCGGGACCGTGATGTGCCAGAAGCGGCGGGCCCAGGTGGCGCCGTCGATCTCGGCGGCCTCGTAGAGCGAGGGGTCGACCCGCTGGAGGCCCGACATGAAGATCACCAGCGGGAAGCCGATCTGGATCCAGACCATCACCCCGATGACGCTCCACAGCGCGGTCGCCGGGTCGCCGAGCCAGTCGTGCGCCAGCGAGCCGAGGCCGATCTCGGCCAGCAGGGCGTTCACCGCGCCGTCCTCGGGGGCCAGCAGCCAGCTCCACACCACGCCCGCGATGACGATCGGCAGCACCTGTGGCAGGTAGACGCACGCGCGCAGGACGCTCGCCGTCCGCGGCCCGAAGTGCCGGCCGATCAGGTCGGTCAGCGCGGCGGCGAGCACCAGCCCGATCAGCGTCGGCGCGACCGCCATGCCGAGGATGATCAGCGCGTTGTGCCCGAACGACGCCCAGAACTGGTCGTCGCGCACCAGCTCCCGGTAGTTGCCGAGCCCGATCCACTTCGGGCTGCCGACGCCCGACCACTCGGTGAAGCTCGTCCCGACGTTCATCAGGAACGGCACGCCGATGACGGCGGTGAAGAGGAGGAGGCCGGGGAGCAGGTAGGGCAGGTACCCCCACTGCTCCCGCGACCGGCCGCGGCCCTGCTCCATCACTTGGGCAGACCGTCCTCGTACGCCTTCTGGACGGCGCCCAGCACCTCGCCGGGCGCGGTGCCGTTCATGAGCTTCTGCGTCTGCGACACCCACACGTCGTAGAACCCGGCGACGGGCCAGTCCGGGTAGTACGCGAGCCCGCCGGACTTCGTCAGCGCGTCGAAGTCGGCGATGAGCTTCTTGGCCTTCGCGTCGGTGACCGCGGACGCGTCCGCCGCGACCGGGACGCCGCCCGCGTTCGCCAGGATGTTCTGCGCCTTCTTCTTCATCGTGATGTCGATGAAGTCGTAGGCGAGCTCCTTGTTCTTCGAGCCCTTGGGGACGACCCAGAGGTTGCCGCCGGAGCCGAGCGTCATCTTCGCGCCGGGCCACACGGCGGTCTCCCAGTCGAACTTCGCCTCGGAGGCGACCCGGCCGAACCACCAGCTTCCCGAGAACATCATCGGGAACTTGCCGCTCATGAACGCGACGCCCGCGTCCTCGGCCTTGAGGCTGACGGACTTCTTGGCGACGTACCCCTTCTTCACCCAGTCGGCGAAGGTGGTCGCCCCGTACGTCCAGGCGGCGTCGTTGAAGTTCGTCTTGCCGGTGTAGCGCTGGAAGGCGTTCACCCAGTTCTGGTCGGCCTTGTCGAGGGCGAGCTGGTAGACGAACTGGTGCGCCATGTACTCGGCGCCCGCGTTGGTCATCGGCGTGACGCCCTTCGCGACGAACGCGTCCATCGCGGCCGTGAGCTCGGCGAACGTCGTCGGGATCTCGACGCCGTGCTTCTCGAAGAGGTCCTTGTTGGAGTAGACCTGCACGTACTCGGCGTAGTTGGGCACGCCGAACCACTTGTCGCCGCCCATCGTGCCCTTGGCGTCGTACTTGGCCGTGACCTGGACGTTCGGGCTGATCAGCTTGTCCCAGCCTCGCTTGGTCACCTCGGGGGTGAGGTCGGTGAGCAGGCCCTGCTTGGACAGCATGCCGGCGGTCGCGTTGCCCTTGTTGTACTCCATGACGTCGGGCGCGTCCTTGGAGTTGAGGACCATCGGGGCGGTCTTCTGGATCTGCTCGAAGCCCTTCTCCTCGAACGTCACCTTCACGCCCGGGTGGGTGGCCTCGAACTCCTTGATGGCCTCGTTCCAGGCCTTGCCCATGGCGCTCTCGGGGGCCTCGTAGTGCCAGAGCTTCAGTTCCTTGCCGCCGGAGCCGCCGCCGTCGCCGCCGCACGCCGTGAGCGACAGCGCCGCCGCGGCAAGGGCGGCGAGCACCGCCGCGCTCCTGCCTGCCTTGATCATGGGTCTTCCTCCGGGGTGGGACCGAGTGCCTGTCGAAGCGCTTCGATTGCCGGGATCGTAAGCCCCGGACAGGCCGCCGGACAATAGGTCGGGCCGCATCAATTCGGCTGAGGCTCTCCTGACCTGCGACGATGATCTGGGAGCGCTCCCATCTCGGGAGGTCAGCCGCGGCACTCCGCGCCGTTCAGCGTGAACCGCGACGGGGATCCGTTCTCACCGTCCTGGCTGCCGAGGAACCCGAACTCGGCGGTCCCGTCCGGCGGGATCGACCGGTTCCAGTCCGCCGCCGTCACCGTGACGGACGCGCCGTCCTGCTCCTGGGAGCCGTTCCATATCTGGGTGATCGCCTGCCCGTCCGGGAACGCGAAGCCGAGCTTCCAGCCGTCGATCGCGGCGTCGCCGAGGTTCGTGATCCGCACCGCCGCCTTGAAGCCGTCCGGCCACGTTTCCTCGACCCGGTACGCCACCGAGCACGCGACCGCCGATGCCGTCCGCGTGGGCGACGCGGTGCCCGGGGGCGGCGCGGGCTTCTCGCCGTCGGACGATCCGGGCGCCAGGGCGGCGAGCAGGAGCGCGACCACCGCGGCCGCCCCCACCGCGCCGCCGGCGATGACCAGCGGCTTACGGGTCGAGGGCCCGGCCGCGCCATGCTCGTCGACGCTTTGGGTTGGAGGCGGGGGCCGCTCCGGCATCGGCGCCTCGCCGGCCGGGTCCTCGTCACCGGGCTCGTCCGCCTCGTCCAGCGGCTCTTCGGGTGGAGCGGGGTCGTCCAGGACGCGGGTCGGGGTCTCGGACGGGGGCGCAGCCGCCTGCTCCGCGGGCCCGTCCGCGCCGCCGGGCGGCAGCTGGGCGAGCTGGACCCCGGCGCCGTCCGCCAGCCGCCGGGCCGCCTCCGGGGCGGTGGGACGGGCGCCGGCGTCCGGTGACAGGCACGCGCGGCAGAGGTCGGCGACCTCGTCCGGGACGTCCTTCCGGAATGTGGACGCGGGGGTGGGCGGGGCGCCGGTCAGGCACTCGTGCAGGACGACGCCCAGCGAGTAGATGTCGGCCGCCGGGGTCGGATCGGTGCCGGTCAGCAGTTCGGGGGCGACGTAGGCGGGCGTGCCCATGACCCGGCCGTCGGGCGTGCCGGTGAAGGCGATGCCGAAGTCCAGGACCTTCACGCCGACCGGGGTGAGGAAGACGTTCGCGGGCTTGATGTCGCGATGGACGATGCCGGCGGCGTGGGCGGCGGCCAGGGCGTCGGCGACGCGGGCGCAGGTCCCGGCCGCCTCGCGCCAGGGAAGCGGGCCGCGGGACAGCCGCGTCGCCAGGGTCTCCCCGTCCAGCAGCTCCATGACCACGTAGGGGATGTGGCCCTGCCATCCCACCGGCCCTGCGTCGTGCTCGCCGTAGTCGTAGACGCCGGTGATGTTCGGGTGGGTGAGCGCCGCGGCGGCCTGCGCCTCCTGGCGCAGCCGCCGGGTGAACTCCGCGGGCCGGCCCTCCATCGGCACCTTGACCGCGACGGCGCGGTCGAGGACGAGGTCGACCGCGCGCCAGACGGTCGCCATGCCTCCGGCTCCGAGGGGCCGTTCGAGTCGGTAGCGCTCCCCGAGGCGGTCGCCCGGGGCGACGATGTCCGGCATGGGGCGAAGCCTATGCCGGTTCAGGGCACGAGGTACCGGGTGTCGCGAACGTCGGTGATCGCCATGTGGCCGGGGGCGTGCCCGATGGCGAGCTTCGGGCGGGACGCCATCACGGCCGCCTGCGGGGTGACGCCGCACGCCCAGAACACCGGGATCTCGTCCACCCGCACGTCGACCGGGTCGCCGAAGTCGGGGGCGGACAGGTCCTCGATGCCGAGCTCGACGGGGTCGCCGACGTGCACGGGCGCGCCGTGGACCGCCGGGTACCGGGACGTCACCCGCACGGCGTCGGCCACCTGCGCGGCGGGGACCGGGCGCATCGAGACGACCAGCGGGCCGCCGAAGTCGCCGGCGCGGCGGCACATCCGGTTCGTCCGGTACATCGGGACGTTGCGGTTCTGCTCGATGTGCCGGACGGGGACGCCGGCCTCCTGGAGGGCGTCTTCGAAGGTGAAGCTGCACCCGATGAGGAACGCGACCAGGTCGTCGCGCCAGTGGCCGGTCACGTCGGTCGCCTCGGCGACGGGTTCGCCGTGCTCGTAGACGACGTAGCCGGGCAGGTCGGTGCGCAGGTCGCCGGCGAACAGCGAGGCGGAGACCTCACCGGGCTCGGTGACGTCCAAAACGGGGCACGGCTTCGGGTTGCGCTGCGCGAACAGCAGCAGGTCGTAGGCCTGTTCCCGGGGGACGGCGATGAGGTTCGCCTGCGTCCAGCCCGCGCACCATCCCGAGGTGGGGACGCGCAGTCCTTCCCGGAACAGCGCCCTGGCCTGCTCGGGCGACAGCGCGGCCGGGTCGAGGGGGGCGGTCATGGTCTCTCCTTTCCGAGGGGTGGCGCGGGCTGCGGGAGGAAGCGGAGCCGCTGTCCCGGACGGGCCTGGGCGGCGCGCCCCACGTCGTCGCGGGCGACGACCGCGATCACGGGGTACCCGCCGGTCAGCGGACGGTCGGCGAGGAACAGCACCGGCAGGCCGGACGGCGGGACCTGCAGCGCTCCGGTGACCGTCCCCTCGCTGGGCAGTTCACCGCGGCCGGCGTGGGCCAGCGCGGGTCCGTCCAGCCTCATCCCTACCCGGTCGATCTCGCTGGTGACCGTGAACGGGGCGGTGAAGAGGACGTCCAGCGCACCGGGGACGAACCAGTCGGCGCGCGGTCCGGGCATGGCGCGCAGTTCGAGATCCCCGGCGGGCGGGGGGCGGACGGGCAGGACGTCCAGGAGCGGCGCGGCGGCGGGCGGCGCGCCGACCGGGAGGAGGTCGCCGGGTTTGAGGGGCGCGGGGCCGAGCCCGGCGAGCGTGTCGGCGGAGCGGGACCCGAGGACGGGCGGGACGGCGATGCCGCCGCGGACGGCGAGGTAGCTGCGCAGCCCGGCGGGCGGGGAGCCCACCCGCAGCTCGGCGCCGTCCGGAACGTGGAAGATCGCGTAGGACGCCTCGGGACGGCCGTCCACCAGGAGCGGGGCGGGCGCGCCGGTGACCGCGGCGAACACCCCGCCGCGGGAGCGGACGCGCAGGCCGCCGAACGTGATCTCGATCGCGGCGTGGCCTTCGGGGTTGCCGAGCAGCCGGTTGGCGAGGCGGAGCGAGCCCAGGTCCGCGGCGCCCGACACCCCCACGCCGAGCGCCGCGCGACCCGGGCGGCCCAGGTCCTGGACTGTAGCCAGCGGCCCTGTCGCGACAACGTCCAGCCCTCGCTTCATGGTTCCCGCTGGACGAAGCGGACCCGGACCCCCGGGCGCAGGAGGGCGGGGCGCTCGCGGTCGAGGTCCCAGAGGACGGCCTCGGTGCGCCCGATGAGCCGCCACCCGCCCGGGGACTCGACGGGGTAGACGCCGCTGAAGCGCCCGGCGAGCCCGACCGCGCCGGCCGGGACGCGGACGCGCGGGGTGGCGCGGCGCGGGACGTCCAGCCGCGGGTCCCCGCCCTCCAGGTAGCCGAAGCCGGGCGCGAAGCCGGTGAAGGCCACCCGCCACGGCGTCCCGGTGTGCGCGGCGACGACCCCGGCCGGGGTGAGGCCGGTGAGGCGGGCGACCTCGCCGAGGTCCTCGCCGTCGTAGACGACGGGGATCTCGGCGGTGCCGGCGGCGTCGTCCGCCGTGCCCGGCCGTGTCGCGCGCACCATGGCGGCGACCGCGGCCGGGTCCGCGGACGGGTCGAGCAGCAGGGTCAGGGTGCGGGCAGCCGGGACCAGGTCGGCGACGCCGGGGGGCGGGGCCGCCGACAGCGCCGCGTACAGGCCGAGCATCGCCGGCAGGTCCGGCAGTTCGACCAGGAGCGCCGCGTCGCCGCTCGGGAGGATCCGCACCCGCCCCTCACTTCCACAGGTCGTCGAGCCCGGACAGGCTGTTCCAGCCCAGGTAGAGCGAGAGCAGCCAGGCGGCGGCGCCGAGGACGAGCAGCCAGACCGGGTACCGGTAGCCGCCGAGCAGGTCGCGGCGGCGGCCCGCCGCCCACAGCAGCACCGCCAGCCCGAACGGCAGGATCAGGCCGTTCAGCGCGCCCGCGAGGATGAGCAGCTTGGCCGGGGTCGTGCCGATCACGAGGTAGATGGAGGCGGAGACGAGGATGAACGCCACGACGAGGCGGTTGCGGTACCGCTCGACGAAGGACGAGAAGGACACGAGGAACGACACCGAGGTGTAGGACGCGCCGATGACCGAGGTGATCGCCGCCGACCACATGATCAGGCCGAACAGGCGCAGCCCGGCCTCCCCCGCCGCGTGCTCGAAGGCGGAGGCGGGGGCGTTCTCCTTGGCCAGCGTGACGCCGCCGGCGACCACGCCGAGGACGGCGAGGAAGAGCAGCACCCGCATCAGGCCGGTCACCAGGATGCCGGTGACGGCGCTGCGGTTGATCTCCCGGACGTTCTCGCTCCCGGTGAGCCCGGACTCGATCATGCGGTGCGCGCCGGCGTAGGTGATGTAGCCGCCGACCGTCCCGCCGATCAGGGTGGTGATGACGAGGAAGTCGACGGTCTCCGGCGCGACGCTCTGCTTCAGCGCGTCGCCGAGCGGCGGGTCGGACACGAACGCCACGTACAGGGTGAGCAGGATCATCAGCGCGCCGAGCACGACCACGATGCGGTCCATCGCGACGCCGGCCCGCCGGATCAGGAAGATCGCGATGGCGGCGATCGCGGAGACCGCGCCGCCGATCTTGACGTCCAGGCCGAGCAGCGCGTTCAGCCCGAGCGCGGTGCCGGCGATGTTGCCGATGTTGAAGACCAGGCCGCCGAAGACGTCCAGCGCGGCGAGCCCGTAGCCGGCGCCGGGCAGCACCCGGTTGCCGAGCTCCTGCGCGCGCATGCCGGAGACGCCGACGACGCGCCACACGTTCAGCTGGATCGCGATGTCCACCAGCACGGACACGAGGATCGCGAACGCGAAGGCCGCGCCGAGCTTCGCGGTGAACACGGTGGTCTGGGTGATGAAGCCGGGGCCGATGGCGCTGGTGGCCATCAGGAACATCGCGCCGAGGAGGGCGGAGCGGCGCGAGGGGGTGGCCGGGGCGGGGGTCTTGTCCAGGGTGGTCCGGTCCGACATGGGCGGGCCCCTTCCAGGGGGTGAGCTTTCCGACAGCGTAGAGATTGTTCAACAATCCGGCAATCCCCTTGTTGAGGTATTTCCGTCCCGATGGGATACGCTTGCGGGGCACACCCGTCCGCGGCGGCGCTCCGCCGCGCTCTCCGGAAGGACGCCGATGACGGTGCGGGAGCCGTGGCTCGACGAGATCGCGGCCGCGCGGCACGGCCTGGACCGGTCGAGCACCGCCGCCCGCGTCGCCGACCTGCTCCGCGCCCAGATCACCGACGGCCGGCTCGTCCCCGGGACGCGGCTGCCCGACAAAGAGCTCGCGAAGGCCATGGACGTGTCGCGCAACACGATGCGCGAGGCGTTCCAGATGCTGGTCAAGGAGCGGCTCCTCGTCCACGAGTTCAACCGCGGCACGTTCGTGCGCCGCGTCCCCGCCGACGACCTCGCCGACCTCTACCGCGTCCGGCGCCTCCTGGAGTGCGAGGCCGTGCGCGGCGCGGCGGGCGGGCCCCCGGCCACGCTCGGCCGGGTGGAGGCCGCCGTGCTGGCGGGCGAGCGCGCCGCCGCGGCCGAGGACTGGAAGGACGTCGGAACGGCCGACATCCTGTTCCACAAGGCGATCGTCGCGCTGATGGACAGCCCCCGGGCCTACGAGGTGATCGAGCACCTGCTGGCCGAGATGCGCCTGGTCTTCCACGAGATGGGCTCGCCGCGCGAGTTCCACGAGCCGTACCTCGCCCGCAACCGGCGCCTGTACGACCTGATGGCCCGGGGCGACTTCGCGGAGGCGGAGCGGGAGCTGCGCTCCTATCTGGACGACGCGGAGGAGCAGCTCACGAAGGCGTACCGCGAGAAGGCGTGACCGCCCCGCGTCCGGCGCGGGTCACGGGGCGTAGTTCATGACGTGGTCGTGCAAGAGCTGCGGGGCCCGCGGGTCCTCGCGGCGGAACGCCTCGATCAGCTCGGCGTGCTCGGCCGACTTGGAGTAGATCTCCGTGTGGTGCAGGCGGAGGGACAGGGTCGTCCACAGCTCGATGCCGAGGCCCTCCCAGACCGACACCAGCAGCCGGTTCCCGGCCGACTCGACGATCTCGCGGTGGAAGGCGATGCTGAGCCGCATCTGCTCGTGCAGGTCGCCGTCCCCGGCGGCCTCGCTCAGCCGGCGGTTGTGCTCCTCCAGCGCGTCCAGGCAGCCGGCGAGGCGGGGCAGCGCCAGCTCCACCGCCGTCCGCTCCAGCCCCGCGCGGACGGGGAAGATCTCCGCGAGGTCCCGCTCGGTGAAGTCGCGGACGCGGGCGCCCCGGTTCGGCAGCGTCTCGATGAGCCGCTGCGCCTCCAGCTGGCGCAGCGCCTCCCGGACGGGCCCCTGGCTGACGCCCAGCTCGCTCGCGATGCGCCGCTCGACGATGCGCTCGCCCGGCTCCCACCGCCCCGAGCTGATGCCCTCGACGATGAACTCGCGGATCTGGTCGGCGAGTCCGGTGCGGAGCAGCTGGGCGGGGATCGGCGCGTTCACGAGATGACATGGTAGACGGCGGGCCGTTAAGTGCGGCGTTGCGGGCCGCCGGCACACCGCCCTCCGCCTCGGGCCTCTCCTTCGGGCACGGGTAAGTGACCCTTGACAGGCGACGAGGTAGGATCGGATATGATCGATCATAGATCAATGATGATCGGGAGCGTCGTGGCGATCCTACGGCGCTGCCCCGGACAGAGGGAAGATCGCCGATGGCTGAGACCGTCCAGGCCGCTCCGGCGCGGAGCCGGAGCGCGCGCGGCACGAAGGCTCCCCGCCCGAAGAGCGCCGCGGCATCGCCGAAGGCACCCGACGACGGAACCCTCGTCGGCTACTACCGGCAGATGCTGCTGATCAGGCGGTTCGAGGAGCGGGCCGCCCGCGCCTACACCGAGGCCAAGATCGGCGGCTACTGCCACCTGAACCTCGGCGAGGAGGCGACGGTCGTCGGGCTGATGACCGCGCTGCGGCCCACCGACTACTTGTTCACGAACTACCGCGAGCATGGCTACGCCCTTGCGAAGGGCATCGGCGCGGACCGGGTCATGGCCGAGCTGTACGGGCGGTCGACCGGCGTCTCCAAGGGCTGGGGCGGGTCGATGCACCTGTTCGACGCCGAGGCGCGGCTGCTCGGCGGGTACGGGATCGTCGGCGGCCAGGTGCCGCTCGCGGCCGGCGCCGCGCTCGCCGTCTCCTACAAGGGCGGCGACGAGGTCGTCATGTGCCACATGGGCGACGGGACGACCGCCATCGGCGCGTTCCACGAGTCGCTGAACATCGCCGGCCTCTGGGACCTCCCGGTGGTCTTCGTCGTGATCAACAACGGCCTCGGCATGGGCACCACCGTGGAGAACAGCTCCGCCGAGCCCGAGCTGTACCGGCGCGGCGCCGCGTACCGGATGGAGAGCGCCCGGGTGGACGGCACCGACGTCGTCGCGGTGCGGGACGCCGCGCGCACCGCCGTCGAGCGCGCCCGCTCGCAGAGCAAGCCGTACCTGCTGGAGACCGTCAGCCCCCGGCTGAAGGGCCACTCGGTCGTCGACCCGGCCCGCTACCGGTCCAAGGAGGAGAAGGAGACGCTGAAGGCCGCCGACCCCCTGGCCCGGATGGCGCTGGAGCTAGAGGAGGCCGGGATCCTCTCCCACGACGACCGCGACAAGCTGGACGCCGAGGTGACGGCCGAGGTCGACGCCGCCGCCGCGTTCGCCGACGACAGCCCGGCCCCCGAGGTCTCCACGCTGTTCGACTACACCTACGCCACCCCGGTCCCGGGCGAGCTGCGCCGGCTCCCCGCCGACCCCGTCTTCGGTTCCTGAGAGGCACCCCCATGGCAACCGCGACCTACCGCCAGGCCCTCCGGGACACGCTCCGCGCCGAGATGCTCCGCGACGAGAACGTCTTCCTGATGGGCGAGGAGATCGGGCTCTTCGAGGGCTCCTACAAGATCACCGAGGGGCTGCTGAAGGAGTTCGGCCCGCGCCGCATCCGGGACACCCCGATCGCCGAGGAGGGCTTCGTCGGCGCCGCGATCGGCGCCGCCATGCTCGGCCTGCGCCCCGTCGTGGAGATCATGACGATCAACTTCTCGCTGCTGGCGCTGGACCAGATCGTCAACCACGCCGCGAAGATCTACGGGATGTTCGGCGGGCAGGCCAGCGTGCCGATGGTGATCCGCACGCCGGGCGGCGGCGGGCAGCAGCTCGGCGCCACCCACTCGCAGAACGTCGAGCTGTTCTACTCGTTCATCCCGGGGCTGAAGGTCGTCGCGCCGAGCACGCCCGCCGAGGCGTCCGCGATGCTGAAGGCCGCCATCCGGGACGACGACCCGGTGCTGTTCCTGGAGAACCTCGCGCTCTACAACACCAAGGGCGAGCTGCCCGCCGCGGTCGAGGACATCGAGCCCGCCGAGATCGGCCGCGCCGCCGTCACCCGTCCCGGCACCGACATCACGATCATCGGGTACTCGCGGATGGCGCGGGTCGCCATGGACGTCGCCGAGACCCTCGCCGCGGAGGGGATCTCCGCCGAGGTCGTCGACCTGCGGAGCCTGCGCCCGCTCGACCGGCGGACGATCGTGGACTCGGTCCGCAAGACCGGCTCGGCCGTGGTGGCCGAGGACGACTGGCTCACCTACGGCATCGGCGCCGAGATCGCCGCGACGATCCAGGAGGGCGCGTTCGACTGGCTGGACGCCCCCGTCCGCCGGGTCGCGATGGCCGAGGTGCCGCTCCCCTACGCCAAGTCCCTGGAGTCGGCGGCGCTGCCGTCCGCCGACTCCCTGCTCACCGCCGTCCGCGCCACGCTCCGCGCGACCGGCCGCCAGATCCTGGAGCCGACCTCATGACCGAGATCCTCATGCCCCGCCTCTCCGACACGATGGAGGAGGGCGTCATCAGCTCCTGGCAGAAGCAGCCGGGGGACGAGGTCGCGGTCGGCGACGTCATCGTCGACATCGAGACCGACAAGGCCGTCATGGAGTATGAGGCGTACGAGGCCGGCGTGCTCGAGAAGATCCTGGTGAAGGAGGGCGACTCGGCCGCGATCGGCGCCCCCATCGCGGTGATCGCCCCCGTGGGCGGGGCCGAACCGGCCGCCGCACCCGAACCCGCCGCCGCGCCAGAACCGGCCGCCGCGGTGGAACCGGAGCCCGCGCCCGCCACGGAACCCGAGCCCGCAGCGGCACCCGCGGCACCCGCGCCGGCACCGCGGCGTCCGGGCGGGTCGCGCCCGCCGTCGTCGCCGCTGGCGCGGCGGCTGGCCCGCGACCACGGCATCGACCTGTCGACGCTGACCGGGTCCGGGCCGGGCGGGCGCGTCGTCCGCGCCGACATCGAGGCCGCGATCCGCGCCGGAGCCCCGGCTCCCGCCGCACCGGCCCCCGCTCCGGCGGCACCGGCCGTGCAGGCCCCGCCGGTCCAGGAGAAGGCCGACGACCCGGACGTCGAGGCCGTCCCGCTGAACCGGTTCCGGAAGGTGGCGGCGAAGCGGCTCAGCCAGAGCAAGCGCGAGGCGCCGCACTTCTACCTGAACCGCGAGGTGGACGCCGAGGCGCTGCTGGCGTTCCGCGCCACCCTGAACGAGGCGCTCGCCCCGGCGAAGGTCAGCGTGAACGACCTGGTGGTGAAGGCGGCGGCGACCGCGCTGCGCGAGCATCCGGCGGTGAACGTCTCCTACACCGAGGAGAACCTGCTCTTCCACAAGCGGATCCACGTGGGCGTCGCGGTGGCGGTCGAGGACGGCCTGGTCGTCCCGGTCGTCAGGGACGCCGACCGCAAGAGCGTCTCGGAGATCGGCCGGGAGACCCGCGAGCTGGCCGGGAAGGCCCGCGAGGGCAAGCTGTCCGCGCAGGACATGAGCGGCGGGACGTTCAGCGTCAGCAACCTCGGCATGTTCGGCGTCGACTCGTTCTCCGCGGTGATCAACCCGCCGGAGGCGGCGATCCTCGCCGTCGGCGCCGTCCGGGACGAGCCGGTGGTCCGGGACGGCCAGGTCGTGCCGGGCAAGCGCATGGCGGTGACCCTGTCGGTCGACCATCGCGCCACCGACGGCGCGACCGCCGCGAAGTTCCTCGCCCGCCTCGCCGAGCTGCTCCAGAACCCGCTGCTCATCGTGGCCTGACGGTCAGAGCATCACCCGGCCTCCGGCCACGTCGACCGTGAGGCCGGTCAGCCAGGACGACCGGTCGGAGGCGAGGAAGAGCGCGGCGTCCGCGACGTCGCGCGTCTCGCCGAGCCGGCCGAGGGGGTGCGAGGCGGCGACGGCCTGCTGGACTGCCGCCGCCGCCCGGGAGGTTGGTCGGCAGGCGCCCGGCCGAGGACGACATCGTGATGATGGAGCCCGCCTTCCTCTCCAGCATGCCGGGCAGGAAGCTCTTGAGGGCGAGGAAGGACTGGCTCTGGATTTATGCATGAATGTTCATTTATTATTTGCCCATGACGAACTTCGATGTCGACCTGAGCGGCACCGTGGCCGTGGTCACGGGGGCGAGCAGGGGCGCGGGGCGCGGGATCGCCCTCGTGCTGGGAGAGGCGGGGGCGACCGTCTACGTCACCGGACGCAGCGTGCGGGGGGCGCCCTCCGGCCCGGGGCGGGACGGCACGATCAAGGAGACGGCCGAGGCGCTCACCGAACGGGGCGGCGTCGGCGTCCCGGTGCGCTGTGACCACACGAACGACGCCGAGGTGGCGGCACTGGCGGAGCGGGTACGCCGCGACCAGGGCCACCTGACCTGCTCGTCAACAATGCCTGGGGCGGCTACGAGCAGCGGCCCGGTGAGGAGGAGGCCGGGTTCTTCGGCGTCCCGTTCTGGGAGCAACCGCTGTGGCGGTGGGAGGCGATGTTCACCTCGGGCGTCCGCGCGCACTTCCTCGCCGGGCGGCACGCCGCGCCGCTGCTCCTGGAAGGCGCCGGGAAGCGGCCGAGGCTCATCGTCAGCACGCTCGCCTGGGCTTTCGGCGCCTACCTGGGGAACGTCCTGTACGACAGCGCGAAGGCCGCGACCGCGCGGATGGCGTTCGGCATGGCCGAGGACCTGCGCGACCACAAGGTCGCGGCCGTAGCGCTGGCCCCCGGGCACCTCGGCGTCTCCGAGACGCCCGAGTACCTCGGACGCGCCGTCGCCAGCCTGGCCGCGGACCCGGACGTCATGAGCAGGACCGGTGAACTGCTGACGGTGGGCGGCCTCGCCCGCGAGTACGGCTTCACCGATCTCGACGGGACCCAGCCGGAGCCGTTCGGCCTGCCCGCCTCCCAGCGGAGCGGCGGCTGAACGGGGGCGGCGGCACGCCGGGCCGCCCGGTGGCCCGGCGGGACGTCGGCGGCGGCGCTGCGGTTCGAAAGAGGCCGTATCCGGCCAGGGGGCGGTACCGACCAATCACTTTCGGCCGGGCGCGCGAAGTATCCGCGGGCAAGGCGAAGAAACCGGTCGATCCGGCGTCGCGGCACCGAAGCCCAGCGCCACGGAACGGCGCCGCCGCGGCGGGCACCCGGAGACCGGCGAGGGTTCCACGATGCCGACACTCCATCCAGCCGGGGCACGGTCCAGCACGCGGGTCGCCGCGTTGGTCGCCGCGGGGGGCCTGCTGGTCGCGGGCGGGTTCGCCGGGCTCGCGCCGAAGCAGGGCACCGCCTCCAGCCACCGCGAGGCGCCGCTCATCTCCGGGCAGCCGCAGTACGACAACACCGACGTCTACGCGTTCGTCAGTCCCGACAAGCCGGACACCACCACGCTGATCGCGAACTTCATCCCGTTCGAGGACCCGGCGGGCGGGCCCAACTTCTACAAGTTCGCGCGGGACGCCCGCTACGAGCTGAACGTCGACAACGACGGCGACTCCCTGCCCGACCTCACCTACCGGTTCCGCTTCCACGACCGGCTGAAGAACGCGAACACCTTCCTCCACAACACCGGGCCGGTGACGAGCCTGGACGACCCGGACCTCAACTTCACGCAGACCTACGACCTGACCCTGATCCGGCGGGTGGGCGGGCAGGTGCACAGCACCCGAACGCTCGTCTCGGGAGCGCCGGTCGCACCGTCCAACGTGGGCAAGGCGTCGATGCCGGACTACGCGAAGCTGCGCGCCCAGGCCGTCAAGCCGCTCGGCGACGGCACGACGTCGTTCGCCGGGCAGGCCGACGACTCCTTCTTCCTCGACCTGCGGGTGTTCGACCTGCTGTACGGGGCGAACCTGAAGGAGGTCGGCAACGACACCCTGAGCGGCTACAACGTCAACACGGTCGCGCTGCAGATCCCGACGCGGCACCTCGTCAAGGGTAAGGAGCCGGTGATCGGGGTGCACTCGGCGGTGTCGCGGCTCAACGCGTCCGGCGCGTACACCCAGGTGTCGCGGCTCGGGAGCCCACTGGTGAACGAGGTGGTCATCCCGCGCGGCAAGAAGGACACGTTCAACGCGTCCGTCCCGTGGTACGACGCGCAGTTCGCCACGTTCGTCACCGACCCCGAGCTGCCGAAGCTGATCGAGAAGATCTACAAGATCCCGGCGCCGCCCGGCCCGCGCAGGGACCTCGTCCAGGCGTTCCTGACGGGCGTACCGGGGCTGAACCAGCCGGCGAAAGTCCGGCCGGCCGAGCTGCTGCGGCTGAACACCTCCATCAAGCCGACCCCGACGCCGGACCGGCTCGGGGTGCTCGGCGGCGACAAGGCGGGCTTCCCGAACGGGCGGCGGCTCACCGACGACGTCCTCGACATCTCGCTGCAGGCCGTCGAGGGCGAGCTGCTCGGCAAGAAGAACGACCTCGGCGACGCGGTCAACACCAACGACGCCGCGTTCGGCACGTCGTTCCCGTACGTGGCGCAGCCCCACTCGGGGTCGGACGTGCGCGGCCCGAAGAAGACCGGGGCGAAGGCGTCCGGCACGGTGAAGAAGGACGGCGAGACCGTGACCCTGCTGAACGCGGGCGCGACCGACAGCACAGCCGGGTCGGACGACGACGGCGGGATGATCCCGCTGCTGCCCGCCGCCGCGGCGGCGGGCGCGGCCGCGTTCCTGCTGACCGGCGGGCTGCTGTGGTGGCGGCGCCGGCTCCCCGGGATGGGACGGTAAGCGAGCCGATGCGTCCCCTCCTCGCCGGGGCCTCGGTGGCCGGGCTCGTCGCGGCGCTCACGCTCGGATCGGCGGCCGCGTTCGGCCGCCCGTCCGGGCCGCCCGCCGCGGCGGCCCCCGCCGGGGCCCCGGCCTCCGGAATCGCCGGCCTGCAGGAACGCGTGCGCGAGCAGCCGCACGACGCCGCGGCATGGGCGTCGCTCGGGATCGCGTACGTGGAGCAGGCCCGGCTCACCGCCGACCCCGCCTCCTACCCGAAGGCGGACGAGGTGCTGCACCGCTCGCTGCGGGAGGCGCCCGGCAACGACGCCGCGCTGTCCGGACTCGGCGCCCTCGCGGCGGCGCGGCACGACTTCCACGGGGCGCTGCGGTACGCCGACCGCGCGCTCGCGGCGAACCCGCACGGGCAGAAGGCCGCGGCCGTCCGGGTGGACGCGCTGGTCGAGCTCGGCCGCCACGACGCCGCGCTGGCCGCGGCCCGCCGCGCGGACTCCGTCCGGCCCGGCGTCCCGATCTTCACGCGGCTCGCGTACGTGCGGGAGCTGCGCGGGGAGGTGCCGGAGGCGCGGCGCGTCCTCGGGCTGGCGCGCTCGTCGGCGACCGACCCCGGCGACCTCGCCTACATCGCGGCGCAGCTCGGCGAGCTGGCCTGGAACGACGGCGACCTCGGCCGGGCGGGACGCGAATACGCCGAGGCGCTGCGCCTCTCCCCCGGCCACCTGGCCGCCCTGGACGGCCAGGCCCGCGTCAAGGCCGCGCGGGGCGACACGTCCGGGGCGCTCGCCGAGCGGGCCGAGATCGTCCGCCGGCTCCCGCTGCCGCAGTACCTCACCGAGTACGGGGAGCTGCTGGAGGCCGCCGGCCGTCCGGACGAGGCGAAACGGCAGTACGCCGTCGCCACGGCGTGGGCGCGGACCGCCGAGGCCAACGGGGTCGACGCCGACCTGGAGACCGCGCTGTCCGAGAGCGACCACGGCGACCCGAAGGCGGCCCTGCGAGCGGCGCGGGCCGAGTACGAGCGCCGCTGCCCGGACCCCGGCGTCCGGGAGTGCAGCGTGCACGCGGCGGACGCGCTGGCCTGGGCCCTGCACGTCAACGGGCGGGACGAGGAGGCCCTCCGCTACGCCCGGCAGGCGACGGCGACCGGGTACCGCCGCGCGCAGTTCCGCTACCACCTCGGCGTCATCGAGAAGGCGCTCGGCAAGCGCGCCGCCGCCCGCCGCGACCTGGCCGAGGCGCTGCGCCGCAACCCGCGGTTCTCGCCCCTGTGGGCGCCCCGCGCCAAGGCCGCCCTGGAGGACCTGGGAGGGACCCCGTGATCGGTTCCATGCTCGCGGCCGGGCTGATCGCCGCGCATCCGCTGGGCAACTTCACCGTGAACCACTACGACGGGCTGGTCACCGCCCCGCACGAGCTGCGGATCGACCACGTCGAGGACCACGCCGAGATCCCCGCCGCGCAGGCGATGCCCGCGATCGACACCGACCAGGACGGGCGCCCGTCGGGCGGCGAGCTGGCGTCCTGGGCGCGCGGCGCCTGCGGGCGGGCGGCGGCGTCGCTGCGCATCGCGGAGAACGGGCGCGCGGTCACCGCGTCCGTGGCGTCCGCGACCGCCTCCGCGCCGCGCGGGCAGGCGGGGCTGCCGACGCTGCGGCTCGAATGCCGGCTCACCGCGCCTGCCAGGCCGGGAAAGATCACCTTCCGCGGCGGCGGCGCGGACGGCCGGATCGGCTGGCGGGAGATCACCGCGCGCGGCGACCGGATGACCCTGAAGGCGTCCAGCGTGCCGGAGTCGTCCCGCAGCCGGCGCCTCACCGCCTACCCGGACGGCATGCTCAGCTCACCGCTCGACCAGCGGTCGGCGGCGCTGGACGTGCGTGCGGGCGGGCCACCGCTCGCGGGCCCGGCGTCCGGCGGCGGGCCCGAGCGGCTGCTGCCCCGCGGCGCGGACGGGCTCACCCAGCGGTTCACGTCCCTGGTCGCCCGGCACGACCTCACGCCGGGCTTCGCCGCGCTCGCGTTCCTCATCGCGCTGGTCCTCGGCGCCCTGCACGCGCTCGCCCCCGGCCACGGCAAGACGATCATGGCGGCGCACGCCATCGGGACGGGGCGGCGGCGGACCCGGGACGTCCTCACCCTCGGCCTGACGGTCACGCTCACCCACACGGCCGGGGTGCTCGCCCTCGGCCTGCTCGTGACGACCGGGACGTTCCTCGCGCCCGAGACCCTGTTCCCCTGGCTCGGCGCGGCCGGCGGGGTCCTGGTGACGGCGGCCGGGGCGCTGCTGCTGCGCCGCGCACTGCACAACCGCCGCCACACCCACGAGCACGGGCATGGACACGGGCATGGACACGGCCACGGGCACGGGCACGCGCACGCGTCTTCGCGGCGCGGCGGGGTCGTGCTCATGGGGCTGGCGGGCGGTATGGTCCCGAGCCCGTCCGCCGTGGTGGTGCTGGTCGGCGGGGCGGCGATCGGGCGGGCCTGGTTCGGGGTCGTCCTCGTCCTGGCGTACGGGCTCGGCCTCGCCGCCGCCCTGGTGTCGGTCGGGCTGCTCGTCCTCGGCTCCGGGCGCGCCCTGGCGCGGCGCATTCCGGTCATGCGGCCGCGGCTCCCGACCGGAATGATGCCGATAGGAACGTCCGCGACGGTCGTCGTCCTCGGGCTCGGGCTGACGTTGCGCAGCCTGGTGCCGTGATGCCCGATCCGAGGCGGCCCCGGATGCGTAGTGCCGGACGGACGGCCTACCGAGGGGAGCGCGGCATGCCGCCTGAGACGAGACCGCCGGACGACGGGACGGTGGCCGGGCACGACGCGGACGCGCTGCTCGGCCGGACGGCCCGCGGCGACGAGCGCGCGTTCGAGCTCCTGTACGACGTGGCGGCCGCGCCCGTGTACGGCCTGGTGCGGCGGGTGATCCGCGATCCGGCGATGGCGGAGGAGGTGACGCAGGAAGTGATGATCGAGGTGTGGCGGTCCGCGACCCGGTACGACCCCGGACGCGGCGGCGCCATGGCGTGGATCATGACGATCGCGCACCGCCGGGCCGTGGACCGGGTGCGGCGCGAGCAGGCCGCGGGCGACCGCGAGGCGCGGGCCGGCCATCCCTCCTCCCACCCTGCCGCCCACCAGGGGTCGGGCACCGCGCACGACCCGGTGGGCGAGCGGGTCGAGGCGCGGCTGGAGCACGAGCGGGTGCGGCGCTGCCTCGGCACGCTGACGCACCTGCAGCGCGAGTCGGTGACGCTCGCCTACTACGGCGGGCACTCCTACCGCGAGGTCGCCGAGCTGGTCGGGGCCCCGCCGAACACGGTGCGGACCCGGATGCGCGACGGCATCATCCGCCTGCGCGACTGCCTGGGGGTGGAACGATGACGGGGCACGACCTGCACGCCCTCGCCGGCGCGTACGCGCTCGACGCGATCGACGACGCGGAGGAGCGGCGGCTGTTCGAGTCGCATCTCGCCGGGTGCGAGACCTGCGAGACCGAGCTGCGCGAGTTCCGGGCGACGACGGCCCGGCTGGGCATGGCCGTCGCCGAGGCGCCCCCGCCGCGGCTGCGCGCCCAGGTGCTCGCCGACATCCGCAACGTCCGGCAGCTGCCGCCCGCCCCGGCGCGCCGGGAGGCCGCCGTGCGGCCGCTCCGGCCGCGGCGGTGGCGCCGCGCGGCCGCCGCCGGGCTCGCCGCCGCGGCGTGCCTGGTGACGGCGGCGTCGGTCGGGGTGGCGATCAACGAGCGGCAGCGGGTGGAGCGGTCGGAGGCCGCCTACCGGGACGTGGCGTCCGTGCTGTCGGCGCCCGACGCGCGGTCGGCGACGGGCCGGGCCGCGGGCGGCGGGACGGTGACGATCGTGGCGTCCGCGTCACGCGGCCGGGTGGTCGTGGCGTCCTCCGGGCTGCGGACGCTGCCGTCCTCGCAGGCGTACCAGCTGTGGCTGATCGACGCGGCCGGGCCGCGCTCGGCGGGCCTGCTCCCGAGCGACCGGAGCCGTCCGGTCGTCGCCGGGACGTGGCGCCCGTCGGACAAGCTGGGCGTCACGGTGGAACCGGCCGGCGGCTCCGCGCAGCCGACCACGACACCGCTCGTCCTGCTCAGCGCGACCTGACCGCTTGTCGTCTTTCTGACGATATGTGATCATTGCGGGCATGTCGGTGAACGTCCCGCTGGGCCCGCTGCTCGAACCCGCCTTCCATCTCGGGGATGTCCCCACCACGTGGGCGGAGCTGCTCGGCTTCGCGACCGGCGCGGTCAACGTGTGGCTCGTCGTCCGGCAGAACATCCTGAACTGGCCGATCGGCATCGCCAACGTGATCCTGCTCGGGCTCGTGTTCCTGGACGGTGGCCTCTACGCCGATTCCGGGCTGCAGATCGTCTACGTCGCGCTGCAGCTGTACGGGTGGTGGGTGTGGCTGTACGGCGGGGACGGCCGCGACCGGCTCCCGGTGCGGCGCACGCGGCGGGGCGAGTGGGCGGCCCTCGTCGCGGCGGGCGCGGCCGGCACCGCGTTCCTGACCTGGGCGCTGTCGGTGTGGACGGACTCGACCGTGCCGTTCTGGGACGCCCTGACCACCGCCGTCTCCCTCACGGCCGTCTACGGGCAGTCGCGGAAGCTGCTGGAGTCGTGGTGGCTCTGGATCACCGCCGACCTCGTCTACATCCCGCTGTACTTCTACAAGGACCTCAAGCTCACGAGCGCCCTGTACGTCATCTTCCTGACCCTGTGCGTGTTCGGGCTGCTGGCCTGGCGGCGCGACCTGCGCGGTCAGGGCCTGAGCCCGGCGGCCGTGCCCGCATGAAATACGCGGCCCGCATGACGTACGAGCACGGCCTTGTCATCGGCAAGTTCTATCCGCCGCACGCCGGCCACCGGCATCTGATCGACACGGCCGCCGCGGCCTGCGCCCGGGTGAGCGTGGTTGTCGCCGCGTCGACCGTGGAGAGCATCCCGCTCGCGCTGCGAACGGCCTGGCTGCGGGAGGTCCACCCGCAACCGCACGTGGAGATCCTCCCGGTGGTGGACGACGTCGAGATCGACTACGGCTCGGACGAGATCTGGTCGGCGCACGTCATGGCGTTCCGGGCCGGGCTCGCGATGCGGTCGGGGCTCGGCGTGTCCGTCCCGCCGGTGGACGCGGTGTTCAGCTCGGAGGAGTACGGGCCGGAGCTGGCGGCACGGTTCTCCGCCGTCCATGTCGCGGTCGACCCGCCGCGCGGCCGGTTCCCGGTCAGCGGCACGGCCGTCCGGGACGATCCCGTGGCGAACTGGGAGTTCCTCGCGCCGCCCGTCCGGGCGTACCTGGCGCGCCGGGTCGTGGCCGTGGGCGCCGAGTCGACCGGGACGACCACGCTGGCCCGCGCTCTGGCCGCCCACTACGCGGAGCGGGGCGGCGTCTGGGCCGCGACCCGCTGGGTGCCGGAGTACGGCCGGACGTACACCGAGGAGAAGCTGGCCGCAGCACGCCGGGAGTCGGGCGACCCGTCGCTGTGGCTGGACGACCTCGTCTGGGAGCCGGCCGAGTTCACGACGATCGCCGAGCGCCACGCGGCCCTGGAGGACGCGGCGGCCCGGTCGGGTTCACCGTTGCTGGTCTGCGACACGGACGCCTTCGCCACGGCCGTCTGGCACGAGCGCTATCTCGGCGCTCCGGCCGCCGATGTCGAGGCCGTGCACTCGCGCACTCCGCACGACCTGTGGATCCTGACCGATCCGGAGGGCGTCCCGTTCGAGCAGGACGGCTGGCGGGACGGCGAGTCGATCAGACTCTGGATGTCGGGACGCTTCACCGACGAGCTCAAGAGGCGGGGCCTGCCGCACATCACCGTGACCGGCCCCCACGAACACCGCCTGGCCACCGCGGTGGAGGCGACCGACGCCCTGCTGGCCCGGGGCTGGGCCTTCAACACCCCGCTGAAGCCCTAGCCCTCGACCTCCCGTCATCCGGCCCAGCTGATGTCGGTGATGTGGAACTCCTTGATGTCGCGGAGGACCAGATACTCGATGGACGCGTCGATGTCGCCCACCGAGACCTCGTAGGCGACTCCGGCCGCGTCGAGCGGCTTGCCGGGCGGGGGTAACCCGAGGTCGACCGCGGCGCCGCCCTGCCAGGCCAGCTCGCACAGGTACTCGACGAGCCGGTCCTCGATCGGCTTGGGCAGCGAGGAGTGGAGGATCGCCCCCGCCGTCTCGGAGCAGAAGACCGTCCAGCCGCTCTTGCCAGCGGTCACACGTTCCCGCTTCGGAAGCGGCGCCCGGCCTTGATCTCCTCCAGGGAGACCTTTCTCCCGGCCCTCATCTCCTCGATCGTCCTCGCGCGGCGCTCCTCCCTGCCGGGCACCTGGCCGAACATGGCCTCGGCGTGCCAGCCGGCGAGCAGGTTCGTCAGCTCGGGCCCGATCTGCGCGTCCATGACCTCGCGGAGGAACTGGGCCTCCTTCTCCTCGGGCAGCCATTCGGCGATGCCCTTGATCGTCCTCGGGACCCGGTGGACCTGCCCGGGGGCCGACAGGGACGGTTCGAGTGGTTCTGCGCTCATGTCTCTCCTGTCCGTCCTGTCCGGTCCACGCTCACCCGTACACCGGGACCCTACAGCGCCCCACCGACAGGACGGAGCGTCATTTCGCGGAACGCAGCGTATTGATCTGCGCAGGTGTCAGAGGAGACAAAAGCGTTCTGTAGGTGTAAGTGCGATCCGGACGGGTCTGGTATTCGGGACGGACGGGATTGGGCGTGTCGCCCACTCCGGTGACCGAATGGTCGATATGGAGGGTGTTCCAGCCGGGGTTCCGCACGCGGGCGAAGGGGTACAGCGCGCGGTCGAGGTCGTCGTACGGGGTGACGCTCGCCTCGATGGTTCCGTCCAGTCCCGCGGCCAGCAGACCGGAGCGGCCGTCGGTCAGCATCGTCCAGCGGACGTCGTCGTGGTTGCCGTGGTCCTGAGGCCGGTAGTACGAGACGTACTGCTCGTCGACCGTGGACGACCACACCCCCATGGGCGTGCCGTCCTTGCGGTCGTTGTAGTTGCCGACGGGGCCGCGCCCGTACCAGGCGAACCGCTTGTACCGGTCGGGCACCTTGAGCGTGTAGCCGACGCGGGCCAGGTAGGGCAGGCTCCTGACCTGGCCTTGCGGGACGACCTGGTGCGTCAGCTCGATCCGTCCGGCGCCGTCGACGGCGTAGGTGGCGGTCTGGTCGAACCAGGCGTCGGGATGGTCGGGTGCGCCCGTCCTCCCGGTGATCTCGACCGTCACGCGCTCGCCGCCGGCGACCGTGACGCCGGTCGGCGTGGTGGCGAGCCGGTCGAGGCCGAGCCCGCGCCAGTCCTCGCCCTCGGCACGCCCCCAGGTGTAGGTCTCGTTGCTGATCGGGGGGCGCCACACGTCGAGTTCCGGTCCGGTGCGGAGCAGCTCACGCCCGCCGGCGCGCATGGACGTCATCGTGCCCTTGGACTTGTCGAAGACGTACCGGAAGCCCTTGCCGGTGACGATGATTTCCTTTCCGTTGTCTTCGCTCTTTACTTCGCCGGTGGCTTTCTTCTCGATTCCGGGGACCTTCGTGCCGCCCACCGCGAATTGACCGAAGCCCGTCACACGGCCGTTCTCCACGGCCTCAACCGTCAGCCATCGTTCGGCATTAGACGGATTGGCGGGAGGCCCCGGAATTTCCACGTCGCTCGAACCGCCGGGCGGCAGTTTCACCGACGACTTGCCCGAGGAGAGCGTCCGGGCGCCCTCGGTGTACCGCCAGCGCATCTGGACGGGGCTCGTGGCGAAGACCCGCTCACTGGAGACGGACACCGTCCCGTCACCGGCCCGGGTGACCCGGAACGGCGACTGCACCCACGTGAGCTGGGCCGTCTCCGGCTGGACGTACCGGTCGGAGCCGACTAGCCCGTCATCCCCGGACAGGCTCTCACCGTTCGACAGGAACGAGCCCTTGGTGTCGAAGCGGTCGAAGTCCAGGGCGAGGACGGCGTCCTTCTTCGGGTCGGCGCCCGACCCCAGCTCCCCCGCGGTGAGCGCGCGGCCGTAGATGCGGACCTCGTCGATCGTGCCGTGCGCCATGCGGCCCCGGTAGCCGTCCTGCATGGTCTCGGAGTTGCGGGCGATGTTGACGTCCCCGGACGACCGGTCGATCTTCCCCGTGAACGGCACGGACGCGGCCTCGCGGCCGTCGACGTACAGCCGGATCGCCGTCCCGTCGTAGGTCCCGGTGACCCGGTGCCACGTGTCGTACCAGTTCGCCGGGACCGGCGCCCGGACCGTCCGCCAGGTGCCGCTGTGGACGAAGAACTCCAGCGTGGTCTCGTTCGACATCTTCAGCGCGTACGAGTGGTCGCCCTTCCCCATGATGGTGAAGTCGCCCGTCCACGGCCGTGCGGGCTTCACCCACGAGTCCAGCGTGACGGACGTGCCGGTGAGGTCGAAGCGGCGGTCGCGGTAGACCTCGACGAAGTCGTCCAGGCCGGAGAAGTAGAGGGCCTTGCCGCGGTGGCCGTCCACGGTCTTCGGCAGACCCTGCAGCCAGGCCCGGATGCCGTTGCCGGAGCCGTCGGGCGTGGTGATGAGCGGGTGCCGCGGGTTGGCCTCGGCCCAGTCCCAGATGAACCCGCCCTGCGTCTGCGGATGCCGGCGGATCACCTCCCAGAACTCGCGGAAGTTGCCGAGGCTGTTGCCCATCGCGTGGGCGTACTCGCCCATGATGATCGGCTTGGTGGTGGCGGCGGCCTGCGCCTCCAGCCGCGCCGGCGTCGGGTAGCGCGGCCCCCACACGTCCGCGAACGGCGCGTCGCCGTCCGGGCTGTTCGACTGGTGGTACAGCGGGCGGGTCGGGTCGGTGGCGCGCGCGTGGTCGGCCATCTTGTCGTGGGCGGCGCCGAGCCCAGCCTCGTTCCCGGTGTCCCACATGAGGACGCTCGGGTGGTTCTTGTCGCGCGCCAGCATCGCCTTGAACCGGTCGAGGAACGGCTTCTGCCACTCGGGGCGGTCGGCGAGGCAGTCCTGGTCTCCTGTCCTGCCGCAGTCCTCCCAGTTGTGGGTCTCGATGTCGACCTCGTCGTCGACCCACAGGCCGCGCCGGTCGGCCAGCTCGTACAGGTAGGGGTCGGACGGGTAGTGCGCGGTCCGCAGGGCGTTGAGGTTGAACCGCTTCATCAGCGCCACGTCCGACTCCATGCGGGCGCGGGTCTGGTGCCGCCCGGTGTCGGGGTCGGTCTCGGGCCGGTTCACGCCCTTGATGAGGATGCGCTTCCCGTTGACGAGGACCTGCCGGTCCTTCACCTCGATCTCGCGGAAACCGAGGGTCTCGGCCGTGGTGTGGACGGCGCGGCCCCGCGCGTCGGCGAGTTCGAGGACGAGCGTGTACACGTTCGGCGTCTCGTCCGTCCACTTCGCCGGGTTCGTCACCGGTGCGGTCAGCCGGACGGACGTTCCGTCGCCGGAGACGGACGTCTTGCCGGAGAAGCGCTGCACCGTCCGGCCTCCGGGATCGACCAGGGTGGCGCGGACGGTGTGCTCGCCCTGAGGCCCGCCCCGGCTGCCCACGACGAGGCCGACGTTCAGCGTGGCGTCGCGGTAGGCGTCGTCCAGGTCGGTGGTGATGGTGGCGTCACGCAGGTACGTCTTCGGCGTGGAGTACGCCCAGACGGAACGGAAGATGCCGCTGTACCGCCACTGGTCGACGTCCTCCATGTAGGAGCCGGAGCTCCACCGGTGCACCTGGACGGCGACCGTGTTGGCGCCCTTGTGCACGAGGTCGGTGACGTCGAACTCGGCGGGCGTGTAGCCGCCCTGGTCGTAGCCGGCGTACTTGCCGTTCACCCACACGAAGTACGCGCTGACGACGCCTTCGAAGCGGAGGAACGTCCGGCGTCCGTCCCAGGTGCCCGGCACGTTCAGCGTCTTCACGTACGCGCCGGTCGGGTTGATGTCGCGTGGCGTCTTCGGCGGGTCGTCCGGCCACACCTCGGTCGGGATGTTGCGGAACATGGGGTGGTCGAGCCGGTCGCTCTGCCACGTGTGCGGCACCTTCACGCGGCGCCAGTCCGACGTGTCGTAACCCTGCTCGTAGAACCCCGACGGCACCTCGGCGGGACGGTCGGCGAGGGCGAAGCGCCAGTCGCCGTCCAGCGACCTCGTCCAGCGCGAGCCCTTCCCGCCGGCCGCCTGGCGGACGTCCTCGTACGGCCGCAGGACGGCGTGCGGGGCCTCCTGCCCCTCCCCCACCATCTCGGGATCGTCCAGGTAGGTGTAGACGTCGGACGGCGGGGCGGATCCGGGCTGGGCCGCGGCGAGGCCCTGCAGCGCCGACACGGCGAGCGCCGGCACGGCGAGGCACACCGCGAGCATGCGGTACACGTGACGATCATGGCGGCCGCGGGCGCGGAGTCGGGGGAACGCGGTCATCGGCGCGGCGCCTCCTCGCGGGCAGGCCCCCTGACGACACCCGTATGTCGATCACCTACGTCTGGGACGCTAGGTGCGGGTCACGCCGCGGTCAACGCATCGCGTGAGGTGTGGCGCTTCATGACAGCGGGGACGGCCGTGCTTGGCGTTCCTCGCCGAAGCCCGTCTCGCCGTCCGGGGCGGGGCTCCGGTCGAGGCGGAAGAGGTCCTCGTCGATCCGGTCCAGGGCGAGCCGGACGGCGCCGAGGGCGACCGACTCGTCCCCGAGCTCGGACTCCTCGATCCGGACGGGGCTCAGGCACAGCGGCCGGACCCGCCGGCGCACCTCCTTCACGAGCGGGGAGCCCGGCCTGATCAGCGGCCCGCCGACGACGACCATCTCCGGGTCGAGGGCGAGGGCCATCGCCGCGATGCCGCGCGACATGCGCTCGGCGAGCCCCTCCACCACGGCCGTCGCTTCGGGGGAACCGCCCAGCGCCGCGTCGAGGACCTCCTCCGCGCGCTGGAAGGCCGGGCCGGGCGCGGCGTCGCGCACCAGCGTCTCGGTGGTGCCCCGCAGGCCCAGCTCGTCCAGGACGCCGATCTCGCCGGCGGCGCCCCAGCGGCCGCGGTGCAGCCGCCCCCCGATGAGCGCGCCCGTGCCGGTGTGCAGGGCCGCGTGGACGCAGACGACGTCGTCGGCGTCGCGGGCGGCGCCGCGCCACCGCTCGGCCAGCGCGGCGAGGTTCGCGTCGTTCTCGGCGAGGACCGGGCAGGAGAACGAGCGGCCGAGTTCGCGCGCCAGGTGGACGCCCTCCCAGCCGGGCACGACCGTGCAGGACGTGACCGTCCCGTCGGGGGCGACGACGCCGGGGGTCCCCGCGGCGACCGCCCACAGCGACCGCCGGTCGATCCCCGCTGCGGACAGGCACGTCCGGACCGCGGCGCGCACCGTCGCGATCCGCTCGCCGGGCGGGGCCTGCGCGTCCAGGGCGGCGCAGTGGCCGCCGGCGACGTCGCCGGAGAGGTCGGCGACGAGCAGCCGAACCCGGTGCGCGTCGATGTCGATGCCGAGGGCGTGGCCGGCCTCGGCGCGGAACCGGTAGCGGCGGGCGGGCCGGCCGAGCCCGGCGCCGGGCTTCGGCGCGTCCTCGGTGACCAGGCCGCGGTCGATCAGACCGCCGAGCACGCCCTCGGTCGTCGGCCGGGACAGCTCGACCCGGCGGGCCAGCTCCGACAGGGTGGCCTCGCCGCCGTCGCGCAGCGCCCGCAGGGTCGCCGCCGAGTTGAGGCGGCGGAGCACCGAGGGGTCGCCTCCGTGGAGAGAGTGTTGCGGCACGGCACCCCTTGACAGCGATCGGCGGACGGACGACATTATTGCCAACCTACTTATGAAAGGTAGTTGCGTAATACCGGTGCCGGGCCCGGTGGCGCTTAGACTACCCAGGTCAGGAGTGGTCACTCGATGCACGAGACGGGCCCCGCGATCGCCGTGGCCGGAGCCGGACTGCGCGGCCGCGGCTACGCCGCGCGGATCCGCGACACCGGCGCCGGCCGGGTCGTCGCGGTCGCCGAGCCCGACCCCGCGCGGCGCGCCCGGTTCGCGGCCGAGCACGGCATCGCGCCGGAGCGCGCGTTCGCCGGCTGGCGGGAGATGGCCGCCGCCGGCCGCGTCGCCGACGGCGTGATCATCGCGACGCAGGACGCCGAGCACGCCGAGCCCGCGATCCGGTTCGCCGAGCTGGGCTGCCACATCCTGCTGGAGAAGCCGATGGCGACGTCCGAGGCCGACGCGCTGCGGATCGTGGAGGCCGTCGAGCGCGCCGGGGTGATGCTCGCCGTCTGCCACGTACTGCGGTACACCGCGTACACGCGCGCCCTCGCCGGGCTGATCGCCGACGGACGGATCGGCGCCCCGGTCAGCGTCCAGCACCTCGAACCCGTCGGCTGGTGGCACCACGCCCACTCCTACGTGCGCGGGAACTGGCGGCGCGCGGACGAGTCCGGGCCGATGCTGATGACCAAGTCGGTCCACGACGTCGACTGGCTGATCCACGTGATGGGCGAGATCCCGGCACGGGTCTCCTCGTTCGGGCGGCTGTCGCACTTCCGTCCGGAGAACCGGCCGGCCGGCGCCGCCGCCCGCTGCGTCGACTGCGCGGTCGAGCCGCGCTGCCCCTACTCCGCGACGCGGCTGTACCTGTCGTGCCTGGGCGATCCCGGCCGCGAGGCCTGGCCGCTCGGTGCGGTCACCGACGACCGCACCGAGGAGGGCGTGCTGCGGACGCTGCGCGAGGGCCCGTACGGGCGCTGCGTCTACGCCTGTGACAACGACGTCGTCGACCACCAGGTGGTCAACATGGAGTTCCCGTCCGGCGCGACGGGCGTGTTCACCATGACCGCGTTCTCCCCCGCCGCCCAGCGCCAGACGCGCGTCTTCGGCACGTCCGGCTGCCTGGAGGGGAACGGCGTGCGCATCTCGGTCCGCGACTTCGTCACCGGGGAGCTGGAGGTCGTCGAGCCCGGCGAGGCGTCCCCGGACGGCCGGCACGACCACGCCGACGACGCGCTCGCCGACGCCTTCGCCGCCGCGCTGGCCGGCGGCGACCCGGCCCCGCTCAGCTCCGGCCCACGGGAGAGCCTCGCCTCGCACCGCGTCGTCTGGGCCGCCGAACGGGCGCGGCTGGCCGGCACGGTCGTCGACCTCGCCCGCGATCACACCCCCGCGAAAGGCACGGTGCGCCCATGACGATCAGACCCCTGTGGTGCGGAGCCGCGGCGGCCCTGTCCCTGGTCCTCGCCCTGGGCGCGTGCGGCGACTCCGGCGGCTCGGGCGCGCCCGCGAGCAACGACGGCCGCGGCCCGATCACCGTCGCCACCGGCAAGGACCTCACCCAGACCGTCCAGAAACTCGTCGCCGCGTGGAACGACCGGCATCCCAAGGAGCAGGTCCGGCTCGTCGAGCTGCCCGAGGACGGCGACCAGGCGCGCCAGCAGCTCGTCCAGAACATGCAGATCAAGTCGGACGCCTACGACGTCGTCCGGCTGGACGCGGTGTGGACGGCGGAGTTCGCCGCGCGCCGCTGGGTCCTTCCGCTGCCGGACGGCCTGCTCGACACCTCCTCCTTCGTCCCGGCGGCCCTCGGGACCGGCAAGTACCGGGGGAGGCTGTACGCGGCGCCGTGGCTGACCGGCACCGGCGTCCTCTACTACCGGGAGGACCTCCTCGCCAAGGCCGGCATCATGGAACCGCCGAAGACGTGGGCCGAGCTGACCGCTGACTGCGCCAAGGTCCAGAAGATCCCGCAGGGCAAGGGCATCGGCTGCTACGCGGGCCAGTTCGGCAAGTACGAGGGGCTGACCGTCAACTACTCCGAGGCCGTCCAGTCGGCGGGCGGCGAGGTCTTCGACGCGTCGGGCAAGCCGCGGGTGAACACCCCGCAGGCCAAGGCGGGCCTCCAGTTCCTCGTGGACGGCTTCGAGAACGGCACCATCCCCGAGAAGGCCATCACCTACAAGGAGGAAGAGGGCCGCCGCGCCTTCCAGGAAGGCGACCTCGTCTTCCACCGCAACTGGGCCTACGTGTACGCGCTCGCGTCCGAGGAGGACGGCTCGAAGGTCGCCGGCAAGTTCGGCGTCGCCCCCATCCCGGGCAAGGACGGGCCCGGCTCCGGCACCCTCGGCGGCAACAACCTGGCCGTGTCGGCGTTCTCCGAGCACCAGGCGACCGCGCGCGACTTCATCGCCCACATCGTCAGCCCGGAGGTCCAGAACGAGTACGGCCGCGCGCAGTCGTTCCCGCTCTCCCTGGCCGCCCTCTACACCCAGCCCGAGATGATCAAGAAGTACCCGTACCTGCCGGTGCTGAAGGAGGGCATGGACAAGGCGAAGCCGCGCCCGGTGGTCGTCCGGTACAACGAGGTCAGCACCGCAATCCAGGAGCACGTCACGGCGGCCATCACCGGGAAGAAGCCGGTCGCCCAGGCGGCGGAGGACCTCCAGAAGGCACTGAGCGCGTCGGCCGACTGAGCGGCATCTCTATTCCGTTCTCTCGGCGCCGGCGAGGCGTCCGGCTCGGCGGGGACCGGGTCGGCGACGCGCTGGACCTGGTCGGCGGGACGCGGAGGCGCCGCGATCGTCAGGCGCGCCGCCTCGGCCGCGACCGCCGCGCCGTGGTCGTCGCGGATCAGCTGCAGGAGATGCTCACTCGTAGGTGAGGCCGTAGCCGAAGGGGAAGAGCGGCTTCTTGCCGTCCCCCCTGTTGATCGGCTGCTGGGACGCGCTGCGCATCCAGGTCACCGGGAGCCGGCCGGTCGGGGCGGTCTCGCCGTACAGGACGTCGGCGACACCGGCGCCCTCGGTCCCCGGCAGCCAGGACGCGACGAGCGCGTCCCACCCGGGCAGTTCCGCGGCGATGTCCAGGGGGCGGCCCGACACCAGCACCACGATCACCGGGACCCCGGACGCGCGGAGCCTGCCGATCGTTTCCAGGTCGGCGTCGTCGAGGCCCATGGCACCCGGCCGGTCCCCGTGGTACTCGGCGTACGGCCGCTCCCCCACGACCGCGATCGCCGCGTCGTAGGACCCGTCGATGCCCGTTGCGTCCCGGCTGTAGGTGACGGTCGCGGACGGGTCCGCGACCTTGCGGATGCCGTCCAGGATCGTGGTGCCCGGCGTCACCGGGCCCGTCCCGCCCTGCCAGGTGATCGTCCAGCCGCCGGACTGCATGCCGATGTCGTCGGCCGCGCGCCCGGCGACGAACACCTTGTCGTCGTCGTACAGCGGGAGGGCGTCGTCGTTCTTCAGCAGCACCTGCGAGGCGGCGACCGCGCGCCGTGCCAGCCCGCGGTGCTCGGCGCTCCCGACCGAGGCGAGGTACGTCCGGTCGGCCATCGGGCGCTCGAACAGGCCGAGCTGGAACTTCCTGGTCAGGATGCGGCGGTTCGCGTCGTCGACGCGGGCCATCGTCACGTCGCCCCGCTTCACCGCGTCCCGCAGGTAGTCGATGAACCTGCGCCACTCGACGGGCACCATGACCATGTCGATGCCGGCGTTGACCGCGGTGGCGACCTCCTCACTGGTGAACCCCGGCCGCCCGTCGATCGTGTCGATGCCGTTGTAGTCCGAGACGACGAAGCCCTCAAAGCCCAGCTCGCGCTTGAGGACGTCCGTGATCAGGTACCGGTCGCCGTGCATCTTCTGCCCGTTCCAGGAGCTGTAGGAGACCATCACCGCGCCGACGTCCCTCCGCACGGCGGCGCGGAACGGCGGCAGATGGACCGCGCGCAGTTCCTCCTCCGAGATCCGTGCGTCGCCCCGATCCTTTCCGCTCTCGGTGCCCCCGTCCGCCACGTAGTGCTTCGCGGTGGCCAGGACGGACGCGGGGCCCGGCTCGTCGCTCTGCAGCCCGTCGATGAGCGTCGTCATCGCGGCGGGCAGCTCGGGCACCTCGCCGAACGACTCGTACGTCCGTCCCCAGCGGTCGTTGCGGGCGACGCACACGCAGGGCGCGAAGTTCCAGTCGACGCCCGTCCCGGCCATCTCCTCGGCGGTCGCCGCCCCGATCCGGCGGACGAGGGCCGGATCGCGGGTCGCGCCCAGCCCGATGGCGTGCGGGAAGATCGTCGCGCCGACCACCGTGTTGTGGCCGTGCACCGCGTCCACCCCGTACATCAGCGGGATGCGCAGCGGCCCGGCGAGCGCGGCCCGCTGCAGGGCGTCGTACATGTCCGCCCAGCTCCGCGGCGTGTTGGGAACCGGTGCGGAACCGCCGCTGGACAGCACCGACCCGATCCGGTGGCGGGTGATCTCCTCGGGGGTGATGTACCGGCGTTCGGGCTGCGTCATCTGGCCGAGCTTGTCGTCCAGGCTCATCCGGTCCAGCAGGTCCTCGACCCGGTCCTCGACCGACAGCCGCGGATCGAGGTACGGCGCGGGCCCCGGCTCCGCCCGCACGGGACCGCCGAGGGCGACGAGCGCGAGCACGCCGAAGGCGGTCAGGCACGCCTTCAACGAGGAGATGTCCATGCGGTAGGGCATTTCCGGAATTGATCAAACGCACGGCAACAGGACGCCAGCGCCTGGGCAATATCTCTCAGGGCCTCCGATCGGGATCGAACCGACACCTCCGGTACCACAAACCGGCGTGCAGACCACTACACCACGCAGGCCGTGTCTTCGGCAGGATTCGAACCTGCGGCCTCCGGGTCCGCAACCCGGCGCGCTCTCCACTGCGCCACGAAGACGTGTTTCTCTTACGTGCTGAGCGCGGGAATCGGCGGCTTATGAGACCGCCGGACGCACCAGCGTCCCTGCTCAGCGCGGAGGGTGCGAGATTCGAACTCGCGCAGGGGTGACCCTGACGACGGCTTAGCAAGCCGCTGCCTTCCCGCTCGGCCAACCCTCCAGGAAAACAAAAAGACCGCCCGTCATAATCCGGGCGGTCAGGCGTCAGGACGTGTCACGTCCTTCGGCGG
Source organism: Actinomadura sp. B10D3 (assembly GCF_039871695.1). Taxonomy (NCBI): domain Bacteria; kingdom Bacillati; phylum Actinomycetota; class Actinomycetes; order Streptosporangiales; family Thermomonosporaceae; genus Actinomadura; species Actinomadura sp. B10D3. The sequence goes on from NZ_JBDPLY010000033.1 coordinate 101,465, forward strand.
CTCCCGCGACCGGAAGGGCTGCTGTGCATTCGATGGCTTCGCATCTTTCCCTCTCCTTCCGATCTCGTTGCCTTCGACGTCCATGGTGCCGGGGCGGTTCCCGCCCCGGCAACCCATTTTAACCTCCGACAGCCCCTCCAGGGCGAACTTGGTCGCGGAGTAGGCGCCCACACCGGGCAGCGAGAACCGGCCGCCCATGCTGGACATCTGCACGATCGCCCCGCTCCCCTGCCTGCGCATGTGCGGGAGGACCGCCCGGGTCAGCGCCGCCGGGCCGAAGAAGTGCAGGTCCATCAGGTCGCGCAGTTCCCTGTCCGTGGTCTCCTCCACGGCGCCGATGACCCCTCGCCCCGCGTTGTTGACCAGCACGTCGACGCGCCCGTGCCACAGCACGGCGTCCGCGACGACGTCCGCCGCCTGCGCCCGGTCGGTGACGTCCAGGGCGACGGCGTTGACCCGCCCCGGGTGGCGCGCCACCAGATCGTCCAGCGTCTCGGGCCGCCGCGCCGCCGCGACGACCGTCCCGCCGGCCGCCAGCGCCGCCTCCGCGATCGCCCGCCCGAATCCCGAGTTGGCCCCGGTGATCAACCAGATCTTCGTCATAGGACGGTTATCGCAGCCCGCCGCGCCGGCGATGTGGACGTCGCGTTCGTGTGGCTGCCCGCCGACCTGGCGGGCCTGCATTCGGAGCTCGTCCACACCGAGCCCCGCGTCGTGGGCCTCCCCACGACCCACCCGCTCGCCTCCGCGGCGAGCGTCTCCATCATGGACGTCAACGACGAGCCCCTCATGTGGACCAGGCGCGCCCCTCGCGCCTGGGTGGACTGGTGGGCGGTCAACCCCCGCCCCGACGGGTCCGAACCACGCTGGGGACCCACCAACGACAACGTCGAGGAAATGCTGGAACAGGTCGCCGAGGGCACGGCCATCTGCTTCGCGCCGTCCAGCATGGCGCTGTACTACACGCGCCCCGGCCTCACCTGGGTGCCCCTCACGGACGTGGAGCCGCTACGCGTCGCGCTCGCATGGGACGACGACGGCCCGCTCGTCCAGGCGTTCGCCACGATCGTCCGAGAACTCTCTCAGACGGTCTGACGCGGCGCCTCCACGGCCGCGCTCAGCGCCCGGAGCGCCTGGTAGACGCGGACCTTCACCACGTCCACCGGCACCCCCAGCGAGGCGGCGGCCTCATTGACCGACCGGTCCCTGAAGACCGTCTCGGTGAGGATCTCACGGTGCGCCGACGGCAGCGCCTGGAAGGCCCGGGCCACCACCGCGGGGCGCATCCGCACCCCCGGCGAACCGGGGGCGAACGAACCGGTGTCTTTGCCCATTCGCAGTGCCACGCCAAGAACCTCCCACTCCCCACCCCCCAAGCCCCCTCCCTTATGCCCGCGTTAAGGAAGGGCTGAGTGAGACTTATTTGCGCCTCGTCCGGCTGAGTCTCGGGAAGTCGTCTAAGGAGCCGCTCACCTGCGAAAACAAGGGAGGGAAGCCAGAGGAACCGTCCGGCACCGTCGATCATGGTCGGTTTAACCCGACCTACGTTGGCTCCCGAGATTGGCTCCCCTGGCTCCCCTCCCTCTCAGCAGGGAGGAGGGGGTCTTCATGGCCCTAGAAATCACCGAGGCCACGATGACCGCCACAGCGAACGGCGAGGTCATAGCCACCGCCACCCGCACAGACTGCTGGTGGCACGCCACCACAAGCCCACGCCCCCTAGACCGCAACACGGCCATCACAACCCTGATGCTCGCCGAACGCCGCATCACCCACGGCGAGGACGACCCATGCGTGATCGAGTGGCGAAGGGAACTCGGCCGTGACTGACCGCCTCATCCGCATCACAACCGCGCTCGCCGTGGTGGCGGTAGCCGCCGTGGCAGCCGTCATCTCGTACCGCCACGCCTACGAACTCGTCCACTCGCACGGCGAGGCCGGCCCCACGGCGCGCCTCGTCCCGTTCACGGTGGACGGCCTGATCTGGGCAGCGTCCATGGTGATCCTGGACGCAAGCCGCCGGAAGCACCCTGCACCACCGTTGGCCAAGTGGAGCCTCGCCGTAGGCATCGTGGCCACCGTAGGCGCCAACGTGGCACACGGCGCGTCCCACGGCGTCATAGGCGCAGTAGTCAGCGCATGGCCGGCACTCGCCCTCGTCGGCTCCTTCGAACTCCTGATGACCCTCACCCGCAGCGCCGCACGTGGCGACCTCGTCCAAGACGAGGAACGCACCAACCCGGAACAGCCCCGCACCAAAGTGGAGCAGACACCAGAACAGGCAGTGCTGGACGAGTACAAGGCAAGCTTGCAGGGCCCTGGCCGCCCGCTCTCTCAGCGCTACCTAGCCGAAAAACACGGCATCGACCGCCGCAAGGTCAAGCGAATCATTACCAACGCGGAACAGGTCATTTCCGCCTGAATCACGAGGCCCCAGGCACCCCCAAGACAGTGGAGTGCCTGGGGTTTCTTCCTTATATGATCGAGGAGCTACCGAATTACTATGACCCTGGTTGGGGTGCCAGGACCATCCTGAGCCAGGTCAATCTCAAGAGATCTCGGGTTGTCGAGAATTTCCTTCGGATCATAGACTATGGCAAGGATTCCTTGACAGTCGGGATGTTTTGGATAACGTCCCCAATCCACCAGCAATTCCGCGCCAACATCCTTATCCCTTTGCCCTTCTCGGACCATCTTCGTCTCAACAGCAACACCAATGTCGCGGATGGTGAAATCCGGTATTGAACTCCCACCGCCATGCTTGGGGGAAGGATCTTCGTCACTCACGTTCACATAGAGCAGGCGTAGAAGTGACAACACGACAATCTGCAGGTCTTTTTCTTTCAAAATATTGGGCGCAGGAACGTTCTGCGATGCCTTATTTTTCAGAGTGCGCAGATAGTCTGGAAATCTCTGAAAGGTTGCCGCAAGTTCGTCCAGGGCGCCGATTACATCACTCTCTTGATGGAGTTCTTCGATCAGAATTTGACGTTGTGTGACCAGAGAGTCGCGAACCGTCCCTTGAAACTCAACCTTCCATTTACTAACAAGCGGATTGTCCACCCCTTCCTCATAAAAATCGTTTCTCGCCAAAGGGTCCAAAAGAAAGGTGCGAACCCTATTAGTCCACGCTCCCCCTTCATACATATCAATGAACTTATCTCGCTGATCGCCGGTCAGCATTGTCTTGGCGGTTCCATACCACGCCCCGTAATCACGCTGAACGTTTCGAATTTCCTCATCAGAGGGAACGGCACCTTGCTGCCAGCGGGACATCTCAGTCTCAAACACCTCATTCTCGGCTATGAGCTGCTGCAACTTCTGACGGCGCTGCACAGATCCAAACATGAATTTCCCTCACACTTTGATTCCCCGTAGCATTATGTTCATTCTACTCCCGTCGATTCTCAGCTATCCACTATTCAGGCCATGATGCGTTCGACCACACGTGTTCGAAGCTCTCCAGGTATGTGCTCGCCATGTCGCCATCTTCCGCCCTCCGCAGGTGCAGGACGGGGGCATGGGACGCTGCGATGCCGTAAGCGTGCGGGTTGACCAGTAGATGGTCATCAGCGCGGTAGATCGAGTTATAAAGCACCGTGTCATGCAGCCGGATGTCAATGCCGTCCACGTCATGTAGAGCCCGATAGTGGACGAGCGCATTGCGGATCTTCGCGGCCATGGACTCGCCTACGCCCTCGTCGCTGCCGCGCTCAGCGATGCACGTTCCGTCCGGGTCGCCGAGCAGGATCCGCACCGAGACGCCCTCATGTGCTCTCTGGGCGAGCGTGCGCATGATGCCTGTGTCCTCGGCGAGGAAGAGACCCGCGTAGGCCAGGATGCCGATCTCGTTCTGCGCAGCTTGGAAGAGCTGGTGCCAGACCGGACGTGGGACGGCCCATCGGTGCGGGTAGGTCGCGAGGATCTCAATCACCGGCGTCTCTACCTGCGTGCTCGACACGGCGACGTGCGGCCATAGATCGGTCTCGTCGCGTCCGACCAGTGCGGCGACCCTCGTCCGGTGGCGTGGGTAGGGGATGCGTCCGGCGATCCATCGGTGGACGGTCTTGGGGTCCACGCCCAGCCGTGCGGCAACGCCGGCTTCGGTCAGGTTCGCGTCGGCAAGGGCACGCCTCAACAAGTCGTTCACCGGACCTCCCGCAGATGCAAGCGACAACGACGCACAAGCGACGCTAACAGAAGACGTCCCTAGACGTCCCTAGATGCCGATGGAGAGGTCCCACCCCGGACGGAAGGCTCAAGACACACCGCGAAGGCACCACTTCGCCCCAGAGATCTACACGGAAGTCAAGGAGCCCCCATGCCCACCGAATGGCCCCAAAAGGCCAACCCGAACCCCCACGAGACCGATGCACGTGCGGCGGACGAGGCGCTCACCGAGTTGCGCCGTGACTTCACCGGTCACCGGATCTGGCGCGCCGTGAAGTGGGACGGACGACTCGGAGACTGGGTGGCGAGCTTGCACGACCCGCACGCCGGCGTGGACCCCACGGTAATCCGATCGAGCCCCGCCGCACTACGTGAGGCGCTCGTCAACGAGGCCGCTCGCGCCGAAGTGCGACGCGTGGAGACCTGGTGATGGCGCGGGACCATTCCCCACAGCCGTCGCCAGAGGAGGCCGCGAAGGGGAGCGCGGCCTCATGGGGTGGGGCGGAGGTGGCGTGGTCGGTGCGTATTCCCCCGGATGCACCGCCCGCGTCCCCTCTACCCACCTACAGCGGCCCATGGCGCGCACGCTGGCACCTCACGCTTCTCGCCTTGGTGATGCGCCGAGACGGCTGGATGACCCAACTCCGGATGACCGGGCCGCGCCGACTCCTCCGCGTGTACTCCAAGTGCACCCCGACCATCGGCGAGAGCGTGTCCGTGGCCTGGGGTAACGGCACCTGGTGGTACCAGTCCAGCACCGGCCTGTGGCTCACGCCGTGCAGGGACGTCGAACTCGCCGCTGACAAACTCGCCATCCTGCTCACCCCCTGGGTATCAGCGGCATTCGACCTGCTGAGGGACGAGCGGCTCTGACATGACCCGCCGCACGGCATGGGGCACCTACGCGCGCATCACAGACGCGCTACGCCAACGCATCACGGACGGCACCTACGCCCCCGGCACCCGCCTACCGGGTGAGGCCGCTCTATGCGCTGAATTCGGCGTTGCCCGCAACACCGTGCGGCGGGCTCTGTCCACCCTGCAAGCCAATGGACTCGTCACCGTCCGCTCCGGCCTAGGACGATTCGTCCAGAACGAGGCCACCGCCCAACCACGAACCAGTGCCGAGCACATCGCCGCGAACCTGCGCCACCAGATCGAGACAGGCGACTTCCAACCCGGCGACGCGCTACCCAGCGAGGCCCAACTCGCACGACACCACGGCGTATCCCGCTTCACAGCCCGCGCTGCCCTCATCGCCCTCGAAACCGCCGGCCTCGTCACCTGCGTCCACGGCAAAGGACGCTACGTCCGCCAAGACGTCCCCAGATGATCCACATACGCCCGTGGACGTCCAGACGCATCCTCATAGCGTCGAGCCCATGAAGAAGAACACCCCAGCATGGGCCCGCGAGCTCGCACGCAAGCACCTAGAGACCACACTCCCGCGCCGCTGGGCCCACACCCAGGGCGTAGCGCGCCAAGCCCGCACACTCGCCCCCATCCTCGGCGACGAGGCCGACCTTCTAGAGGCCGCCGCCTGGCTCCACGACATCGGCTACGCCCCCGACCTCGTCGACACGGGCTTCCATCCCCTGGACGGCGCCCGCTACCTCCGCGACACCCACCACGCCGACACCCACCTATACCGCCTGGTAGCCCATCACTCCTGCGCCATCATCGAAGCCCGTGAACGCGCGCTACTCGGCGAGCTAAGTCAAGAGTTTGGTGCTATACCACCCAAATTGAGCAATTCACTCATCTACTGCGATATGACAACTAGTCCAAATGGCCACAGCTTGTCTGTGGAGCAGCGCATTGCAGAAATATTGTCGAGATATGGAGACGGGCACCTCGTCGCAAGAGCAATTAACAAGGCTGCGCCACAACTTACCGGCGCAGTGAGCATCATTGAACAGCAATTGTCTCAGGAGAAAGCGAGCAACTAATGCGACAAATAAAAAGTATTAACCCGAGAGGTACTCAAGCACGGCAGCAACTGCCGCATTACGCATCTGCCGAGCACGTATCTCACCGACGTAATGCGCCCGCTTGAACACGGCTTCATCGGCATTTAGCACAGCTCCAATGGTAACGAGCTGCAACTCCTCAAGCTTTGATCGCTGAAAATCAGTGACATCTAGCAACGAAGAAGGTCGCGCGAGCTGTGACTCCAGGGCTTCGTTTCCACTCATATCAACGTTTTCCAGCGACAGAGCGTCGAGTGGCCGGTATTCGGGGTGGTTCGCCCCATATTCCACCATTCGTTTGATGGAAAGCGATTTTCGGACCTTAATTCCAGAACTGATGGGCTCCGCGTCCTGTGCGAACAAGCATCCCAGGTTTACCATATAACGCGTCCCCACTTCACTACGCGTGGCTCGAATGCCAGAGTCTCCCTCCAAAATGACGCCGCTATAAGAGAGAAGACGCAAAGCCTCGCGAATTGCTTGAGGTGCATCGCGGTGCATCCAAAAGTACGCTGATGTCTCTGAGCGCCTGCCTCGATTTCGCGCGTGAAGATCAGGGAGAACACGTCCCTCTATAAAGGCCCTCCCCCAATCAACTAGTTCGCGATGGCCCGGATAGCGCTCAGCCAGACCAGAATGTTCGGACCAGATCTCCTCTCTGTAGTACTTCCGGAGCACACTTTCCGCGTTGCGCCGATTGAACGGTACTGTCCGCGCGACCGTCTTCAAAAGGATCCGCGGATTACCTGTGGCGGCGTATGCGAGAGTGTCGAAGACTTCGCCGTTCCGCTCGATAGTCTGCTTCAGGCTAGATTCTTGCTTAAATACAATCTGCCGCATATTGTCGGCATAATCAGAGTCGGTAACGGATCGATCGACCGTCAGAATCGTTGCATCGTGTACTGGCTGAAAAGCGTGGCCATACGAAGTTGCACCTGGATACACAGCGGCCTTCACGGTCAGGAAGGGGCTGCGGAGATCTCTCATAAGCGTGAAGAACTGCCGTTGCTGAGCAGGGATAAACACATGCGCAGCTTCATCCACAAAAAGAATAATTCGCCTAAGATTGGCAGAAGTACACAAGTCCTCCGCAGCGTCCTTCAAGACCTCAGGGTCAGGAACTGTTGATGAATCAGGAGTCGCAGCCTTACCTTTCCAAGACTCCTCGTATTCCTTTTCTATCTGCTCCATCTTAGAGGGCTTGACTGAGCTGCTCCCACCCTGAATCGAGGCAATGGAAGATCCAGCAGGGAGCGTAAGACCGAGCTCTGTGGCCACCCGGACAATTCTATTGCAAACTTTCGCGATCATCCAAGATAGAAAGCGCTCTGGCGAGTCTGCTTTGATTAGACTTGCGGATGCAAAGGTAACATATACTGGAAGAATGCGCTTTTCTTGGAATTCCGCTCGAAGTTCTGCTTCCGCGGCTCGCATCAAAAAGGACTTTCCCACACCCCGACTACCCTTAACGATAACCGGAGAGCGCCCCTTCAACGAGTCAATGATCGAACGATCGGCATTTGTCTCAACGAGATAGCTCAGGACTTCATCTAGTTGGAGGTCTTCCGTCCTAAAAAAGAGATCTGCAGTCATCGCCCATTCTCCTCCCTATCTACAGGCAACCCCAATATAATCCTTACAAATGCATGCTGAGCGAAAGAATGCTCGATCGTTGAGCTGAGCTCACTATCATCCACTATTGCCAATTCGCTACCATACCTGCATAGCAGCAGAAAGAGAGTGGCTGTAGCAGAGTCTCGTCCCGTAGCGGCCCAATCAAGAAAGACCTCCCTAGAAAAGGTAAGGTTCTCAGGTATGCTCTTCGTTACCGCGAGCTTGCCGTGAACAAACTGAGAACAACGACGGTAGCTCTTGAGGGCAAGGTCAGCGTACGTTGGAGCGACATCAACGGCGTCCAGCAGGAACTCTCTCACAAAACTGCTTGAGAGGACACCATCAGCCTGATCAAGAGCCTTGGACCAGGAGAAGTCTGAACGATCAGAAATCCATTGCCGTCGCTGCAGTTCATTCGCCGAAAAATAGACCGCCGCAAAGCTAAGTTCCAAAAAAAGGCGAATGCCATCGTATCCTAGTCTATATAGACCCGATGATGCCGCGTAGATCGCGAGAGCTAATTCCTTGCGAGCGTTCTTGAGTAGCTCAGCTTCAGGTCGTCCCGCTATTCGATCTTCCCAGACTGCAATATCCAAATCAAGCTGCAGGAGTTGACCTAGTATGGCCGGCTCGCGCGCAACCGATTCCTCAAGTACCGTGTCCGCATCCCGATGCAGATTGAGCAGGTGCCTCATAATCGGGGGTGTGGGCTGACCGCCCATCCCACCATTTACCATGTCGCCCAAGGTACACCCTCTCGAATCTCTTGTGTAGGTCCTGGCACGATTGTGCCACTCAGAACCTCACACAGATGGCGATTTACCCCAAAGTTCGCAATCCAGGCACTTCACAGGACAACCGGCGCGTCACTTGTCTTGAGAAAATGCCTGATTCGCATACTCATCGAGGCGTCCATTCTTAGATGGACGAGGGCATTAGTTGATTTCCAGCACACTTCGCGAGATTCATAACTTGGAGTAGGATCTCCCGCAACTGGCCGCGCAGTGAGAACTACTGAGAATTCTTGACGGACTTCGTTGTTGCTGGTGTAGTGGATCACGTGCTTCGGGTCGCTGTAGATGCCTACTAGGCCCGTGATCTCTACCTCTATGCCGGTTTCCTCTATGGTTTCGCGGATGGCGGCTTGGGTGACGGACTCGCCCAAGTCTATTGCACCACCCGGTAGTGCCCAGTTGTCGTTGTCGGTGCGGCGGATCATGAGAATCTCGCCCTTGTCGTTCTCGACGACGACGTTGACGGATGGTACGAGACTGTTGGCCTGGGGGGCGTTGGGATCGTCGTAGTAGTCGATTCTGCGGCCCATATGTCAGTCTCCCGGTATGGGTGTGGCAGTTTCCCAGACTCGTTCGAAGCTCTCCAGGTAGGTGTTCACCAGGTCTCCGCCGGCTATGCGGCGTAGATGCCAGACGGGGGCGTGTGCGGCCGTGACGCCGTAGACGTGGGTGTTGACGAGCAGCTGGTCATCGGCGCGGTAGATGGAGTTGTAGAGGACCGTGCGGTGAAGGCGGAACTCTATGCCGTCTCGTTTGCGTAGGTTCTTGTAGAGAACGAGGGCGTTGCGGATCTTTGCGGCCATGGCGTCGTCTACGCCCTCGTCTGTGCCGCGTTCGGCTACCTGTGGGCTGTCGGGGTCGCCCAGGAGGATGCGGACGCGGACACCAGCCTCGGCTTTCTCGGCGAATGTGCGGTGAATGCCTGCGTCTTCGGAGAGGAAGAGGCCGGAGTAGACCAGGACGCCGATCTCTTCCTTGGCTGTGGCGAAGAGACGTCCCCATGCGTCCCTTGGGACGGACGTGCGGTGCGGGTAGATCGTCACCAGTTCGCTGCTGGACGCTGCCGTGACTTGCTCGTTGGAGAGAGCGTCCGGCCAAAGGAACGTCTCATCTACGCCCAAGCGCGAAGCCACTGCGTAGCGGTGCCGCCGGTAGGGGGTGCGGTCTTTGGTGATCCACCGTTCTACCGTTTTGGGGTCCACGTCGATCGCTTCGGCGAGCGTGGCGATAGTCAGACCCTGCTCTAGCAGGGCTGCGCGTAGACGTTCGTTTGGCATGCACCCGTCCGGATTCCGGGACGTCCTAGGACGCGGTCAACCCTATGAGGACGTCATGAACACGTCCAGTCATGTAGTGATCTCGTCCCCCAGGTCAAGCGCACTCTCTTTCTCGTAAGCCACCGACCGCCCGAACCGCCCCCGCCGGACACGGGCCTTACGAGAGGAGTGATCGCACATGATCCTCGTCCTGGCCTCCATCATCGCCGTCTTCCTCGCCGGCTCCACCTGCGGCATCTTCGCCATGCTCGTCATCGGCATCCACGCCGAAGAGCGTCGGGTGGCGCGAGGGCGCGCCGAGTCTTCCCGTTGCGGTACGGCCTCGCGGCGTCTGCTCAGCACCCGGACGGGTGACGACCTCCCGGACCGCGTTCCGGCGGGGCGGTGAGCATGCGGCACATGCCTCGCGTCATCACCGGCCACACCTGCGTGTGCGGCGCGCGTGTGGAGCCCGGTAACCGGCGGTGCCGCAAGTGCCGCGCCCGCGCCCGATGGCTCCGGCGTGGGCGTGGTTCGCGGTACCCGGACCTGTGGCTGTGAAGGGGGGTGGACCTGTGAACGTCTCGGTTCCCCTGGTGGTGATTCTCGGTGCGGTGGTGTGGGTCGCGTGGCGGTACATGGGGCTTCGTGGCTGGCACATCGCGGTGTGTCTGCTGTTCGGGTTCTTCCTCGCCGCGACCAGCGCCGCGCCGGAAATCCGGCGACTGGTGTCCGTTCTCGTCCAGTCCCTTTCTCAGCATTGACGTCCCCTGACCGAAGGGAGGGATGCCCTGGTGCCTGATACACCGCATGTGAAGGTCAACGTTCAGGAGGTCCGTACGCGCAACCTCGCCGCGCGTGAAATCGTCTCGAATCTGTCCGCCGCGATGCCGTCCATAGAGGACTTGTGGCTTCGCCTCTACGCCGCGCTCGCCGACGTCCCCGCGCTCGTCTCCGAGATCACCCGTCTTGCCGCCGTGCTGTCGAAAGTGCGACGCGACCGCGCGAACCTGGTGGCCGCTGGGCGCGCCACCCTCAAGGCCGAAAGGGAGGCCGAACCCGATCCGCTGTACTACCTGCGCGACGAACTTCGCGCGCAAGGCCACCTTCCCCCGGACTCCTGGGGGCGGTCATGAGCCGGACGCGCCAGATGCGGCGGCACGCCCACAAGATGCGCCGCAATGGGCTCCAGCCCATGGTGATCATCGACAGTGAGGGCCCGTTCCCGGACATCGCCGGCGTCCTCCTCGCGCGAGCCATGTGGCGATACCGGTCCGAGCTCGCACCGCTCTACCTGGTGACCGCGCTCGCCGTTGGGGGTGCGCTCATGCACTTCACGCATCCGGAATGGTGGCCTTGGCTGTTGGCTGCCGCCACAGTGGCCGCTTGGGCTCTGGCCGTGTTCGGGGAACGGGTCGGGCTCGCCCTGCGGATCGAGCGGGCATATGCCGCCGCCGTCGCCATGGGTGCCGGTGGGTGGCTCTCGGCCGCTACCGCGCTGGGCATCACGTTCCGTCCGCTTCCCCTCGTCCTCATCGGCGGCGGGCTTATGCTCGCCGTGCCCTGGTGGGTACACCGGAGACGGCGCGCCAAAGTGCGTGTCGATCGTCAGATAGCCGCCTGGCCGGAAATCGCGAAAGACGTCGGCCTCGCCGGATCACGCGCACAATCCGCGGTGGTGGACGTATGGGGATGGCGTGCACGCTTCGCCCTGGCACGCGGCCAGACGATCCAAGACGTCATCGGAAAGATTCCGGCGATCGAGTCGGCTCTCGGGACGTTCCGGGGCGCCGTGCGTGTCGCTCCGACACGCGACGACAAGGCCAACCGCTTCGAATTGCGGGTACTGAGGTTTTCTCTGCAAGATCGATTAGGACAGCAGGGACTTCTGGGGCATGAACGGGCACGGGCAGGCAGGCGCGCGGACAGATCGGAACACCCCGAAATGGGCGTGGAGCCCTCGGTAGAGAG